>WQRV01000050.1 GCA_009786575.1 Chitinispirillia bacterium | reverse complement strand
TTCGGTAATTTGGCTAATTCCAGCGTGTGGACCTCGATCAGGTCCGTCAGCGCTATGCCGGACTTCAAGTCGTAGAGCGTGAACCGGTGGTGGTACTCCGCATCTTCCGGTATCAGCCCGCGCTCGGTGATTACCATGCCTATCACCCGCCGGATCTCGTCGTACCCATCGCCGGAGAGCAGCTGGTCCTTAATCAGGCTTGAAATATAAAATACTATGCGCTCACGCATCCGCGCAACATCCCCGCGCTGAATTTCTATATCTATGACCATCCCGGACTTTGTGACGACCTTGATGTCAAGAACCCCCTTCTTCCCGCCGCGCTTTTCGGGGGATTGGCGGGGCGCAGCTTCTCGCAGAGGAGGCCGGCTTTCTTTTTTGCTAAACCGCCATGCCATGTATTATATTATGATTATACCGAAGAATACTAATCTATACTACTGGAGGAGTAATATGCCTGAGATAAGCCGATTTTTGGGGATTGTGATAACGATGTATTTCCGGGATCACAGTCCGCCCCATTTTCATGTCGCCTACAATGAGTACAAGGCTCTGGTCGAAATACAAACATTGAATGTTTTGGAGGGAGAGTTGCCGGCTAAACTTCGGGGGCTTGTGGAGGAGTGGGCTGAACAGCACAGGGAGGAGCTGTTGCAGAATTGGGAGTCGATGCGGACTAAAAAAACATTCAGTAAAATTAAGCCCCTTGTTTAAGGAGGATAAAAATGGCACAGGTAATTAACGCGGAACTGCGTGGTGATTATCGGGTTTTTGTTGAATTTAATGACGGGACAAAGGGTACCATAGACTTCAAGGAAACATTGGAAGAGGATCACAGCCAGTTTGTAAGAGATTTGCTGGACAAGGAGATGTTCAATACGGTGAAGGTAGATTTAGATACCCTGCGCTGGGCCAATGAGATGGATTTTTGCCCGGATTGTCTGTACAAAAGCGTAAAAATGGCCGACGATGCCGGGAATGTGGTGTACCAGGCGGAACTGGTGGAGAATTAGATGGCCCGGGCCGCGCATTGGCAGCCCGTCCGGCCTTAAGCGTTTTGTCCTGCTAAATCTGCTCAAGTATTTTGATTCTCACCCGTATATCGGGGTGCGTCATGGCCAGTTCGTCAACAAAGAAGAACCTTCTGACTTTGGCGTTTAATTTGGCGCGCAGCGTCATTACTCCCGGCGCTTCCGCCGCGCTGATGTTTACGCATGGGTTGGATATGAACATGGATGCCACCTCCGCGTTTTTCACGCTTGCGATGTAGTCGTTGCCGGATATTTTTCTCAGTGCGTTTGCCAGGGCCATTGTGTTGCCGGTCATCTGCGCGGCTCCGGCGTCTGCCATGAATTCGCGTTTGCGCGATATGGCGAAGTGCATGATGGCGGCGCAATTTGTGACGACGGCTGTGTATAGAGACAGACAGAAGGCAAATATTGCGGCAAAGAACATGCCACAGTGTATGGCAAGGGCCGCGCCGGGGTCCCGCAGTTGATTGACGCGGACTGTCTTTAATTTTTTAAAAAGGCCGGTTGTGCACCTCTGTGCGGTGCCGGAGATGGTAGAGAAGACCCCGTTTAGCACCATGGAGAGCGTATTGAGCTTCGCGTCGCCGTTGCGGATGTGCATGAGTTCGTGCGCTATAACGCCTTCAAGCTCTTCGTCTGTAAGGTTGTTAATAAGTCCTCTTGTAAGGGAGACTGTGTAGTCCTCCTTTTTTATACCGCTCGCGAAGGCGTTCAGGTAATCGTCTTCTATTACGCACAGCTGCGGCATATCCATCCCGCACGATATGCAGAGGTTCTCCAGCAGATCGTATATCCGCCTGTTTTCGCTGCGCTCAATCGGGCGCGACATCGTGTGCCTGCGGATGGTTTTGGTGTATGTAAAGTACGATATTCCGGTCCATATCACGAGAATCGCCAAAAACAGCCAAAAGAGCGTGGCCCCCGCGCCCGAATCACCGCTGAATATCGACGCCAATATAAACGCCATGGCTGCCATGAGCAGCGGATAGGTAGCGAGCAAGGCCGCCGTAGACCATTTGTTACGCTGCAGCTGCGTTTCGGTACCTACATAGGAGACCTTGATATCTTCAACCGTGTCGGTTGGTTTCGGGCGTTTCAGGTTCAGGAAAATAAAGACGCCCAGAATTACTGCGATAAAGATAAGTACCATTTATCCCCCTATTTCTGTATTTAAGTATTATACTAACGCCGCCCCGCACGTGCAGGACGTCCGTGATGCCGCTGTACGGCGTGGGTATAATATTTAATCGTGTCTGCAATAATACAACATTATTTGTTGCCCAGCATAGCGCCTACATTAGGAGCCTTCAGGGCGGCCGCCTTGTCAACTCCGGCGTCGGTAATGTCGAACATCGGCACCTTTTCGTGGCCGAATCTTTTAGCGACGAGAACATTTGGGAACAGTTCGCATGCTATATTATACTCTTTTGCGGCCGAGTTGACAGACCTCCGCGCAGCGGCGAGTTTGTTCTCAGTATCTGAGAGCTCTCTCATCAGCGTTTGAAATTGTTCATTCGCTTTCAGGCCGGGATAGTTCTCAAACGTGACTCTCAACTGCCCCAGCGCCGCCGTCATCCTCTTATCCGCCGCAACCTTGTCGTCGATCGAAGAGGCAGCCATGCCATTCTGTCTCGCCTCAACAACCTCCTTGAAAGTTGTACCCTCGTAGTCCATATAGCTCTTAGCGGCCGCCACAATCTGCGGGATCAGGTCGTAGCGGTACAGCAGTTGGACATCAACATTGGAAAACACGCTGCTGTAGCTTTGGCGCAGGCGGACGAGGGAATTATAAATATAAATTAGGTAAACGGCGGCGCCCACTGCCGTCAGGATAAGAAGAAAAACGCACGTTACTATGATTTCCATGGTATCAGTGCCTTTCGTTTGAATTAAATGTTGATAATATATAATTACCCGGCTAAACCAGGCAACATATCCCCCCGTCGCACCATTAGTGTGATGCTAATAACTACATAAAATAATAGCAAACTGGGAAAAAGGCAATGTTTTTATGAAAAAGTTTGGGCGAAGGCGGCCGTCCCCCGCCGCCCCGGTCCGGCCTGCCTGTCCCATCTTAGCGCCGGTTAGCTCCCCGCCGGCGTCATCCGGGAGGGGGACGAAATAATCCGGTTACATTGTATCTACTTTGTCCCGCCATATATTATATTTGATATTCTTGATTCTAAACGTATTGATTTCTGCCGATATGGAGTTTTGATGAAAACACTGGGAATTTGCTTTGGCGCCACCACCGTCCAGTACGTAAAACTGGATGTTTCGGGCGAACACAGGAAGATCGAGGCTACCGGCCGCGTTCCCCACGACGGGGACCCTAAGGCTGTGGTGCTCAAGCTGTTAGGTCAGAACGACATGGTCGATGTTGGCCGGATCGCCGTCACCGGGCGCGCGTTTAGGTCGAGCGTGGACCTCTCAAGCATCTCGGAGCCGGAGGCCGTAGAGTGCGCCCTCCGCGACGTCTACTCCGATGGGGAGCGCCCGCAGCTCGTCATAAGCTCCGGCGGCGAGACGCAGATCGTCTACGTTATGAACTCCAAGGGCGGTATAAGCTCAGTCCACTCCGGGAACAAGTGCGCCTCGGGTACCGGTGAGTTCTTCCTGCAGCAGATCCGCCGCATGGGGATGACCCTTGAGGAGGCGGTGGAGCTCGCCAAGAAGGGTACGCCCCACAAGATCGCCGGGCGGTGCAGCGTCTTCTGCAAGAGCGACTGTACCCACGCGCTCAACAAGGGCGAGCCGCGCGAGAACATCGCCGCCGGGCTGTGCCTAATGATGGCCGACAAGATCAGCGATTTGGTCAAGGATTTGAAGAGCGAAAAGACCGCGCTCATCGGCGGCGGGTCGCTCAACACCGCGATGGTCAAAATTCTCAAGACGCGGTTCGGGGCGCTCGACGTGCCCAAGACCGCCGAGGTGTTCGAGGCCTACGGCGCCGCGCTCTGGGCCGCCGATAACAACTGCGTCGCCCTGCCTAAAGACCACGCCTCCGTCATCCACGACGCCCCCACCTCCTTCGGCCGCCACGAGCCGCTGGCAGAGGCTATGGACCTAGTCTCGTTCAAGACGATGAACAAGGACGCCGTCAAGATAGGGGACGAGTGCGTGATGGGGCTTGATGTGGGATCGACCACTACCAAGGCGGTGTTGATGCGCCGGGCGGACAAGGCCGTCGTCGGGTCTGTATATTTGAGGACTAACGGCGACCCGATACAGGCGTCTCGCAACTGCTACAAGGCGATTAAGGAGCAGGTGGGGGATGTGAAGTTTGATATAACCGGGTTGGGTGTGACCGGGTCCGGGCGTCAGATCGCGGCGCTTCACGCTTTGACTGACAATGTCATCAACGAGATTATCGCTCACGCTGCCGCTGCCGCCTATTTTGATAAGGATGTCGATACGATTTTTGAGATCGGCGGGCAGGACGCGAAGTATACGTTCCTTACTGGCGGCGTCCCGTCCGACTACGCCATGAACGAGGCTTGCAGCGCGGGGACGGGGTCGTTCCTTGAGGAGTCTGCGCGGGAATCGTTGAATGTGATGACGGAGGAGATCGGCGAGCGCGCGCTGTTCGGCAAGTCGCCGCCTAATTTTACGGATCAGTGCTCGGCGTTTATATCAAGCGATATCAAGACCGCAGGGCAGGAGGGTATAGGGAAAGACGACATCCTCGCCGGCCTCGTCTACTCTGTCTGCCTCAACTACCTGAACCGCGTAAAGGGGTCGCGCCAGGTCGGCAAAAAAATCTTCATGCAGGGCGGCGTATGCTACAACAGGGCGGTGCCGGTTGCGATGGCGTCTCTCATGAAACACCAGATAGTCGTCCCGCCTGAACCGGGCCTTATGGGTGCGTTCGGCGTAGCGCTTGAAACTGTTAACAGGATGGATATCGGCCTCTCCGAATCATCCTATTTCGATCTCGAAGAACTGATAGGCCGCGAGGCTACGCGCGAGGGGAGTTTTGTATGCGCGGGCGGCAAGGAGAAGTGCGACAGGAAGTGCGAGATCTCGCGCATCCGCGTAAACGACAAGCAGTACCCGTTCGGAGGCGTCTGCAACAAATACTACAATATGCGCCTCCACAAGGAGGTAGAGGTTGAGGACCTTGATCTCGTAGCAGTCCGCCAAAGGCTTTTGTTTGAGGAGTTCGGGGTCAAAGAGCCGCGTGAAGAGGGGAAGACGGTAGGCATAATGTGCTCATTCCTTACGCACGCTATGTACCCGCTGTATTCGCACTTTTTCCACGAGATGGGCTACAAGGTTGTACTCTCCGACAAAATAGACCCCGAGGGGTTTGCCCGCATTGAGGCCGCGTTCTGCCTGCCTGCCGAGTTGACGCACGGCAGTTTCATGAACCTGCTCAAGAAGAAGCCCGACTACATTTTCCTGCCGCACGTCTCGCAGATCCCCGTCAAGAACCCGTCTACGTACAGCAAAACGTGCGTATTCGTTCAGGGCGAGCCTTATTATCTGAAAGCGACGTTCCGCCGCGAGATTGAGGAGTCGAAGACCACCGTGCTGTCGCCGGTATTGCAGATGGATAAGGATTACGACAGGGCGCGGGTGCGCAATGAGCTGATCAGGATGGCGGTGACGGTATTGCGTACGGGTGAGAACGCCGCTGTCGCCGCGTTCGAAAAAGCGGTCGCCCGCCAGCGCGCGTTTGACGCCGAGCTGCAGGTATACGGGCAGAAGGCGCTGAAGTATCTCGACGAGCATCCCGATACGTTCGGCCTTGTTGTTTTCGGCCGCCCCTACAACTCGTTCGCCGCCGATGCCAACATGGGCATACCGCACAAGGCCGCGTCGCGCGGGTACATCGTCATCCCGTTCGACATGCTGCCGGCTGCTGAGTATAAGGCAGATACGAAAATGTACTGGGGTATGGGGCAGAAGATAATGAAGGCGGCGCGTTTCGTTAAGGAACGGGATAATCTGTTCGGCGTGTTCATCACCAACTTCTCCTGCGGGCCGGACTCGTTTGTGTTGAGCTATTTCCGCAACCTGATGAAATCGAAACCGTCTCTTACGCTTGAGCTCGACCAGCATACTGCCGACGCCGGGATTGACACGAGGATAGAGGCGGCTGTTGATATTATGCAGAGCTACCGCCGTATCTGTAAAAATCTCCCGCCCGCGGATACAACCTTTATCCCGGCGGTTGTGGCGGAGATGGACACGCGGGTTAAGGCATCCGACGGTAAATACTACTCTATCTTTGATCCGAAAGTAGAACTCGTGCTGCCGTCTATGGGCAGGTATGGTACGGAGGCGCTCGCGGCGATTTTCAGGAGCCTTGGGGTAGACTGCCGCGCCCTGCCTGTTGCTGATAAGGAGATACTGAATCTCGGCAAGAAAAATTCCACATGTAAAGAGTGCGTGCCGTACATCGTTACGACCGGATCGTTCTTGCAGTACATGAAAGAGAAGAAAGACCCTGACAAGATCACGCTGTTCTTCATGGCCACAAGCGACGGCCCGTGCCGCCTTGGCCAGTATTACCGCGCCATCGAGCAGAATATAGAGAACCTGAAAATCCCCAACTGCGCCGTATTTACGCTTACGGACGAAAACGGCTACGGCGGCATGGGCGTCAAGAGCATTCTGAAAGGGTGGCAGAGCATAGTGATTTCGGATGTCTTCAACGACATCCGCAGCATGCTCGCGGTAACCGCTCAGGATAAGGAAAAAGCGCTCTCCGAGCTTGAGGAGTGCTGGGGCGAGCTGATAAGGTTCTTCGAGGGCAAGATAAAGGGCGGTATTATGAAGATGCTTGACAAAGTGGCAAAGCGCCTGTCGCAGATACCGCTGAAAATGAAGCCGGCGGATGTACCGGTGGTCTCCATTATCGGAGAGATATTCGTGCGCCGCGACGAGTTCTGCCGCAAAAACATTGCCGATTATTTAGAAACACGCGGTTTCGCGTCTAAGGTCGCGCCTATCAGCGAGTTCCTCTGCTACAGCAACTACATCCTGAACGCCAGGCTCGGCGACGATGAAATGATGACTTTCACCAATATGATTCGCGTACGCCTGACATCTGCGCTTCAGGATTACTGGGAGCGCAAGATCAAGACCGTTATGGCGAAAAGCGGGCTGTACAAGTTTGAGATGCTGGAGGTAGAGAAGACAATCGAAGCCGCGCAGCACCTGATAGACATCCGCTTCCGCGGCGAGGCGATACTCACGGTCGGGCTTGCTTTGAGGGAAATTCTGCACGACTCGTGCGGCGTGATTTCCATCGGCCCGTTCGGCTGCATGCCGTCGCGCGTAGCCGAGGCCATACTCAAAAAAGAGATGAACGTGGCCGGCAAGGCGAAAGTCCCGGGCTGGGAGGAAAAAGCCCTCAAATACGCCGATATCGGCGAGTTCCCGTTCCTCGCGGTGGAAACGGACGGCAGCCCGTTCCCGCAGCTTATTGAGGCGAACCTCGAGGCGTTTGTGCTGCAGGCGGGGCGCCTGCACGAATTTGGCCGTAAACTGAAAGGATGAAATCAATATGGGTCCCATTGGCGTTAAGGAACTGCTGTTAATTCTGTTGATCGTGCTGATCCTCTTCGGCGCGAAAAAGATCCCCGAACTGGCAAGGGGGCTGGGTATCGGCGTAAAGGAGTTTAAAAACGCCGCAAAAGAACTTGATACTGATGATACCGCGGCAAAAACATCCTCAGCCAACGATGCCGGGAGCAAGCCAAAAGGTGACGAACAGTCGTCCTGACGGCAATAATGCCGTCAATAACGATGGCGCGGATACTGCCGGTGGCAATACCGCAAATGATGCCATCAATAACGATGACGCCTGTAGGGGCGGCCGCCCCCGGCCGCTCGCTTCCGATAACAACGCCGATGGCCCCAAAATGTCCATCATCGGCCACATAGAAGAATTACGGCGGACGTTAATCCGCTGCATCTGCGCCGTAATAATCTGCGCGATACCGTGCGGTATTTATTGGACGCGCATATTTGAATGGATTGCAATCTACCCGTTAAGGTTATCCGACCCGTCCCCGCGAATAATCTACACCGCACCGGCGGAAACGGTAATGCTGAGTTTCAAGATAGCGTTGACATGCGGCATAGTTATAGCGTCCCCCGTCATATTCCAGCAGATATGGAGCTTCGTATCCCCCGGATTATACAAAAAAGAGAAACTTGTCATCCTCCCGGCGGCGATAGCGTCAACATTTTGTTTTCTTTTGGGGATAACCTTCTGTTACTTCATGCTCCCGATGCTCCTGCAATTCCTGACGGCGTTCGCGTCCGGCCAGATCGCCCCGTTCTACAGGATTGATGAATACTTAAGTTTCCTGATAAATTTAAGCCTCGCCTTCGGCCTGGCTTTCGAATTGCCGGTAGTGGTGTTCGTCCTCTCAAAGATGCGCGTAATAAACCACCGCTTCATGATAAAATATTTCCGCCACGCGATAGTGCTGATCTTCATTCTCGCGGCAGTCATTACCCCGCCGGACGTGCTGTCGCAAATACTTTTGGCAACGCCGCTTGTTGGCCTCTACGCGGTCAGCATATTAATATCATATCTGGCAAATCCAGCAGCGCGCGGGGGGGTAGAACAATGACAAGCGGAGTAGGTTTTTCTGAAATTTTATTGATCCTCGTACTGATCGTAATCTTCATCAACCCCAAACAGCTGCCGGGCCTGATACGCAAAACATCCAAAACCGCGGCCCAGCTGCGCTCGGCGGTCCGAAAGTATATGGATGATGTCAATCGCTGAAAAATCAGCACGGCCAAAAGACAGCATCTGCCGGAATATTACAAGAGCCGGACATCATCTGAATTTGCCCGCAAAACATCACAAAAACACGTAATTATTGTAATCTTTTTTTCGAAAAAAACGCCTCTTTTTCCTTGATTTTTTCACAAAAATGTATTATATTATAGTACTGACATGCGGGATGAATTAGGGGGAAGCAGTTTATTGTTTAAAATATAAATAACACATCTTAAAACAAAGGGGGGGTTATGTCAAGAATGATGCGTATGGCCGGAATACGGCAATGTGTAAATGCTCGCCGGTACGAGTTTTTCAGCGGGCTGCTCATGGCAATGAGCGGCATTGGGGCGCTTGTTATCGGAGGGTTCTATTTGATGCATTCCGTTGTTGGGAAATAGGCAGGTTGTATCTGTATTAAAATGTAATTTGCGGCAATCCCGGTGTTGTAGAGACGCAATGCATTGCGTCTCTACGGCGGGATGTGCGATGAATGGAAAATTATTGTTGTGAGGAGAAGGCTCATAATGCCTGTTCGGCAGAAAAAGAATATCCTATTATGTATACTTACAGTGTTGCCGGTATTTACAGTAATAACTAGCTGCGATATGTCTGACACATATCCAATAACAATTAAGCCTGTTTTAATAGAAGAAGGGCAATATGTTTGTCGTGGCGGTACAGGAAACTTCGTGATAAAAACACAGGCGGAATTTGATAGTTTGATATGTTTATATTCTACGGGAAAAAATATTAATTTCGGGACGCATCAGGTAATTGCGGTTATTGATATAGCTCGTCCTAGTGGCGGTTGGAGTATTAACATTACAAGTATAAAAGAATATTCTGATGATATTGTTGTAAGCATATACATAAAAGCCCCAAAGGGACCGGCAACGGATGGGTTTACTCGACCATATCAAATTGTTAAAATACCTGTAACTGAAAAGGATGTAGTGTTTAAGTATATCAATTCTATTCCCAATATCCCACTATAGGAAAAGGTATGTAAGGACAAACACCTGGTTTTGTGGAGAATACGATAATGTTGAAATCCATACCGGCCGGTAAATTGTCATTTACCGCACAAAATATAAAAAGCACCGCCCCGCAAAAGGCGCGGCTCGCAATTGCTGTGCTATTGCGTGGCCGCTGAGTCATTCAGGCAACGCACGCTATACAGGCTCGTCTTGATGCCGTAGAACCTGAACACGTAGTCGATATCGTTGCTCATGATCCGGTACCAGGCGAGGCTCGCACCGTACTCCGTGGCGCTCCACCAGTAGCCGCCGTAGCCGGCGCGGTAGAAGTTGCCATCTGAGTAGCCGTAGCCGCCGGGCAGGGCCGAAAAACCGTAATCGTCCGTAGCAACTTTATAGTTCTTACCTGTAGACCACCCTGTCTTCGACTTCAATTTCGTTCCTACCGTCTCTTCTCCGCCCACAAAATCCGTTAACGCCGTCCACTCCGCATCGCTCGGCAAATGCCACCCCGCAGGGCAAGCGTTCAACGCCGTATTCCAATCGTACAACCGTCCATCCTTCTGACAATTACTTTCTTCATTATCGTAACAGACGGAACTACCGGTCTTATGGTTCAGATTCTCAACCATCCATGTCTGCTTCCCAATCTTCACCGTACGGTACGTCTTCCCATCCCGCTTATCGGTAAAACTCCCACCCTGCGCGTTAACCGCCGAAACCGACAACAGCACCACCGCCGCCACCGCGCCAAAAATGCGGCCTGCACGTCTAATTCTACCGCCGATGGATGCGTTCATCCTGCAAGATCCTTTGGGCTAAATCATGGTTAAACTGCCGTATCATAAATTTACATTATAGTGGCCGGGGTGTCAAGAATTACGCAAAGATTTATCGGTAAATTTGGGGTTTATCGTTGCCGTTGACTTTGACTTTAAAAGACTATGGGATAATGTTTTGTCGGTGCATTGTGCTGTCGTGATACCGTATACGGGGGAAAAGAGGCCCCTTGCGGCACCAGCGGGAGCATGCAATCACCGGCTTTCACAACTCGGCCGCCGAAGCATCCGCACCTATAAGAGTACTCGCCGCCCGGCATCGGTGAAGTTCGCTCCATCGGTGCGCGGGTGAGTCAAAACCCCACGCTCAGGGCGTGGGCCGTGCCGCGTACCGATTGTTCCAAACTTCGCTATATGAACCGGGTACTGCAATCGTAAGCGAATTCTTCGGCGGCCGAGCTGTTAATGTAAGGGTTGCATGCTTCCGCCAGCACAGCAAGTTGCCTCTTTTCCCCAGTATCATGGGATGGCATCGGATCAATGCACCGACAAAACATTTCCCCATAATATTTTGAATTTTATTTTGACTTTAGCTTCGCTAAATTTCCATTTATCCCCCCGCCAAAATATTTTTCCAAAATATCTTTCATCTCCCCATTCCCGATTATTATATTATGTTATATTATCCTTATGAATATACGGAGATCTGCATGGACATGGAAAAAAGACCGGACAATATTGGCCGGCGCGGTTTCATAAAGGCGCTGGGGGCTTCCGCTGCGCTGGCCGCTATTGGTGGCGGGTGCGGGCCGTCGGGCGGGGCAACAGCCGCCAACCGCTTCGTCCCCACGGGCGAGATGGCCTACCGGACCGACAAGCTCGGCAACAAAATATCGCTTCTGGGCTTCGGCATGATGCGCCTGCCGCGCGTATCGCGGGCGCATAAGGAGTCGCTGGCCGACATCAACGATATCGACCAGGACGAGGTCAACCGGCAGGTCGAGTACGCCATAAAGCACGGCGTGAACTTTTTTGATACCTCGCCGGTGTACGTCAAGGGGTTCTCGGAGAAGGCTACCGGCATAGCGCTCAGCCGCTATCCGCGCAGCTCATACTACCTGTCGAGCAAATTGTCTAACCAGCGCGCCCGCAGCCGCGAGGAGTCTTTGCGGATTTACCACAAGCAGTTCGAGGACCTGCAGACCGACTACATCGACCACTACTTCATACATTCCGTCGGCAGCCACGAAAACTGGAAAGAGCGGTATATCGACAACGGGATGCTCGATTTTCTGCTCAAGGAGCGTGAGGCGGGGCGGATACGGCAGCTTGGCTGGTCGTTCCACGGCGACGGCGCGTTTTACGAGTATCTGATGAAAGAGTACGACTGGGACTTTGTGATGGTGCAGCTCAACTACTTCGACTGGGACCTCGCCGTGGGCCGTGCCAACATGAGCGCGAGGCGGCAGTACGAGATCGCGGTTGAGAGGAACGTCCCGGTGATGATAATGGAGCCGCTTCTTGGCGGCCGCCTCGCCATGCCCCACTACAAGGTGCGCGAGCGGATGATGCAGGCCGACCCCGCCGCCACCGCCGCGTCGTGGGCGATGCGGTTCGCCGGGAGTTTGCCGAACGTGTTTACGGTGCTCAGCGGTATGACGTTCATGGAGCATTTGGAGGAGAACGTATGCACATACTCGCCGTTCAAGGCGCTTGACGATAAGGAAAACGCGATGCTTGTAGACGTGGCGCGTATCATGCTCGAAAATCACAACATCGTATGCACCGAGTGCCAGTACTGTATGCCGTGTCCCTACGGTATAGATATCCCCGCGGTATTTACGCACTTCACCCGCAGCATGAACGAGGGGAACTTCCCCGACGACGCGCAGAGTCCCGATTACCGCCGGGCGCGGCGGGCGTATCTTGTGGGGCTCGACAGGAGCGTGTCGCCCGTGCGGCAGGCCAACAGGTGCATAGGGTGCAGGAAGTGCGTGCCGGAGTGCCCGCAGCGTATCGATATACCGCTTGAGATGCAGCGTATCGACAAGTTTGTCGAGTCGCTGAAGGTGGAGGTTTGATTAAGATGCTTAAAAAGATACGGGTCGTCCTCGCGGCGTTTTTTCTGATTGCCTTGACGCTTCTGTCCCTCGATTACACCGGGGCTATACACGCGTACCTCGGGTGGTGCGCCAAGATGCAGTTTGTCCCGGCGCGCCTCTCCGTCAGCGACGCGATTGTCGCCGGGGTAATATTGATGACGCTTCTGCTTGGGCGCGTCTATTGTTCGGTGATCTGCCCTTTGGGGATATATCAGGATGTTGTTTCGCGGATTGCCGGTATCAGGAAGAAGGTGCGGTTTGCGTACCGTCCTCCGCGCCGGGGGTTGGTGGTTTTGCGGATATCGCTGTTTGTGGTTTTTCTGATGGCCGCCGCGCTTCACTTTCCTGTGGTGACCAACCTGCTTGAGCCGTACAGCGCTTATGGGAGGATGGTGTCGCAGATTTTTGGCCCGTTGTACCAGTGGGGGAATAATATCCTTGCTTATTTTGCGGAGCGGTCGGACAGTTATGCCTTTTATACGGTTGATGTGTGGCTGAGGAGCGTATCGGTTTTAGGCGTTGCTGTGCTGACGTTTTTATTGGTAAGCGTTTTCGCATGGAAGAGCGGGCGCGGGTATTGCAGCGGGGTTTGTCCCGTTGGGGTATTTTTGGGGCTCTTTGCGAGGTCTTCGGTGATGAAGATGCGTATTGATAAGGAGAAGTGCTCGAAATGCGGGATTTGTGTTAATAATTGCAAGGCGGGGTGTATTGATCCTAATGATATGGAAATAGATTATTTCCGCTGCGTGACGTGTTTTAACTGTAAGGACGCCTGCCCTAAAAAGGCGGTGGATTACGCGGTGGACGGATGTTTGAAAAAGTCGTTCGGCATGCCATCCGGCAAAAAATCCGGCGGTACTAACGCGGCGTCTGACGTGAAGGTGTCATCCGATATGAAAACATCAGCAAATACAAAAATCGATACGCAAAAAGATTTAGCCGCCGATAATCTCGCCAGGCGAGGATTGCTGGCAGGTATTGCACTGACGCTCGCCGGCCTCGCTGCCCGCGTTTCCGCCCGTCAATTCGACGGCGGCCTTGTGGCGCTTGAGGATAAACAAGCCCCGGCGCGGGCAAAACCGGTACTGCCCCCCGGATCCGACAGCGCGAAGAACCACCGCGCCCGCTGTACTGCCTGCCAGCTTTGCGTAACGGTCTGCGCGAACCACGTTTTGCGCCCGTCAAGCAAGATATCAGAATATATGCAGCCGCACCTCACCTTCGAGCGCGGCTACTGCCGCCCCGAGTGCGTGAAGTGCTCGCAGGCCTGCCCGACAGGTGCCATCCGCCCAATCACGGCGGCGGAAAAAACATCCATACAGACGGGCATTGCGGTCTGGAACGCTGATCTGTGCGTAGTCAACAGGGATAAGGTATTTTGCGACCTCTGCGCGCGCAAGTGCCCGGCGGGGGCGATAACGATGATCGCGCAATCGGCGGAAGACGCTTCATCCCCCAAGATACCGATGATCGACACGGCACGCTGCATCGGCTGCGGGGCCTGCGAGAACCTTTGCCCGTCGCGCCCGAAGAGTGCGATTTATGTTGACGGGGTAGATGTGCACAGGACGATATGATTCAGACTTTTGCGAGGATCGCTTCCGCTTCCTCTACCGTCTCTGTGCAGGCCACGAACTTGCCGATAGATACCGTGTCAAGCGCGACCTTGACGTAGCCGGTAGCGCCTGCTATCACTATCTTTCCCTTAAGCTCCTCGCATTGCAGATGCAGGCGCACGATCATGCTCATTGCGTTTGAGTAGATGTTGGTTACTGCCGAGATGTCGAGGATCACCTTGTTTTGTTTCTGCGCCTTGATCTTCTTCGCTACTTCGCCGAGCACCTCCGTCCGCAGCAGGTTGAGCGTCCCGGTGCACGTTATGAGTACCGCGCCGCTGCCGCAGTGCTGGACGCTTACGCCGTTGCGGCTTACCGCTATGTGGTATTTGCACTCGGAGCAGCGCGCCTCGTCGCCGGGCGTCCAGCCGGGGCTGCCTCGTTTGAGTACCCAGCACGAGATGTTCGCCATATCACCGGCGTTGTTTTGGAAGTTGCGGTAGACGATGCAAGTCTCCCGCTGCTCCGGCGTACAGTCTGTGATTTCGTAGCATTTCACTTTATCAGCTCCTTGTACAGCTTAATTTGGTCAACGGTGGTCCTCTCCCACGAGAAGACTCTGCGCACATGCTCGATGCAGTTCTTCGTAAGCGTTTGCGACAGGCCGCTGTCATTATACAATAACTGTATCGCGTTTGCGAGGTCTTGCGGAGATTTTTCTTTAACGAGCAGGCCGGTTTGGTTGTGGATGACGACATCTACGATGCCGCCGACTTCGCTTGCGATTAGCGGGATGCCGTATTCGGCGGCCTCTATGAGCACGGCGCCCAGCCCCTCGGTATCGCCGCGGGAGTCTATGATGGCGGGGAGGACGAAGCAGTCGGCGCGCTCGTACTCTTTTATGAGGTCCTCCGCTGGCACTTTGCCCAAAAACTCAACCTGGCGGGGCGCCTCTGTAGCCGCCTGCTCCTTCAGCCGTCCGGTCAGGTTGCCGTGGCCGGCGATGCGTACCTGAAACTTGCCGGGGTCGAGCGCCGCCGCCGCCGTTATCAGGTACTCTATCCCTTTCCGCTCGATGTGGCGGCCCACGAAGAGGACGCGGAACCTGCCGTCGCCGCCGGTACGCGCCTGCCGCCGGGAGACCGCGTCGCCGGTGATGCCGGTTGGGCGCTCCGTCCCGGTGGGCATGGTTAGCGTCAGGACCTCCCGGTCGCAGACCTCCTTGATCTTGCCTACCGTGAACGAGCTGTTGGCGATGACCGCGGCGGCCCGCCTGAAGAACATTTTAAGCAGCGGGCGGATCCATTTTTTCCTCTGGGCGAGCAGCAGTTCGGCCCCGTGGCAGCTAAGGACGACCGGGGCCCGGCGGAAAAATGCCGCAAAAAAGGCCGCGAACCCGTGCGGGAACGGCCAGTGGGCGTGCAGGACCTGAGCCTTCATCTTATAGGATACGAGCAGCGTTTTTATCGAGCCGGAGATGATATATGGTACCCCCAGAAGCTGCAAAAGCGGATTTTTGGCGATTTTTGCGGGCGCGCCCTCGTCGTGCGTGAGTATTTCGAGCCCCTTGGGGGCGTAGCGGAACCGGTGGACCCGTATCCCGTCTATGGTGTGGCTCCTGCACCCCTTGTAGGCCGGGGCGACGACGGCGATTTTGCAGCCGGCGTCCCGCAGGCGGCGCAGCGACCCGCGCAGCCAGGGAACCTCCGTATCGTCGCCGTAACGGGGGTAGACCGAGCTCAGCACAAGCACGGAAACGGCGTTTTCTGCCCCGTTGGGCGGCTTTTTGTCTGGGGAAGTCATAGTAGAATATAAATCGCCCCCCCATCTGCCCGCAAGCAAAAAATAAACTTTTGACATGGGGCGCGCCCGTTTATTATATTAGTGAAGGCACGATTGGATACTGCGCCCGCGCTGCGGCCCGGCGGAACCGATAACCGTGATGCCGCGCCGCGGCACAGGCACAATATCCAATCGTATAATTTATAATGGATTATGGTTATTCGGAGAGGTGCCCGAGCGGTTTAAGGGGCACGCCTGGAAAGCGTGTGTACGGATCCCGTACCCAGGGTTCAAATCCCTGCCTCTCCGCCATTTTTTTTGACAAAATATGGGACCAGGCCCTGCGCAACCAGAGGCTGTGAACCCCGCCAGGCCCGGAAGGGAGCAACGGTAAGCGTGTACTCGGTGTGCCGCAGGTTAACTTGGTCCTTAAAATAGCGGGCTGCCGGGGACGGCCGCCCCTGCAATAAACAGGCGGGGATCAAGGGAGGCGTAATTGATCCCCCGCGTTTACAGATTTTACGGACAGGCCCGGATATGGCATACATAGTTTTCGCGCGAAAGTACCGCCCCAAGGGGTTCGACGATGTGGTCGGGCAGGAGCACATCGTGAGCACCCTGCGCCGGGCCATCGAAAAGGAACGGGTCGCCCATGCCTACATCTTCACTGGTACCCGCGGGGTCGGCAAGACTACCACCGCCCGCATCCTCTCCCGCGCCCTCAACTGCGAGAAAGGCCCCACCCCAGACCCCTGCGGCGAGTGCGCTACCTGTACCGATATTCTCAAGGGGGCCAGTTTCGACGTGATGGAGATCGACGGCGCGTCCAACAACGGCGTTGACGATATCCGCGAACTGCGCGATAACATAGGGTACTCGTCCATGACGGGGCGCTACCGCATCATAGTGATAGACGAAGTGCACATGCTCACCAAAAACGCCTGGAACGCGCTCTTGAAAACGCTCGAGGAACCGCCGCAGAACGTCATCTTCATTCTGGCAACGACCGAGCCGCAGAAGATCCCGGCCACTATCCACTCGCGCTGCCAGCGGTACGACTTCAGGCGCGTGAGCGCTGAGCGGATCGCCTCGCACCTCGCCAAAATATGCGAGGCCGAAAACGTCCCGTTCGAAAAAAGCGCCCTCACGCTCATTGCCCGCAAAGCCGACGGCAGCGTCCGCGATTCGCTGAGCCTTTTAGACCAGGTGTGCTCCTTCTGCAAAGACGGGCTGTCGGAGAAAGAGGTCAGGGAGGTTCTGGGACTCGTGGGGACGGATGTCTTCCGCGGGCTAATGAAGGACATCAAGGAGAAAAATCAGGCGTCCGCTCTGAGCGTTGTGGAGAAGGTACTGTTCGACGGATACGATCTGCACGAGTTCACGATGGGTTTGCAGGAGCACATCAGAAATTTATTGTTCGCAAGGATTCCCGGTGCGCTCGGATCGCGGGGGATCGATATCGAGCCCGGCGAGGCGAAGGTATACGCCCAAGAGTCTGAAGAGTTCGCGGAGGCCGACCTGCTGCGCATGGCTGACATCATCAAAAAGGCCGAGCAGGAGCTTAAATGGAGCGCGTACCCGCGGTTCCTGATGGAGGTTGCTGTGCTGAAACTGCTGCACCTCGACACATCCGCAAGCATAGAGCAGCTGCTCAAGTTCGCCGCCGGCCACAGCGTTGAGGATGTAAAAAAAAAACTGAACTGACGGAGCCGCCGCCGTGCAATCCGCCGCCGAAACAGTACGCCGTTCCTAAGCCGGAGCCTATGCTTGAAGTACGCAACGGGGGAGACGCGGATGCTGACAGTAATGATGACGGCGGCGCGGATTGTGCCGGTATCAACAACAGCAAACCGGAAAATGTCAGCGCGGCAAACCCGGCGGGCCCCGGCAACGACGCAAAAACCGAACAGGTTATACGGATGATAGCAGAAATGTTTGACGGCGAGATATTAACTCAAAAATAATATAACAGGGGGGTACGATGAAAAACATGAACAAACTGCTCAAGCAGGCGCAGAAGATGCAGTCGCAGGTGCTGAAGGCGCAGGAAGAGCTCCAGCGCAAGGAGTACGAGGGCGCGTCCGGCGGCGGAATGGTCAAGGTGGTCGTCAACGGCAAGAACGAGCTCGTCTCCGTCAAAATCAACAAAGAGGTAGTAGACCCCGACGATGTTGAAATGCTCGAAGACCTGATCGTAGCCGCACACTCAAACGCGCTCGAACAGGTAAAGGGCGAATCAGACTCCGTTTTCGGCTCAATCCAAAGCGGCCTGGGCCTGCCGGGGATGTAATGCTGCAGAGCCTCGAAGAATTAGTATCAGCGCTGACCAAACTGCCGGCAATAGGCCGCAAAAGCGCGTGGAGGCTCGCGCTCTACCTCATGGAACGGCCCGAGGCGGAGAGCAAATATCTGGCCGATACGGTGCTGGCGGTAAGGCGGAAAATCAGGCGCTGCGTTGTCTGCCACAATTACAGCGAAAACGAAGTATGCTCAGTATGCGCTTCGCAGGCGCGCGACAGGTCGGTAATATGTATTGTTGAGAAACCGACAGATGTCTTTACAATAGAGAACGCCGGGCGGTACCGCGGCCTGTACCATGTGCTGGGCGGGTTGTTATCGCCGCTGAACGGGATCACGGCGGAGAAATTACAGATCGCCTCATTGAAAGAGCGCATCCGCGCTGGGGATGACGATGTAAAAGAGACAATAATCGGCTTAGGCGGCAGCGGCGACGCTGAGACGACAGCGCTTTACTTAGCGAGAATTTTGCGCGATGAGGGCGTGCGGGTAACAAGGTTCGCCCGGGGCTTGCCGGCCGGCCTTGAGCTTGAGCACGTAGACCAATTAACATTAACGCAGGCGTTGACCGAGCGCATCGACGTCATGTACAGGGATTGACGCTATGGACACCATCGTTTACTGGATAAGAAAAACCGGCGCATCATGCCTCTTCATAGGCTATTTCCCGTATGCCTCCGGCACCATTGGCTCCTTAGCCGCCATCGCCGCGCTGTGGTTTTTCAAAGACGACCTTGCCTTCATCACCGGCCCCGAAAACGCGGTAAACTACTGGTGGGCGGCCATCACACTCACCGCAATCAGCTTCTTCCTCTGCGACAAGGGGAAAGAGACGTTCGGCTCCGACGACCCGAAACAAACGGTGTTCGACGAGGTCGTAGGGCAGTTTATTACATTTTTTATGATACCGGTAAACTGGCGCACGCTCCTTCTGGGCTTCGTCCTGTTCCGCTTCTACGATATAGTCAAACCGTACCCCGTTTACCGCTTGGAAGAGATAGAGGGCGGTGTGGGCGTAACGATGGACGACGTAGCCGCCGGGATACTGGCCAACGTAACGCTTTTGGCGTCTATGTGGGCGTATGAGTGGATTATGGCGTACCTTGTAGTTTCGGGATGACGGCGGATAGTGGTTGCTTTGAATATTTGCAGTAACAGGGGGCTTATGCTATGGAATCTATGGTAGCGCATTTGGGCAAGATTTTCAAAAGTAAAGGGCTCACGCTCGCCGTGGCCGAATCGTGTACGGGAGGGCTTCTCGGCGGCGCGGTAACGTCGGCGGCGGGGGCGTCGTCCTACTTCCGGGGCGGTGTCATAGCGTACGACAACGACATCAAGCGCGACATTCTGGGCGTGCAGGCCGCCGATCTGGAAGGGCACGGCGCGGTGAGCGGGCCGGTAGTGCATGGCATGGCCAGCGGCGCCGCAAAACTTTTTAGCGCAGACTGCGGGGTAAGCGTATCGGGAATAGCCGGCCCCGGCGGCGGCACGGATGAAAAGCCCGTCGGCCTCGTCTTTATAGGGATATATTATCAGGGCAAGGCGCAGAGCCGCTCGTTTACCTTTAAGGGCGACCGCAGCGATATCCGTTCGCAAAGCGTAAGGGCCGCAATAGAATTTTTGATAGACGTAGTCAAATAGATGTAGAATATTGAAGGCACGATTAAATATTATACCCATACCGCGGTGCAACGGCACGACAGCCGTGATGTCTCCGGGGGCGCAGGTATAACATTTAATCGTGTAATCTATAATACCATAAACTTATCAGGGAGGTACCGAATGAAAAAGCTGTCAATCGTAACCGCAATCCTTATCGGCGCGGCGTTATCATTAACCCACGCTCAGGATCTGAAACCCATCCAGCTCAAGAAGCCCGACATGGCCCGCAAGGGGACGCTCATGGACGCGCTCTCAAAAAGACAGTCCATACGCGAGTACAGCGGCAAGATGATCACCGACCAGGAGCTCGCCGACCTGCTCTGGGCCGCCAACGGCATCAACCGCCCCGCCGAAAACAAACGCACAGCGCCGTCGGCAATGAACGTGCAGGATATAGACATCTACGTAATGACCGCGCAGGGCGTGTACCTCTACGACGCGAAGAAGAGCACCCTCGAACCCGTAACCGCCGGCGACCACCGCGCCCAGATATCCACCCAGCCGTTCGTGGCAACCGCGCCCGTCAGCCTGATGCTAGTGTCCGACCTCTCCCGCTTTACACGCGGCGACGACGCAAGCAAGGCCAATCTGGCAGCCTTAGACGCCGGAATAGTCTCCCAAAACATCTCCCTCTACTGCGCCTCAGCCAACCTCGCAACAGTAGTAAGGGCAATGATCGATGCCGATAAGATGACCCCGGTCCTCAAGCTGAAACCGGCGCAGAAGATAATGCTGAATATGCCGGTGGGGTATCATAAATAAATGGTAATTTACCCGTGTAATGTATGACAAAAAAACGATTTTGTAAGGGGCGACCGTCCCCGGTCGCCCGCAACGCATGGATTGCGTTATACGTTGAAATCAAACGCAATATCGTAATTCCGGCGGGCGATCGAGGGCGATCGCCC
>WQRV01000049.1 GCA_009786575.1 Chitinispirillia bacterium | reverse complement strand
GGGGGGGGGGGGGGGATTTTTTCTGCGCTTATTTGGCATACGCTGCGGCTGTGCGTTACCCGGACAGGGCGTAACGTATGCGCGGCGGTCAACGCTGGCAAAATTAACATACCCAATACCGCAAGTACCATTTCGGCCGCCTTATTATAATGTCTGCAGACAAATGGGGCAACAAACCGTCCCCGCCGAATTCTCTATAGCATAAATATATATCATGGGCGTTACGCCTGTCAAATTTTTTTTTACGGGAGTGGGGCCGGTGGGGCGGGGTGGATTTATACTGCCATATTTTGCATTGCCGGAGATTGATACCTCACGCGGCCATTTGGAGCCTTTTTTAGCTGTTCGTACAGGACATCGGGGCAAATATCCATTTCGTTGGCCCAGGAGAGCGTATTCAGATCGACCTTAACGGTCTTGAACAGTTCCTTATCCAGCAGATTTCTAACGAAATCTCGTTGATCGTGTTCGAAACTGTCTTTAAAGTCCAAAATCCCGGAGGTTCCGTCATTGAATTCGACGTAAACAGAGTAATCACCCCGCAATTCGGCATTAATTACACGTGGTAACATCTTTGTGCTCCTTATACCAGAGGCGGAATTTTATTGAAATTTTTAGTTGTTTTCATTAAAATCCAATTTTTTAATAAATCATCCCTGTACAACTCCGCCCACTCAAGCACAAGTCCCAGAACGCGCGTAGGTAATTCCCCCTTTAACGTACCCAATGTTTCTATTTCGATTTGAGCTTCATATTCATTATATATCACATGGAAGTGGGGTGGACAATGCTCATCATAGTACATCCTTATGATCATCCCCAAAAAACGGCTTATTTCCGGCACGATATCCCCGCTGGCATAAGTTTGACATTATATCTATATAATATAATACATTTATCCGCACAAAGTCAAACATATTGCTCCCCGTCCTGTTTCCGGTTGGCCGGCGGGCAGGCCATTTGGGGCGTGAAGAACAATCTTTTGCATAATTAGCGCGCGGGATATATTATATTAGTGGTCTGTACCGGATGGGTTTGGGCATATAATCCTGCATGGGGAGCGTATATATATTATGGAAGATGGGCTGATAGCGGTCAAACGGGCGCTTATAAGCGTCTCGGACAAGGCCGGGGTGGTGGATTTCGCGCGGGCGCTTTCATCTCGCGGGGTGGAGATATTGTCAACCGGCGGGACGTGTAAGTTATTGTCGGACAACGGCGTACCGGTTACCGCGGTAGACGCCTACACCGGGCATCCCGAGATTATGGACGGGCGGGTGAAGACTCTGCACCCCAAGGTTCACGGGGGGATATTGGCTGTGCGGGACAACCCGCGGCACGTTAAGGAGATGGAGGAGTGCGGGATCGGCGCGATAGACATGGTTGTGGTGAACCTCTACCCGTTCGAGCGGACGGTGGCCGGCGGGGCGGGGGTGGAGGAGGCTATCGAGAACATCGACATCGGGGGCCCGGCTATGGTGCGGAGCTCGGCGAAGAACCACGCGTTTGTGGCGGTGGTGGTCGATCCGGCTGATTATAGGGTGATTGAGGCGGAATTATCCTCAAATAACGGGGCGGTCGGGCTGGATACGCGCAAGCGGCTGGCGGTCAAGGCTTTCCGGCACACGTCGGCCTACGACGCGGCGATAAACGCCTATCTCTCAAAAATTTATTTGGAAGAGGAAGTGCTGCAATTATATTATGGAGGCGGGGAGGTGCTCCGGTACGGCGAGAATCCGCACCAGTCCGCTGTTTTTTATAGGGATGGGCGGGTGGCCGAGGCGTCTATGGCGACGGCGGAGCTTCTGGGCGGCAAGGAGCTGTCCTATAATAATATAGTAGACGGCGACGCGGCGCTTGAGGCGGTCAAGGAGCTTTCGGGCGAGCCGGCGGCGTCGGTCATCAAGCACATGAACCCCTGCGGGTACGCGACCGGAAAGACGGTTGCGCAGGCGCTTGAGGCGGCGTGGTCGGGGGATACGGTGTCGGCGTTCGGGAGCGTGATCGCGGTTACGCGGGCGGTGGACATAGAGGCGGCCAAGGTTCTGGCGGGGCGGTTTGTTGAGCTGCTGATCGCGCCGGACTTTAGCGATGAGGCTCTGGAATATTTGAAGCAGAAGAGCTCGTCATTGCGTATATTGAAGACAGGCGGGCTTTCTGTGCCCGGGTCGGGCGGCTCGCTTGCGGAAGACAAATACGTCCTCAAGTACGTTACCGGCGGTATGCTGCGGCAGGGCCGGGACGCGGCGGTGTTTGACAAGTGGGAAACAGTCACCAAGGCGCGGTTCCCGGCAAACAGGGAGGCGCTGGCGGTGTTTGCGAACAGGGCTTGCAAGCACGTCAAGTCGAACGCGATTGTGCTGGCGCAGGAATATTTAGACGGCCTCAACCGTATTGTGGGGATGGGCGCGGGCCAGCCGAACCGGGTAGATTCGCTGCGGAAGCTCGCGGTGACCAAGGCGGCGGAGAACATCCGCATGGATTACGGGAAGCGCGGTGAAGCTGTGCCGCAGGGTACGCTGCCGGAGTTTGCGGAATTAGTGATGGCGTCCGACGCTTTCTTCCCGTTCGCCGACACGGTTGACGAGGCGAACGCGGCGGGCATTCGTTACATCGTTCAGCCGGGCGGGTCGAAGCGGGATAACGAGGTGATTGAGGCTTGCGATAAATACGGTATAGCGATGGTGTTCACGGGTATGAGGCATTTCAGGCATTAATACAGGATTCAGAACAGGAAATATCATGGCCAAACATTTAGTAGTGGTAGAGTCTCCGGCCAAGTGCAAGGTCATCTCCAAGTATTTGGGGAAGGACTACGCGGTCAGGGCAACGATGGGGCACATCATCGATCTTCCCGAGAAGGAGTTCGGGGTTGATATCGAGAAGGACTTCACGCCCAAGTACACCGTTTCCAAGGGCAAGACGCGCGTGCTGCGCGAGCTCAAGGACGAGGCTGCCAAGGCCGAGAACATCTACCTCGCGCCCGACCCCGACCGCGAAGGCGAGGCTATCGCGTGGCACGTCGCGCGCAGCATAGCCAGCGGCACCGGCGTCGTGAAGCGCGTGATGTTCAACGAGATCACGAAGCGCGCCGTGCTGGCCGCGTTCGACGAGCCACGCGACATAGACATGAACAAGGTCAACGCCCAGCAGACGCGGCGCATACTCGACCGTATTGTGGGGTACCAGCTATCGCCGATACTGTGGCGGACGGTCTTTAAGGGCTTAAGCGCCGGGCGCGTGCAGTCTGTGGCGCTGCGGCTTATATGCGAGCGCGAGGACGATATCAAGGCGTTCGTGCAGCGCGAGTACTGGTCGATACACGGCATTTTTGACCATCTGGGGACAAAGTTCTCCGCAAAGCTCATATCGGTTGACGGACGGAAATCAGGCGGGCCCGACGATGAGCCGCTGCTGCCCGATGAAGCCGCGGCAAAGGCGATTCTTACGCGGCTGGCCAAGGAAAAGTTCGCGGTTACCGATGTCCAGAGGACGCAAAAGAGCCGCAAGCCCTACCCGCCGTTCATCACATCCACCCTGCAGCAGGAGGCCGCCCGCAAGCTGAGTTTCAGCGCGGCGAAGACGATGATGGTCGCGCAGCAGCTGTACGAAGGTCTTGAACTGGGTGAGCTGGGGTCTATGGGTCTCATTACATATATGAGAACGGACTCGACCCGTATCGCGGCGGAGGCTCTTACCGATGCCCGTACTGTTATCAAGAAATTGTTTGACGAGAAGCACATGCCATCGTCGCCCCGTTTCTACGGCAAGAGCAAGAACGCGCAGGACGCCCACGAGGCGATTCGCCCGTCGCAGGTCAATCTGGATTTCGCCCCGAACAGGGTCAAGCAATTTTTGTCGAAGGATCAGTACAGATTATATGAACTGGTATGGAAGCGTTTCCTCGCGTCGCAGATGGAGAACGCGCTTTTTGATTCGACGCGCGCCGACATAACCGGCGGCGGGTGCGTTTTCCGGGCCAGCGGGTCTATTATGAGGTTTGACGGATTTTTGGCGCTCTATGATGAGAGCGTTGAGGATGCCGTTGACACTGGGGAAGGGCAGAACGAGAAGCTGCCGGAGCTTAAGACCGGCGATTCGGTAGACAAGAAGGAGCTTATCGACAAGCAGCACTTCACCCAGCCGCCCCCGCGCTACACGGAGGCGTCGCTCGTACGCGAGCTTGAGGACAAGGGGATAGGCCGCCCGAGTACCTACGCGCAGATCATCGACACGCTCAAGCGGCGCAAGTACACCACGGTGGAGGCGCGCAGGTTCTCGCCGACTGAAGTCGGCTACATGGTGAAGAACACGCTCGTCAAAGAGTTCCCCGACGTATTTGATGTTGGCTTTACCGCGGGCATGGAGACGACGCTCGACAATATTGAGTCCGGCGATACCGACTGGGTCAAGGTCCTCAGGGAGTTCTACACCCCGTTCTCCGACCGTCTCGCGGTAGTTCGCAAGAGCATCAAGAATCTGCGCGCGCAGAATCAGGAAATTACCGACAGGCAGTGCCCCGAGTGCAAGGAGAATTACCTTGTTGTCAAGTGGAGCAAAAACGGCAAGTTCCTCGCCTGTCAGGGGTTCCCGGCCTGCAAGCACACCGAGCCTTTGGAGAAGGCCGCCGCCGTCCCCGTAGACGAGAAGTGCGAGAAGTGCGGCGCGCAGATGGTGATCCTCACCATGAACAACAGCAAATTCTTAGGCTGCTCCCGCTTCCCCGAGTGCAAAACCACCCGTTCGCTGTCTATAGGCGTGCCCTGCCCGAAAGACGGCTGCGGCGGGAACGTGGTAGAGCGCAAAACGCGCCGGGGCAAGGTCTTCTACGGCTGCGACAAGTACCCCAAGTGTGACTTCGCAAGCTGGGACAAGCCCATAGCGAAAAAGTGCCCCAAGTGCGGCAACCCGTACCTGACCCAAAAGGAGTACAAGAAAAAAGGGGTGCAGATACGCTGCCCGGCCTGCAAGGAGGAGGTCAAGGAGGGGTAGGGCGGCTTTGGGCGCGGCAAAATATCCGCCCGCGGCCGCCGTGAAATATTATATTCCATAATTATGGCAGACTCCCGCATACAAATCTCCGCGATAGGGCAGGACTCGCACCGGTTCGAGCCGGAGGGGTCGGCAAAGCCATTGCTTTTGGGCGGCGTAGTGATCCCCGGCGCACCCGGCCTCGCCGGCAACAGCGACGCCGATGTTGTCCTGCACGCCCTGACGAACGCGGTCTCCGGGGTCAGCGGGGTCAACATCCTGGGCAAGGTCAGCGACGACATGTGCCTGAAACAGGGGATAACCGACAGCCGCGCCTACCTCGAAAAGGCCCTCGAAACACTCTCCCCCGACGGCTGGGCCCTTACGCACGTCTCCATATCAATAGAGGCCAAAAGGCCCCGCCTCTCGGCCTACATCCCCGAAATAAAGTGCTCGATAGCTTCACTTATATCATTATCCGGCAATGACATAGGCTTGACGGCTACTACCGGCGAGGGACTGACGGGTTTTGGCCGCGGCGAGGGCATTCAGGCCTTGGTCATCCTCTCCGCCTCCAAGCCATCCTGAATCCAAATTATCTTTTGAATTTTATATCTAAAAAACTTGCATTTATCCCCGGCAAGATATATTTTGGAGGATTGTCGTTAATTTTATGGAAAATCCGGCCCGGATTCCAGTCCATCCCCCGGGCGGATAAAAACAGAAAGGTGTTTGCTGTACTATGAAGAACGCAGGTTTTCGATTCGGCATTGTCCTCGCCGTTTTGGCGCTGACGGTATGGTTGCTGGTACCGTCCATCCAGTTTTACTCCAAATCCGAGGCGGAGCAGGAGAATATTCGCCGGGATACGCCCCATAAGCTCAAGCGTATTCTCAACCTGGGCCTCGACCTGCAGGGCGGTATGCGCCTCGTGCTCGAGATCGACCGTTCGAAGCTTGATTCCGACGACAAGGACGTTATCGACCGGGCGTACGCCATCATCGAGAACCGTATCAACCAGCTCGGCGTCGCGGAGCCCATCCTCCAGAAGCAGGGGCGCGACCGGATCATTGTTGAGCTGCCTGGTATTAAGGACGAAAAAGTGGCCAAGGAGGTCATCGGCAAGACGGCGCAGCTTGAGTTCAACTTAGTGCGCGACGACGCGACCCGCGAGCGCGCCCTTTCGATTATTGAGACGACCGTGAGCGGCGGCAAGGTTGAGGATTCCGATAGCGAGGGGGCTAAGGATAAGGCGGCTGAGGATAAGGAAAAGGCGGAGGCCGAGCTTGCCGACAAACTGTTCAGCGGCAGCGAGGCGGCTGAGGCGGAGAAAAAGGATAAAGAGGGTGGGGACGGCGGTTCCGACCCGTTTGCGTCGGCCGGTACTTTCCGCACGATGGTTCAGTATTACGGCGATATGTCGATTGTGAAGACCGAGGACGTGAGGCGCGTCAGTGAGTTTTTGAGGCGCGACGATGTCCGCCGGGCGCTCGACCGCGCCGGCCTGGGCGGCAACTCCTTTTTGTGGGGCAACGAGCCGGTCACGCCGGAGCGCGGCTCAGCTGCGACTTACAAGTACCTCTATTATGTGAAGTCCGCCCCCGAGATGAAGGGCGACGTCATAAAGAACGCCATGGCGAACATCGACCAGGGCGGCATGAACGCCGGCAAGGCGAAGGTCGATATGGAGCTGAACGCGGCGGGCGCAAGGCGCTTTGCCACGGTTACGGCCCACAACGTGCAGAAGTGCCTCGCCATCGTGCTCGACTCAACGGTCTATTCCGCGCCGCGTATTCAGGCGAAGATTTCCGGCGGACGCGCCGAGATCACCGGCAGTTTCACCATGGAGGAGGCCAAGGCGCTCTCCATCATCCTGCGCGCAGGCGCGCTGCCCGCCCCGGTTAATATTATTGAAGAGCGCACCGTCGGCCCATCGCTCGGCCAGGACGCCATCGAGAAGGGGATTCTCTCGATGATCATCGGTACCGCGCTTATCATACTGTTCATGATAGTCTACTACCAGATAAGCGGCCTAATCGTGCTGTTCGCCCTGTTCCTGAATATGCTCATAGTCCTGGCCACAATGGCGGCTTTCGGCGCAACGCTTACGCTTCCCGGTATCGCCGGCTTGATCCTGCTCATAAGTATGGGTACCGACGCCAACGTACTCATCTTCGAGCGCATAAGGGAGGAACTGGCGCAGGGGCGCACGGTGCGCAGCGCGATAGAGCAGGGGTATCAAAACGCCCTGTCGGCTATCATAGACGCGAACCTTACGTCTATCGTGGTCGGGTTCATTCTCATGTGGAAGGGCACGGGCCCCATCCGCGGCTTCGCGGTGATCCTGGTGATAGGTATCACGGCCTCGCTCTTCACGGCGCTGTTCGTATCCAAACTGTTGATGACCTCCGCGTTCCACAAGAGGGCGAAGATCAGCATTTAACGAAAAAAAATCTTTATCAATAATAAAGGGAAAGAAAGATGTTACAGATTTTCAAGAACACGAAGTATAATTTCCTCGGCTACTCGAAGCTGGCGATCGGGTTGTCGCTGGCGTTTATCGGGGCCTCGATCCTCATGCTCATTATGAACGGCGGGTTCAACATGTCGGTTGACTTCGCCGGCGGCACTACTATGCAGATGAAGTTCGAACAGCCGGTGCGCGACCAACTCCCGGCGATAAGGGCCGGCATAAACGAGCTCGGGTTCGGGCAGCCGGAGATCAAGACCATCGGCCTCGCCGACAACAACGAGATCCAGATCACGGTGCGCAACCAGCCCGAGGGGGTCGATATGGAGGGCGCTATCCGTACCGTCTTGGAGTCGTCGCTCGCCGGCAACAGTTTCACCGTGCTGCGTACGGAGAGCGTAGGCCCGAAGATCGGCGGCGAGCTAACGCGCGACGCGGTCATCGCCTCAATATTCGCGCTTCTGGCCATCCTGCTCTACGTCAGCATCCGCTTTAAGCCGTCGTTTGCCGTGGCCTCGGTTATACCGCTGTTCCACGACGTGCTCATAACGCTTGGCATATTCGCCATATTCAGGCTCGAGCTCACGCTGCCGTTTGTAGCGGCGGTGCTCACCATCATCGGCTACTCGCTCAACGACACCATCGTGGTATTCGACCGCCTGCGCGAAAACGTAAAGAACGGCCTGCGCGGCAGGACATTCCGCGAGGTGGCCAACGGCAGCATCAACCAGACGCTCTCGCGTACCATCATCACTACCGTCACCTCCCTCTTCTCGCTTGTCGCGCTCTACGTCCTCGGCAGCGACGCCATCAAGGACTTCGCGCTGGCGCTGACGATAGGCGTGGTCGTAGGCACCTACTCCACCCCGTTCATCGCGGTGCCTATTCTGGAGTGGTGGAATAAGAAGTGGCCGATTATTAAGTAGTGGTAAATAATAAGATTGTTAATGGGAGAAATATATGTTGACATTCAGAGGCACGATAAAGATCGAACAGGAAGAAGAATGGTTCGTTGCAACGTGCCTCGAGAATGATATTGCCTCTCAGGGCAAGACAATAGAAGATGCAATGGCAAACTTAAGAGAAGCAATCGCGCTGTACTATGAAGCATGAATTTGGTACAACAACAGCACAAATTTTCACAAGATTATCAATCCATAATATATATTTAGATTATATTAACCGGTAACTACCCACAAAATTTTACAGGAGGGCCGCCATGCGCCTGAAATCAAAATCGTTTGCCGTTATGTTTTTGCTGCTGTCGTTAAACGCCTTTGCCGCCAAGCCCATTGTGATTGAGGGCGGGTTTGAGGTTACAGTTTTTGACGAGGTCCCCGGCAGG
This sequence comes from Chitinispirillia bacterium, assembly GCA_009786575.1. Taxonomy (GTDB): domain Bacteria; phylum Fibrobacterota; class Chitinivibrionia; order Chitinivibrionales; family Chitinispirillaceae; genus GUT77. Next base: position 12,098 of record WQRV01000049.1, on the reverse strand, counting down.
GAGATGGGGGTTGAGTTGTTTGACGGGCCTATGACCAAAGAGCAGAGGCTCGCGTTTATGCCCGGCGGAAAGGCTCCGGCCGCGGTGAACGTATTTGTTGTTAAGGCGGGCGGTAAGACGTACCTCATCGACGCCGGTTTCGGCAACGCCGTTAAGGACAAGAGGGTTGATCCCTCCAAAATTGATGTTGTGTTGATTACGCACGCCCACGGCGACCACATAGGCGGGCTCCTTAAGGAGGACGGGGCGGTTAATTTCGCCAAGCCGCCTGTGTTCATCTCCAAGCCGGAGAGCGCGTACTGGCTCGACCCCAAGACGCAGAATTCCGACCTCGCGAAAAACGTCGCGAAGGCCTACGGCGAGCGCTACAAGAAGTTCGCGTTCGGCGACACCCTCGCGCCGGGCATCGTGGCAGTAGACGCGGCGGGGCACACGCCGGGGCATACGGCGTTTCTTATAGGTACCGGGAAACAGAAGCTCTTGATTGCCGCCGATTTTCTGCACGCCGCGGCGCTGCAGTTCCCCAATCCCGAAGAGAGCGCGAGTTTTGATGTAGACAAGAAAAAGTCGGCTGAGGCGCGCAAGAAGCTGATGCAGATGTGCGTTGACAACGGCTGGCTGATAGGTGGCATGCATATTCCGGGCGGGGTGGGGACGGTTAAGGGCAACGGCAAGGGGGGGTTCGAGTTTAAGCCATGGCAGTAACCGCATCGCAGATAGATTTCCTCACGCCCTTAATGAAAATCCCCGGGCTTGGCCCCAAGCGGCGCACTGCGCTGGAAACGGTTGGGGTAAAGAGCGTAGGGGACCTGCTCTACTATTATCCCGTCCGATACATCGACAGGTCGAGGCGCGTTGACATAAGGGAAGCTGGGAATTTTTGGGATGAGCGCGTTACGGTGCGCGGGGCGGTAGACAGGGCGCGCGGGGAGTACTGGGGGCGGGCGAAGTTCAGGGTTACGGTTAAGGACGGTACAGGGTCGCTTGACGCGGTGTGGTACATGCCGTCTATGAAGATAGCGGCGGGGGAGACGCTGTCGCTCACCGGCAAGGTCATAAACAACCACGGCAAGCTGCTGATGATACACCCTACGCTCGAGAAAATTACGGATAAGACGGACTTTAAACCGGTGATTGCGGTCTACTCTGTAAAGGAGTCCATGCGCGAGGCGAGCATTGCCCAGAGCCTCTTGCGCAAGTCAATAGAGTGGGCTATAAAAAACGTAGGCAACTATCCGCGCGTGTTGCCTGCCGCCATAGAGAAAAAACATAATTTTCCGCCGCTTGACGAGTGCCTGCGCAACATCCATTTGCCGGAAGATTTATTATCGCTTGACAAGTATAAGCAGAGGCTAAAATACGAGGAGCTGTACCGCCTCGCGCTGAATCTGCGCTGGAACAAAAAGAAGTTCGCGCTGCCGGGGTACGCGATGGCTGCCGGGGGGCTTGACGGCAAGCTGCGGGGCCTTTTGCCGTTTACGTTAACACAGTCTCAGGAGGACGCGGTTAAGGTATTGTACGGTGATGCCGGCAAGCCTGAGAGGATGCACCGGTTACTGCAAGGAGACGTGGGGTCGGGCAAGACGGTCACCGCGCTTTTCGCCGCGCTTCCCGCGCTTAATTCCGGGCGGCAGGTTGCGTGGATGGCACCTACGGAGGTTCTTGCAAAACAGACGAAAAATGTTGTGGAAAAATATCTCGGGCAGCTGGGGTTTCGCGTTGAATACCTTGGCGCGGGGGATATGAGCGAGAAGCGTAAGATCCACAGGGATCTTGCTTCCGGCCAACTGCGCGTGGTGGTCGGCACGCACGCGCTGTTTATGCCGTCTGTCAAGTTCAAAAATTTGGGGATGGTTATCATAGACGAGCAGCATAAATTCGGCGCGGAGCAGAGGGCCAAGCTGCAGGAGAAGGGCCCGGCGAGCGATTTTTTGCTGATGTCGGCGACACCTATTCCTCAAACATTGGCCAAAACGCTTTACGGTGACCTTGACATAGTGGAAATCAAGTCGAGGCCGGGCCGTGTATCAATATCAACACATATCGTTCCCGGTAACAAGCGCGCCGATATGGAAAAATTTATCCTCGAGCGGATAACCGCGTCGGACCGCGTTTTTTATGTAGTGCCGAGGATCGACGCGGAGGATGACGATTTTGACGGGGATGACGAAGACAGGCAGGCGGGCAGATCCGCGAAAAAATCATCCGCCGGATCACTAGGCAAGCCGTCATCAAAAAATATCCAAAACGATGACCCGCCCCAGGCCGCTTCAATAAAAACGGTCGATGCCGCCGTCGAAAAGCTGATGTCCGGCCCGCTCTCGTCCGTCCCCATCCACAAGCTCCACGGCCGGATGTCGGGCGTTGAGCGCGAGGAGTCTATACGCGCCTTTCGCGAAGGCCCACCCGGCGTTCTGGCGGCTACGACCATCGTAGAGGTGGGGGTTGACATACCCGACGCGACGGTTATGGTTATAGAGAGCCCCGAATTTTTCGGTCTGGCGCAGCTGCACCAGATAAGGGGGCGGGTAGGGCGGGGGGAGAGGCCGTCGTACTGTTTCCTTTTGCCCGGGGCGGGCCATAATGAGCATACTGCGGAGCGGCTCAGGTTCCTGTGCGGCTGCGCCGACGGGTTCGAGATCGCCGAGTGGGACCTGCGCAACCGCGGGCCGGGGGATACGGCGGGGCGCAGGCAGTCGGGCTGGGACGACCTGCGGGCGGCGGATATTTTGGAGGACGCGGAGATGTTCAGGGAGATTTTGGGCGAAATTGACGCCATTTTCGCCGTTTAGGCCGGCCGGGCGGTCTTTGGGCAATATCCTATCAGTGTAATGGGAGTTATGGAAAAAGCAAAAAAAAAATTTGCATAATATTTACGCATATATTATATTACTCTATCTGAAACACCATAGGACCCCGTTTTTAAGACGGGGGTGCCTGCCAGGGGGCGGCGTTGGACTATGGGCGCTTTTTAAACTGAAGTTCGGCAAAGGTATCAGATGATAGCTCTTGTTATTGTGTGTTGTCTTTATGTGCTGTGTTCCGCGCTTTTGCTCGGCTACGGACTACAGTGTTATATCCTGACTTACTTCTATCTGCGCAAGCGGAAAGAGAAGCTCACGGTCCAGCGCGAAACGATGAACTACTATTACGGGGTCTTGGACGAGTCCGCGTTCCCCAAGGTGGTCACGCAGCTGCCGATGTTCAACGAGAAGACGGTGGCCGTCCGCGTGATAGAGGCGTGCGCGGCGATGGACTACCCGCGCTCCCGCTGCGAGATACAGGTGCTCGACGACAGCACCGACGAGACGCGCGGCTACGTAGACGAGACGGCGGCAAGGCTGCGGGCGCAGGGTGTAAACATCAGCGTAATCAGGCGCGACAACCGCATCGGCTTCAAGGCCGGCGCGTTGCAAAATGGGCTCGAATACACCGATGCCGAGTTTGTGGCGATCTTCGATGCCGACTTCGTCCCCCCGGTAGACTTCCTGAAAAAAGCGGTGGCGTTCTTCGTAAACAAACCCAAGCTCGGCCTCGTGCAGGGCCGTTGGACGCACCTCAATAAAAAAGCCTCCATGATCACCCGCGGCCAGGCTATGGGCATAGACGGCCACTTCATGGTTGAGCAGGCGGCGCGCAGCTGGAACGGCTGGTTCATGAACTTCAACGGCACTGCCGGCATCTTCCGCGTAAGCGCGATAAACGCCAGCGGCGGCTGGCAGCACGACACCCTCACCGAGGATATGGATCTCTCCTACCGCATGCAGCTCGCCGGCTGGGAGACCGAATACGTGCCGGAGCTCGCGGTACCCGCCGAGATTCCCGAAGACATGAACGCCTTCAAGAACCAGCAGTTCAGGTGGGCCAAAGGCTCTATCCAGACCGCCATGAAGATTATCCCGCTGCTCATAAAGCAAAAGGTCCCGGCGTTCAAGTTCATACAGGCCGTGCTGCACCTGACCCACTACGTGGTTCACCCGCTCATGCTCATGATTGCGGTGCTCACCATGCCCGTGCTCTTCTTCGTGAAGATCACGCTGGCCCCGCTGTGGCTCGTCATGGTCATCTCCGGCATGATCCTCGCAACGAGCGGCCCGTCTACCATGTACATGGTCTCCCAGCACTTTTTGGGCAACCGCGCGCGCAAGCAGTTTCTGTTTATCCCGGTGATGATGCTCATAGGCACCGGCCTCGCCGTAAACAACGGCAAAGCGGTGCTGGAGGCCATCCTCAAAATAGACTCGCCGTTCAACCGCACCCCCAAAAAAGGCGAGGTCAAGGCCAAGGCCGGCTACAAGCCCATAAAAGACATCACCTGCATCGTAGAAATCGCTCTGGCGCTCTATTGCTTCATAGGGCTCAAGCTCTTCTTCGGCTACACGAACTTCTTCGTAACCCCGTTCCTGGCGCTCTACGCCTCCGGCTTCCTGTTTGTGGGCATACTGTCAATAGTGCACTTCCGCCGCCCCGACTCCATAGACATGAGGTTCTTAGGGCGTGCGGCCGGCAGCGTTTCGCTGCTCAAGGTATTGCCGGTACTGCTGCCGCTCGGCTTTTTGTCGTAATGCCATAAGCCGGTATGTGAACTCGCTGGCCTCCGTGCAACCGTTTCAAATTGAAACGGTTGGTTTGCTGATATGTATCAATATAATATTGTATTAGTGCCAATACCCCCATTTTACTCCTGAATTACCCCGTTTTTACCGGTGGCACGGGATTTGATATATTAATATCACTTGATAAATAATTTATCCACATTAAAAAATAGCGGGAGGTATATCATGGGGAAGATCATTGGTATAGACTTGGGGACGACCAATTCGTGCGTGTCGGTTATGGAGGCGGGGAAGCCGGTTGTGATTCCCAACGCCGAGGGCGGGCGCACCACGCCGTCTATCGTGGCGTTCGCTAAGACGGGCGAGCGGCTTGTGGGCGCCATCGCGAAGCGTCAGGCGGTTACGAACCCGGAGAACACGGTCTATTCGATCAAGCGCTTCATGGGCCGGCGGCACAGCGAGGTGCAATCGGAAGAGAAGCGCGTGCCCTACAATGTGGTGGGCGGCCCCGAAGACCCCGTGAAGGTGAAGGTCCAGGATCACGACTACTCCCCGCCGGAGATCTCGGCGATGACCCTGCAGTACCTCAAGAAGGCGGCCGAAGACTACCTCGGCGAGGCCGTTACCGAGGCGGTGATCACGGTCCCCGCGTACTTTAACGACGCCCAGCGCCAGGCCACAAAAGACGCCGGCAGGATCGCCGGCCTCGACGTGAAGCGCATCATCAACGAGCCCACCGCGGCGTCTCTGGCCTACGGGCTTGAGAAGAAGAAGAACGAGAAGATCGCCGTGTTCGACCTCGGCGGCGGCACGTTCGACATATCCATCCTCGAGATCGGCGACGGCGTGTTCGAGGTCAAGTCCACAAACGGCGACACCCACCTCGGCGGCGACGACTTCGACGAGGAGCTTATCGACCACATCGCAAACGAGTTCAAGGCGTCTAACGGCATAGACCTGCGTACCGACAAAATGGCGCTGCAGAGGCTCAAGGAGGCGGCGGAGAAGGCGAAGGTCGAGCTGTCGTCGGCGATGCAGGCGAACGTGAACCTGCCGTTCATCACGGCCGACTCGAGCGGCCCGCGCCACCTGGACATTACGATCTCCCGCGCGAAGTTCGAGCAGCTCGTGTCGGGGCTCATAGAGCGCACGGTGGAGCCCTGCAAAAAAGCATTGGCCGACGCGAAGCTCAAGGCGTCTGAGGTAGACGAGGTGATACTCGTGGGCGGCTCGACGCGCACCCCGGCGGTGCAGCGCAAGGTCGAGGAGATCTTCGGCAAGGCCCCGAACAAGGGCGTCAACCCCGACGAGGTGGTAGCGGTGGGCGCGGCGATACAGGGCGCGATCCTCGGCGGCGACCAGAGCGTTAAGGACGTGCTTTTGCTCGACGTCACCCCGCTGTCTCTCGGCATCGAGACGAAGGGCGGCGTGCTTACGAAACTCATCGAGCGCAACACGACGATCCCGACCAAGAAGAGCCAGGTCTTCTCCACCGCCGTAGACAACCAGAGCGCGGTGACGATCATGGTCTTTCAGGGCGAGCGCGTAATGGCCTCCCACAACAGGCTTTTGGGCCAGTTCGACCTGCTCGGCATCCCGCCGGCGCCGAGCGGCATCCCGCAGATTGAGGTCTGCTTCGACATCGACGCCAACGGCATTTTGAAGGTCAGCGCCAAAGACCTCGGCACCGGCAAGCAGCACGAGATCCGCATCGAGTCGTCGAGCGGCATCTCGGAAGGCGACATCCAGCGCATGGTGAAAGAGGCCGAAGCCAACGCCGCGCAGGACAAGGAGGAGAAGGAGCGCGTGGAGACCAAGAACCAGGCCGATCAGGCGATCTACCAGACCGAGAAGATGCTCACCGAGCACGGCGACAAAATCTCCGACGGCGACAAGGCGGGCATCAAGAGCGCGCTGGAAGACCTCAAGCAGAAGGCCGCCGGCACCGACACCGCCGCGATCAAGTCGAGCATGGACGCGCTTATGAAGGCGAGCCACGCGATGGCTGAGGCGATGTACAAGCAGGCCGGCCCGGACGCGGCAGCAGCAGGCGCAGGTTTTGGCGGCATGGGTGGTATGGGTGGCATGGGCGGAAATCCCGGGGCATCATCCAACGTCCACCCGGGCACCGCGCAGGACCAGCAGCAGGGCGGCGGCCAGAAGAAGGACGGCGCTGTAGACGCGGACTTTGAGGTCGTTGACGATAACAAGTAAAGTAACCGAGGTTGACTGGCGGGCCCGCAAGGGTCCGCCAATTTTATTTAACGTTGACGTTGACTTTGATTTTTTAAAAACAATATGGGATTATGTTTTGTCGTCTCACTGAGCCAACGCCATCCCATGCTACGGGGGAAAAGAGGCGGCTTGCTGTGCCGGCGGGAGCATGCAAACCTTTGCATTCACATCTCGGCCGCAGAAGAATTCGCTCACGGTTGCAGAACCCGGTTCGTATAGTAAAGTTTGGAACACCCGGTATGCGGCACGGCCCACGTTCTGGGCGTGGGGTTTTGACTTACCCGCATACAGATGAAGCGAACTTCGCTAGCGGTGAGTATGCCGCATCCGCTACCCTTGTTATAGGGGCGGCCTAATGCCCAAGCGCCCCCTAACGCCCTGCCGTCACCCCCTGACCACCGATACCGCCAACCACTTACCTCACGCCCACCGTCACAACCATCCACTCTTTCTTGCCGTTGACCGTGATTGCGCCCCTGATCAAATACGCCCCCTCGGACACCGGGCGGCCCTTGCGGTCGGTCAAATCCCACGAGTCGACCTGATGCCGTGGATTATTGCCGAGGATAGGGTTATCGCGAACAGGTACCTTTTTGATGACGTTGCCGGAGGCATCGTAGATCGTCAGCGTATCCACAAGCCGCCGACCGCGAGAGGAAGGTTGCCTTATTGATAGCCGGTATCCGGAAAGCCTCTGCAAGCGGGGCCGCTTGGCGGAGCTACGGCGGAAACGGAGGGAGTAAATTAGGCATCAATCGATCCTAGTTGCCCGTTACCCAATAAACCTACAAGTTTTCTCTTACCTTTATTACGTTCTATGTTTTCACCAATCCAGCCACTATGCCACGCATTCGACAATTTAGAACTAAGAGGCTTAAACTGCCCATTAGTAATTTTAAACATCCACAGCATAAATTCACTGTCAAGTGTACAGCGACAATCAATTCCATTACGATACGCTGCCGCACCTCGATCCAGCGCCTCGCGTTTCATCGTGATGTCCATTCCAACTTTCTGTTCATCATTTGTCAATTTTGAATCCATCAACCGTCTCTTTTGGTTAAGTTTTTTTTGCTCCTCTGGTATTTGATATATATTTTTTTGTATCAATAAGTTCATGAAGTCGATAATTTGAGTATCATCGTACTTTTGCTTTAATTTAGCAATTAAATCAGCATTGAATCCCGGTACATCATACAAATCATCGATACTCTCTAAATGAGGTTTTTTAAACCCATTTGAATTAGACATGTGTAAATCCTCCTATAATGTTAAAAATTGTTTAAAATTTAATCTCGACTTGTCCAACCAACTTTCAAAAGACAATTTTATAAATTAATCAAATACTGTTAAATAAATTCACGCTTATAGTACACTATTCATCTCGAACGCAACGCACCGAGAAATGATACTGTGAGGCGAAGGAAGACTGGTGATCTCTTCTGTCTACCCCACCGCTGTTTGAGCTCATTTCCCGTATATATAGATTAGTTGAATTCACTCGAGCCTCCCACCAATAGCCCTTCATGCCGACCTCAGTAAATAAGGTTTGGTAGCTACTAAAGTTACGACGACCGCCAGGTAAAGCTGCAAAACCAAGATCATCAGTACCGTTCCAGCCAATTTCTGATTTCAACTTTATTCCGGCAGAAGGACCAACTACATCAATAAGATTACTCCACTCAAAGTGTTCAGGCAAATGCCATCCTGCCGGACACGCTACCTTAGCCGCAGTTAGATTATATAATCTACCGTATATTTCACAATTCAAATCATCATAATCATAACACGAACTATTACCGTTATCACAAAGATTATTTCCGGTACAGAAATCACCTACATAACGAAGATTCTCTGCCATCCACACCATCCCCTCAATATCCACCGCTTGATACACCGTACCATCTCTCTCATCCGTAAAGGTAAATGTGGTCGCAACAGCCTCTTTCCTCGTTTTGAAATTAGTTTCTGCCCCATACCGGGTGCCGAAAGATTCATTGACTATATAAGCTCTTACGTAGTAAGTGGTGTTTTCGCTCAAGCCTGAGATAGATGACGAAAATGCGATCTGCGTTCCTGACACTCTCACGCAGGTACCGTCTCTTGTTGGGTTCTGTACTGTTCCGTAACAGAAACCTCTATCCGTAAAACCAGGTTGACCGGCTGAAGTAACCGATGCGCTTAATGTAGCGGTGGTGTAAGACACACCCGCAACGGTGACGGCGGAAACGGCAGATGGTGATGTCCCGCTATTTTCATCGGCGAGTGTTAAGAAGTCCTTGTGTCCGCCCGTTGGTACGAAATACCCTTTATAAAAATCGCCGGTCGCCTTATTGAGCTTAAGGTATGGTACTACGTAGTAGGTCGTACTGTGTCTCAACCCGCTAAGGTCGGCACCGAATGTTCCGGTTACGGACGGCAGACCGGAAACGATTCCGAATTCTTCTGTGTTGACTCCGTTGTAGCTATCGAACGCGCCAACATTTAGCCTTCCTGTCGTTGTGCTGTAGATCACCCCGACTTCATTGATACTAGTGCCCGTTGCCGAGTAGCGTACTTCTGCGTAGGCGTAATTGGCATCTATCCTTGAAATACCAATGATGGCAGTACTGACTTCAATGTCGCCGTCGCCATTGTCGGAGCAGGTGAGGAAAAACGGTATTGCGAGCGATGCCGCCAACAGTGTTACCGATAGTGTACTTTTTGAGGCCATGATTTTCATTTACCACCTTTCTGTTGATATAATTTTTATAATTGTTATCAATTTTTAACACACCGTACCGAGCGTCCCAAATTCGAGCCACTGCTACTTTCGCCCATACTGTTGCTTCCTGTTTGCATGGACTTGTAGTAGACGGATGTACCGTTCTGTGTGGCAGTCCACCAGCTACCGAACCATTCGATATTGAAGTATCGGGCGCTTTCGCGGTAACCGCCAGGCAGTGCTGAAAAACCAAAATTATCTGTGCCGTCCCACGCGGTAGATTTCAGCGCCATGCCAGCGTTTGCGGTACCACCTACCGCGTCAACTAAATCATTCCACTGAAAGCGCGTCGGTAAACTCCATCCATCGGGACACGCATTTCTTGCGGCATCCCATGTGTATAATCTGCCGTAATTTTCACAATTAGGTTCGGTATCGTCATAGCACCAACTGTTATTTGCCGTATAATTAAGATTTTTCACCATCCATGTAAATCGTCCAATTTCTATAATCTTATACTCTTGCCCATCTCTTGTATCAATCAATATCTCACCATTTTCGCCCTGCGTCCTGAATACTGTAGTTTTCCCATACTGCGTTGGATGTCTGTTATTGCTTACATATGCGCGGACGTTGTAAGCAGTATTACCGCTCAGGCCTGTAATTGTTTCCGAAAAGAGGTATTCAGGCCCATAGACTGGTACGCACGTGCTGTTACCATCGTCAAGCATTGGTTCTGGCGATGCTCCATAGCAGAACCCTTTTCTGATATAAGATGGATTTCCTACAACCTCAATAGTCGCTTCTAATTTGGCAGAGGTATAAGTCCTTTCCGTAATATCGCACGCTGAGACTACCGGAAGTGTACCTCCTGCGAAAATTGTCTTAAAGGTCACGTAGCCAGACGGCATAAAATAGCCTTCGGGAAATTCACCTGACGATTTGTCAAGCTTGACGAACGGTGTGACGAAGTACGTTGTACCGTCTGCGAGGTTTACAAGGTCGGCGTAATACCGTCCGCTCACAGAGGCGGGGGCGGATATGATGCCGTAGTCCACATTTGGGACGCCGCCGTTTATAATGGTCTGGATATTGAGCCGTCCCGGTGTCGCGCCGTAGACCACACCTACTTCCGCGATGTTCACGTTACCGGCGGCATAGCTCACCGAGACCTTGGCGGATGTTGTGGTAGTGTCTGTGATACCGGTAATGGATACGCTGACATCTACATCTTCGTTATCGCCGCATGAAAGAATCAGCGCTGTTACAGCCAACGCCGCCGTCATCAATAAATTTTGATTTTTAATCATGTTAATCCTTTAATCAAGCAAATCAAGGTTCAGACAAACTGTTAATAATTGAACGCCCACCCCACCGCCGCGCTGTATGCCGGTAGCCAGCCCTTATTCTCAGCGTTAACCACTCCTCCGGCAAGGCTCAGCATTATGTGGCCGGAGCCGATTTTCAGCTGGTTTATGTGGTAATCGTATCCTACCATCAAGGTGAACCCGCTTTCGTTAAAGCTTTCGGTTACGAAGCGGTTTTGGGCATTGTCGTAGTATCTGTTTGAGTATGCGTATACGGCGGTACCGTAGGATAACTGTGCGAAGATGTCGTTGAATGGGTAGATATTGATTCCGGCACCAACGCGCGGGTTGTTCCCGCTGCCTAATCCGCCGCCGAGAGTCAATCCAACGCCCCATGTGTGGCTGGATTCGCCCCACGTACCGCCGAACTTGCCGGATATGTAGCCGCCGGCGGTTCCGGGGATTGCTCCGCTGTACGCCCCGGCGGTTTTGTCGGGGATAGCCCCGGTACCCGCGCCAACGGCGAGCCAGCGCGATGCCGCGCGGCGGGCTTGGATTTTTTGAGCCTGCGTGAGGATCCGCGACTCGCTCCCGCTGGTTATCTGCCGGAAAACCTCCTCGGCGGCGTCGCTTATGTCCTTTAAGTCCTTAACATCGGTCTCCCCCTGCGCCCCGAAGATTTCGGCGGTCTCTACATCCACCAGACGAGCGGATACATTGTACTTGCTGCCGAATTTCACGAGGTCGAACATCAGGATGTATTTCGCGCCTGATTCGTAGCCTACCCGGTAGATTTCGCGGTCGTTAACGGAGCCGTCGTGTTGCTTCAGTCGCTCCTGAGTCACCTTTTCGGTGAAGATGTTGCTGCGGTCGATGACGCCGAACGCGCCGTTTTCGGTGAACGGCTTGAGGATTTTGGCTGTGAGGACGCGCTTTTGGCCGTCGGTGAGGTCGTCGTTGACGATGTATAGCGCGATCTTTGGCTTATCCGCCGATATGCTCTGTGCAAGGGATGGGATGGCGCACAGGGCGCAGGCAAGTAAGGCTGAAATCAGCGTAGGGCGCTTATTCATCTAACAGGTTCCTGTTCTTGGGAATAGGGTAAACAGGGATTTGCCGCACACGGGCAAGGGGGTGAACCCCCTTGTCAGGAAACGGCGGTATATGGCAAGGGGATTTATCCCCTTGAGGTATAGGGCAAATGGTAAAATATGACGAGGTAATATATATATAATTAATACAATAGTCAATAAAAAACGACGTAAGTCGTTGATTATCAAGGACTTGGGGGGGGGG
>WQRV01000048.1 GCA_009786575.1 Chitinispirillia bacterium | reverse complement strand
CCATTGGGGCTGATGCTTCTGCGGCCGAGATGTGAATACATGGATTGCATGCTCCCGCAGGCACAGCAAGCCGCCTCTTTTCCCCCGTACCATGGGATGGCATCGGCTCAAGGCACCGGCAAAACATAATCCCATATTGCTTTTAATTCTCACCGCCACCCCCCAAGTTACCCGCCCCCGTACCAGGGCCCCCGCGCCTCCGCAAAAAAAAATAACAATTTTTCCCCACATACCTCCGTAAATGTTTATATTATTATATAGTTTAGGAAAATTGTCGTTTTTTCAATTTTTTTTACGGTAAAAGTGACAGATACGCGCCCGGCGCGTGTTATATTAATATGGACAAGGGAGGGAAATCCATGAAAATCGTCAAAATCGCTCAAATCGCCCTGTTTACGGCGATCGTCGTGGCCCTGCCGGGCCATGTTTCGGCTCAGGCTAACCTGCCGGCTACAATCAACGTCCCGGTGACGCTGTACGATTTTCGGTCCGACCGGTCGAACCCGGAGTTCGAGCAGCCGCACTCCGGCGGGCGGCGCACCGGAATGGTGGCCGACCAGCTCGACGCCCAAAACAAGCCGCAGGTGGGGCCGCAGCCCTACCGCAACTACGGCATCGCGCACTGGTTCCGCGACTGGAACACCTACACGGGTTCCGGCAACAACTTCTTCGGCAAGGGCAGCAACTACGCGCCCAGCTATACTCCCGCCCCGGGCATCAGGCAGCGCTGCGACGGGTCCGCGGCTGCCGGCGGCTGCAACAACGAGTGGCAGGCCTCCGTCACCTACAACGGCGTAAGGGACGTTGGGCACGACACGTCTTTCAAAAATATAGTATTTCAGGAAAATCTGGTGTTTAACCTCACCAACTCCGCTACCGGCATGTACGAGTTCGCCCGGCGCAGGGCGTCCGGTAACCAGTTCTTCCCCCTCAACAACCGCGGCTTCGGCAACGAGTGGCGCTCCTCTACCGACAACGGGGTGGCATCCAACAACTATGCCTTTACCATGGAGCTCTCGTTCGACTTTTCGGTAAAGTCCGACATGACCTTCAACTTCGCGGGGGACGACGACGTCTGGGTGTTCATAAACGGGCGGCTTGTGCTCGACCTCGGCGGCATACACGAGGAGGTTACCGGCAATTTCGCCCTGAACAACCTCTCATGGCTCACCCCCGGGCAGCACGCCACGCTGCGCATATTCTACGCCGAGCGCCACTCGGATGACTCCAATATCCTTATTCAGACAAACATTATAGCGCCGCCGTCTTCCATAGGCATAAGCACGAACGGCAACCAGGGCCCCGCGCAAACCGGGCCCCTCCCGCCTAAGGATGCCGATCAGAAGATTACGCTCTACAGCGTGGTGTACGATGAGGTCGGGCGTGTGATGACGCCCCCCGAATACGACTGCGACCACGTTACCTGGACGATCGACGGCAAGGTGGTGGGGAAAGGCTGCGACTACACTATCGCCGACTCCATAGCCGGCACGATCAACATCACCGCGACTTATAACAACGGCAAGGATGCGCCGGTTAACAGCTCCACGAACATGCTCGTAAGGGCGCTGCCGCCCACGGCTATCCACATTCAGCGGACGCCGGAGCCCAAGAACCCGCTTACGGACAAGGTGCTGAGCGACGATGTCTACTTCAACCCGGGCGAGAGCAGCACCGTCGTCTACGCGGTTTTGCGGGACAAGTACGGCAACTTTGTGGGGCTGGCGAACCAGGTATCGCAGGGGGCTGCCGGCAACTGGTACAGCGATGGCGCCGCCGTGTGGACCTCCGCCGACCGCGACGTGGCCACCGTAACCCCTACAACCGGCTCCAGCACCACTGTCCGCAAGGAGTTCAAGGGCGAGGGCACAGAGAGCGAGCTTATAGTAACGTACAGGGCTTGCAGCCAGACCTACACCCCCCCTTGCTTCACCCTCTCCGACACAGTCTCGGTGGGCAGCAGGAGCGTGGGTGCGGCCGCCGTGGGGCCCAACCCGTTCATTCCGGGGCAAACAAGCGTCCTTACCTCCCTGCCCCCCAAGACGGTAGACTTTTATAAAGACGCAATAGAAAACAGCGGCTCAGGCAGCGGCAACGGAGTGCTGATTGCCATAGACTCGCCCAAACCGCTCACACCGGCGCCCGGCGGGCAGGCCGGCGCAAAGGGCGCACAGCCTTACGGCAGAGTCATAATCTACGACGCCGTGGGCAACGTGGTAACCAGGGCCGCGCTGTACTGGTCGGGGCCCAACGGCGCAAAACGCTCCTACGCCTACGTTTGGGACGGCAAAAACTTAAACGGGAGGTACGTGGGGCCCGGAACATACCTTGTCCGCGTAACAGGCAGGGACGAAGAGGGGACCAATGTCTCCATGCAGAGGAAAATAGGCGTAACGAAGTAACGGCCCCCGCCCATTACGGGCGCGGCATTAAACAGCCCCGTCCTTGTAAAAACCGGGGGCGGAAAAAACGGTAAATTCTACGCGCCGGCGGCAACGCCGGTGTGTTATTGGCAGCTAAAATTAAACAAGGGAGTATGTATTATGTCAGCAAAACGTCTGAGCGTTATGATCTTAGTGACGCTGTGCTTAGGGACGGGGTTTGCGCAGAAGCGGCCGCAGCCTACCACTAACATCACCGTGGGGAACCAGGCGGTCAACGAACACGCCCAGTTCAACACTATCCAGGCGGCTATCAACGCCGCGAAGCCGGGGGACATCATCGAAATCCTCGATGAGCGCGTCTACGCCGAACAGATTACGATCGACGGGCGGGATAAAAGCCCCTGGCCCAATGTTACAGGCGGCAAGAACGGCATAACGCTCCTCTACGTGCCGAACCCGGCCACGCCGCTCTCCAAGCCTATTATCCGGTATCGTGATATAACGAACCAGTTTCCGAAAACCAACGCCGACGCCCGGAAGTCGGACGAGTTGAGCGGGTCCGGCAACTTCGAGACCTGCGGCGCGCTGCGCGTATTGTGGGCGCAGGAAGTTACCATCGACGGTATCGAGATTGACGCGGTATCGGCGCAGCCGTTCGGCTATAACAATGTGTGGTGCGACCAAAACGGCCAAAACTGCTCCCCGCTCTTCCACGGCAACGCGGCGGTCGCACTCGCGGTTTCCGGCTCCGTTACCATCAGAAACTGCTTTATCAGGAACGGTTATTTCGGCATAAGCGTGAAAGACAGGAACACCGGCGGCGTTTTCGGCAACCCGAACCCCGCAGACAACGACATTACGGTGCCCCTCTCCGGTTTCGGCTCGGTGGGCAACCACATATTCGAGCACAACCGCATCAACAACAACTCGGTGGGCGTCTACTTCGAGTCCGCGTGGGACCTTGGGTCTACGGTCCGGTACAACCTTATCTACAATAACGCCCACACATCGGCAGTATATTCAAAGTCTGCGAACAGCGGCTTGCTGACTTCGCTGCCTGAAACAGCCAACAATAATGCCGGCGCGTTTCTGTTCAAGGATATGTACCTAACGCCCCTTGCCATCTACAACAATACGCTGCACAACAACAGCGGCAACTTTCAGGGGCACTGGCAGATCGGCGGGCAGCACCTTATATTCAATAATATACTCAGCCGCTCCAACCCGGATAATAACCCGTCGGCCTACATGACCATAGACGGCAGGTTCCCCAACCGCATGCACAACAATACCTTCTCGGCTACCGAGCGTGTTGACGTGCAGTGCCAGCCCGACCGCAACTGTACGCAGAACGCGGCCACCGCTCCGGGGGGGTGCTGGGTGACGAACGTCCAGATGCGGGAGATGGCCGGCCCCACGGCGACAAATGTTAACTTGACGAACTGTAACAACACCTCCCAAACAATTCAGACGAATCTGGTACGGCCGGGTTCAGTGATTTCGGGCCTCCGCAACGGTTCGCAGCCCGGCGAACTGCCTATTCCCGCAGGCGCCAATATCAAGTGGCTTCAGGTAGACGGCTACGGCTCCAACTTGCCGCACCTCTTCAAGTCTATGACTGAGACCTCACCGGACTTTCTGGTTCCCGACTGGGACAACCAGCAGGTTAAAGACCATATATTGAATATGGGCTGGCAGTCCGTAGGCATCCGCAATAGCGACGGCAAGCAGGCCGACCTCGGCGCCATACCGTCTACCGGCGTGCAGCAGAGGACCCTCGCGAGGATAAGGCCCCTCACAGTAGTAATGCTAAACGGTAACACCGCCACCGCCATCGTAAGGCTTGACCAGTACCAGGGTACCATACTCGAACCCAGGGTCTCGTTTTTGCGCTGGATCGCGCCTGTCCCCCAAAACAATTGCGGTGAGACCTGGAACGCGGCGGAAAAGCCGCACTGTACCGCAAAGAACGACTGGGTAAACTCCTTTCAGATGATACCGGCCAACGCCATTACAACGATTCCGAACCCCGCGGGCGTAAGACAATACGGACGCAACGAATTCTCGTTTACGATTCCGGCCAACACCACCAATTCCCCGTATGGCTTTTTCGAGATCGCACTTACGGGCAAGGACGAAGCTACCGGCAATGATGTTACCACCGATGTGGCGTTTCTGCCCTACCGCCAGCTTGAGTACATCATGAATATCACGGTGCACCCTACCGGCGTTACCCCTACCGACGCCAACAGGCTCACCGAGGTGATAGCGGGCCAGACGTACCAGCTGCGTGTCAGGCCGACTCACCGCAGCGGCACGGCGTTTACAAACATCCTCAACGAGGTAACGTATGAGCTCACGTCCGGCCCCACGGCGCAAATGCTCTGCAAAAGCGCAAACTGCCCGACAGCCGCGCCGGTTAACGCCGACAACGACAAGCTGCTGACGGCGGATGTCAACATTCAGGTGGGCGGCAAAATCTACGAGGTCATATTCACCAAAGCGGGAGAGGAAACGATCCGTTCCGCGGGGCTTTACACGTCGGGCAGCCAGCGCCTGTCGTTCCTCGGCATCGAGACCATCAACGTAAGGCCCGGCGACCCCGCCAAGGTGGCGTGGATAAAGCCGATACCCAAATCTCAGCTGCCTGCCGGCACGCAGCCTGAGGTTATCTACCGCGGCGGCGATTTCGAGGCCACCGTGCAGGTGCAGGACAGGTACGGCAACGCGGTTGACCGGCAGGTGTGGGTTTCCATAGTCTCCGACGACGCCGCTATAGGCGATGCCGGCGCTCCCGGCAACATTGCTACCAAGCGCGTCCAGTGCGATGCGTCTACCGGCATTGCCACGTTTGCCGCCCGTGTGACCAACGGCACGCCCGGCCAGATCTTCAATATGACGGCAACGCTTGAATCCAACAACGCGACCGACGTAGGCGCGCTGCGCGTCAGCCGCGTAAACGACTTCCTCCAGCCGTTCTACTCGGACGTAGGCTCCGGAAAAGCATGGCGGGATTACTACGACCCCGACATTGGTATAAGCGCTACGGCCGGCGACTGGGTTCAGGTAACCGTTAAGGCGGTATCGACGGACACGGTTATGACCTCGAAGGGCGGCTGCGTGCAGGTGGAGTTCGACAATGACGGTATCGTGGCGTCCGCCACATCGGGCGGCGCGTCTGCCAACAGCTTTACGATGACGGCCGGCGTGGCAACCTTCTGGATCAGTACGGCGCCGGGCCTCACGGCCAGCATTACCGACGCCAGCATTAACGTCAACCTGCATTTGACCTGCGGCGGCGCCGCCGACAACGGCGTCCGCAGCGGCAGCCGTCCCGACATATCATTCAGGGTGCCCAGCACGGACGTCCGTAACGCGGTCATATTCGGCGACGGCCACGGCCGGCCCGACTCGGTGTATCTTGTATACGCTATGGGCGGCTCCTCGTTTATAGGCCAGAACGCCGTTGCGTTCCCCGACTCGGTAATGGTTAAGTGGCCGACGGCCGCCGACCCCGGGGTTATTGTCCGCCGCGCCGCGGCCGGCTCGGTGGCGGCGGTGAACGACTCTACCTTAAAGGTAATTCTGGGCGCCGCCGGTACGGCGCAGTTCCCCACCGGCTACACCAATACCGCCAACAACGGCAGGGGGTTGGTGACGGTTTACGGCGGCAGCAAGGGCAGCAGCGTCGTAGACGGCGAGTTTGACGTGCTCGACGGCACAGGCATAATCATCGCCGGCTACTCCGGCGATATGATACCGGGCAGGGTCAACCCGATCATAGTGGAGAACCTGAGCCCGCCCGGCGCCCGTACGCCCGATACGCTGATAGTGCAGTTCTCGGAGCAGTTTAACGACGACCCGAACGCACCCATGCCTCTTGAGGGCTTGAACACGTTCCTCTACACTACCGACCCCAACCCGCTTGTTTACCCGGCAACCGGCGGCACGGTAATAAATGTTGCCCACGCCCAATTCGACGCGAACGGGTACAAGCTGGCGCTGGCCCCTAACTCCCCGGTTCCCGCCGAAGGCAACTGGCTGCGGCTCAACCCGGCCTCGCCCGTGCTCGACAGGTTCGGCAACAGGGTGCACATCGCCAACCGCTGGGTGCAGATAACCGAACGGCCTACGCCGCCGGGCATTCGCAGCGGCTACTACACAAGCGCCGACAACACGGGCAACCTGAACTACGCCTACATAACATTCAACAAACCGGTGAACCTGATGTGGTTCTCCGGCGCTACCTTCAGCTTCAGCACCGGCGCGAATGACAAGATCACCATACCCGCCGACCCGACCGGCCTTCTGGCGACGGTTTCCGGCGACCCCAACACAATAAGGGTCAGCCTATCCGAGGTAGCGGGTTACAAAAATGTCATCAAAACCAGCGGCGATATAAGGGTTTCCATCAGCTTCAGTACGGCAAACCAGGATGTATCCGGCTGGGACGCCATTGACCCCTACCCGCTCGAAGACAGGGCGAGGCCGGTGCTTGCCGATACGGTAAGGCTTAAGGTAGGCGCAATGGGCGAAAACGAGGGCGACCCCGATGCCCCCGACACGCTGGTGCTGGTCTTCAGCGAAGAGATACCGCCGAACCAGCTGCAGGCAGTGGCGTTCCCGGTAATTATAGCGCTTAGCACTTCTACGGCCATCCCTCAACTGGGCGAGCCGCAGATATCCACCGTTACCATTAAAGGCAACGCGTATTCGCAGGTAACCTACATTATCGACCCCGGATACCGCTTCGCCACGTTCCCGTCCAGCGGCGACCGGGTTTACATTAACCCGGCGGCGAACATACTCGACAATATGATTCCGCCCAATATCCAGGACCAGCCCGACAACGTGCGCCAGCCGCTCAAGATAGAGCGCGGCCCGCTCAGGTGGAAGCTCGGTATGTCTAACAACCCGTTCAGGAGCGGCAGCCAGACCAAAGTTGACCTCAAACCCGGCGCGAAGGGCGCTACGGTGCAGATCGACGCAACGATCAGGCTCTACAACAACATGGGAAATGTGGTCCTCACGCAGGAGATGAAGGATGTGCAGGACTCAATCCAGTTCTTATGGAACGGCCACAACGACAAGGGCCGCATGGTTGGCACCGGCACCTACCTCATGAGGATAAGGTGCAACGCAAGGGTGCTCAAGGATGACGGCGGCGTTGAAATGTGGGCGCAGCCGTATACGGTGCAGAGGCCCATAGGGTTTGTGCGGGGTAAGAAGTAAACGCAAGCGGGCGGGCCGGAAGGCCCGCCTTTTTTTTGGCCCGTTAACCGCGCAAATCACCCCCTATACCCCGGCAGGCATAAATTTGGAATTTTGGAAATTTTTTATTTGCGTTTTTGACGGAAAATACATATATTATATATACCTATGCTTAAATTAGCCTAAATTATCCGTTTAATGGGGGGTTATCTTATGTCGTTCAAGAAAATACCGTTATTTATGTCGTTTATGTTGCTTGCCGGCGCAGCGTTCGCCCAGCAGCGTCCCGCCGACCTCACCGTTACCAAGTCCGGCAGCGGCGAAGAGGCCGGCATGTTCCGCACCATCCAGGCTGCCGTCAATGCGGCGCAGCCGGGGCAGATCATTGAGATTCAAGACAGCGAGATCTACGCCGAACAGGTAACGATCTACGGTTTGGAGAACTGCCCGTGGCCCGGCGTTACAGGCGGCAAGAACGGGATCACCCTGCGGGCGCGGGCCGGGTTCAAGCCTACTATTAAATGGCAGGATAGGGCAAACCAGAGCCCCAAGACATATCAGGAGTCGCTGGTTCAGGGTGAGACGGTGGGTACGTCCGGCAACTTCGAAACGTGCGGCGCGCTGCGGGTTCTGCGTGCGCAGGGTGTTACGATTGACGGGATCATCATAGACGGCGACGGTGCGGCCCCGTTCGGCTACGGCTCCATTTGGGAGCAGCGGCACCCGCTCTTCCACGGCAACGCGGCTATAACCCTGGCCATTTCAAGCAACGTGACTATCAAGAACTGCGAGATAAAGAACGCCTACTTCGGAGTGAACGTCAAGGACCGAAATACCGGCGGCGTTTACGGCAACCAGAACCCCGGCGACAACGACAACACTATCCCGATGTCCAAGTTCGGCCAGGTCGGCGGCCACCTCATAGAGTACAACAGGGTTTACGGCAATTCGCTGGCGTTCTTCTTCGAGTCGGCATGGGACCTTGGCTCTTCCGTCCGTTACAATCTTGTTTACAGCAACTACCACAGGCCCGCGACCATGACCGCGCTCGCCGCTCTTCCCGACCCGGGCAATCGCATGTGCGGCGCGTTTCTCTTTAAGGATATGATCTACTCGCCCCTCGCTATCTACAACAACACATTCTTCGACAATTACGCCATATTTTTCGGCGACTGGCAGGTTGGTGCGCCGCACCTCATATTCAACAACATATATGGCCGCAGGTCTACCGTGACCATATCGGCGCCGTTTAACAACATAGACGGCCAGCTCATGGACCGCTACTTCCCCAACAGGACGAACAACAGCGTCTATTCCGCTATCGCCGAGCTTAAGGCCGAGACCCGGTACGTTTCCGGCTGCCGCGACGTGACCCTAAACCCGCAGATCCACGGGCAGAACATAATGGGCATTACCCAGGTCAGGATATATAACAGTTTCCCCGAGCCCCCAAGCGGCACTACGACGGTTGACTGCCTGCCCCCTGTTACGGGAACCGCCACGACCACCGAGTTCAAGGCCCAAGGCGGGTTACTCTCAAACGCGACCTTTCCGGCGGCCGCCAACCTGCGCTGGCTCGAGACTTCCAGGTCGGTTGACGGTACCGAAGACCTGTTTGTATCTACCGACCCCGCGTCGGCTGATTTCCTCAGGCCCAAATGGACCGCGACGGGCGTCCCCGGCGATTTAGTCAGAGAATTTTTGCAAAACCAGGGCTGGCCCGCCATTGGCATACGCAACTCCGACGGCAAGATCGCCGACATCGGCGCGATACCTTCAACCGGCCGCCCGCCTGCTACGGTGGCCCGCATCAAGCCGTCTAACGTAGTGCTCATCAACGGGTCGGGTTCGAGCACAACCGCTACTGCCGCCTTCTACATTACGCTTGACCAGGGCGAGCTCAACAACCCCAAAATAAAGTTCATGCGCTGGGTATCGCCGCTGCCGGATGTTACCGGCAACTGGGGCGGTACAGATGCCACGCTGCCGGCAGCGTCCATCCGCAATATAGACTTAACGCAGCCGGCGATTGCCAACGCTACTCTGAACGTAGGCGGCAACAACAGGCTTACCGTAAGTGTCCCGGCGGTTGCCGGCGCCGGCCAAACCTACGGATTCTTCGAGATGGTGATAGAGGGTACAGATGCGAAGGGCGATCTTGTTGCTACCGACGTGGGTTTCCTGCCGTACCGCACGCTCCAGAACTTCCTCACCTTCGAGGTGTTCCCCGCCACCGGCACCATGGGTACGCCGCTTAAAGAGGTAAGGGCCGGTGAGACGTACAGGCTGCGCGTTACGCCTACGAGCGCCACACTGACGGCCGGTATTTTAAACGAAGTAACCTACAACCTCATTTCCGACGCTACGGCGTTTATGACCTGTATGGGGGGCTGCCCTACGGGGGTTGCGGGCAACGGGCCTAACCTGCCGCTCACGGCCGACAACAACTTGACGCTGCCGGGCGGAAAGATATATCAGGTAATGTTCACAAAAGCCGGTGAAGAGGTAATAATGGGCGCCGGGCGCATAGGCGAGCTCGTGTTCCTCGGCAGCAACGACATCCGCGTCCGTCCGGGTGACCCGGACCGGGTCGTCTTTATCTCGCCCATTCCCAAATCCCAGCTGCCGCCCGGCACTCAGGCGCAAATTATAAACCGCGGGGCGGACTTCGAGGTTTTGATTGAGGTGCAGGACAGGTTCGGCAACGCGGTTGACCAGGCTGTGACCGTAACCGTAAATCCTGAGCACCCCAATATCGGCGACATCGGCGCTCCGGGTGCTACTCTTGCGGTTAAGACCGCCCAGACCGCTTCGTCTACCGGCAGGGCCACGTTCACCGCACGGGTGACGAACGGCCAGCCCGGCAATACTTTCGACATGAAGGCTACCATCACCTTACCCGGCGGCGGGGACAAGACCGACATCGGTGCGCTTAGGGTGGGCCGTACGCTCGACAGGCTTTTGGTGTTCTACGCCGACACCGGCAGCGGCGGCCCGGCGTGGAATACTTATTACAATCCTGATGTTGGGATAAAGGGTGTGACCGGCGACTGGTTCAAGGTAACTATTAAGGCAGTTTCGCCGGATACGGTGATGACCTCGAAGAACGGCTGCGTATCGGTGGAACCGGTACTGGGTTTGGTGATGGCCACCGCGCCGAACGGCGCTTCTCAGACTACGTTTACCATGACAAACGGCGTGGCGTCGTTATGGCTGAGCACGGCGCCCGGTTTGCAGACTCCGATTATAGACGCCACACTCATTGTGACCATGATGCAGGCGGGCTGCGCTGTGCAGGACAACGGCATACAGCCGGGCGACCGCAGTGACATATCGTTTGAGGTGCCTACGTCTGATGTTTACAACTCTATAGTCTTCGGCGACGGCAATGGCCGCCCTGACTCTGTGTATGTGTACTATGCGATGGACCGTTCCAGTTTCATAGACTCGCCCGAACTGCTGCCCAAGTCGGCGATGCTGAAGTGGCCTACGGTTGCCGACCCCGGCGCTACGGTTGGCGCGGGCATGATTTCGGCGGTGAACGACTCCGTAGTAAGGATAGACTTCAGGGGCGCTGCGACCGCGCCGCAGGGGTCGCTGCTTCCGTCCGGGTTCACCAACATCTCCGCCAACAACGGCATGGGCCTGCTTACGCTCTACGGCGGCCTGCTTGCCGATGCGGGGAACGAATATATTGAGGTGCTCGACGGGATCGGCATAATCATAGCCGACGGCGCGGAGGTTCCGGGCAGGATGAGTCCGATGATAGTTGAGAATTTGGACCCCGGCGTTACGGCCGACACGCTGATAGTGCAGTTGTCGGAGCAGATGTTTGACCCGGGCCCTCCCGCTCCCATGCCGCTTGAGGGGGCCAACACGGTGTTTTACACAACCACGCCGAATACCCCCGCGGCCGGCGGGACGGCGCTGAACATCGCCGCCGCGATTTTGGACGTGTCTGCGCCCAACAGTTACAAATTGGTACTGGCTCCGGCCTCGCAGGTTCCGGCAGTGGGCGACTGGATCAGGATAAACCCGGCAGCCCTTACCGTTGCGGACAGGGCCGGCAACGCCCCGCACGTGAACAACCGCTGGGTGCAGCTGATAGAGAGGCCCACGCCGCCGGGCATAACGGGCGGCTACTACACGAGCGCCGACAATACGGGCACGCTCGAATACGCCTATATAAGCTTCAACAAGGCGGTAGACATCGCGTGGTTCTCCGGCGCAACCTTCACATTCGGCAGCAACCGGAACGAGCAGGTCGTAGTACCGGCCGACCCATCCGGTTTTATATCGATGGATCCCGGCGATCCCACCAACAAGACTATAAGGTTTGACCTCTCCAAAGTGCCATGGTACCAGAATGTCATCATGACGAGCGGTGCGTGTACCGGGCTCAGGATTCAGTTCGGCTCTAATCCGTTGGTAGCCGATTGGGGGGAATTGATGCCCCAGACATCTATCATAGACAGGGCGAGGCCGGTGCTTGCCGATACGGTGAGGCTTAAGGTAGGTGCGGTGGGCGAGAACGAGGGCGACCCGGACGCACCCGACACGCTGGTGCTGGTTTTCAGCGAGACGGTCCCGGATGTCATTCTCAACGGGGCGGCGAACCCGGTAATCATAGTGCGGGACGGGACGGGCGGCACGCTTATACCGACGCTCAGAGATCCGCAGATAGGCACAGTGACCGTTAACGGCACGGTGTACTACCGGGTGTCGTATGTAGTAGCCGTGGATATTCCGTCTGCCCAGTTCCCTGCCACCGGCGATTGGGTTTACATCAATCCTACTGCGGGTGTGTCGGACGCCGCGGTGCCGCAGCCTAATGTGCAGGATCAGGCCAACAACAAGCGGCAGCCGCTCAAGATAGAGCGCGGCCCGCTCAGGTGGAAGGTTGATATGGCGAGCAACCCGGCCAGGAGCGGCGGTTCCCCTACGAGGGTTACCCTCACGCCCGGCGCGAAGGGCGCTACGGTGCACATCGACGCCACGGTCCAGATATTCAACAACATGGGCAACGTAGTTTTTAAAAAGGAGATGCAGGAGAGCAATCTGCTGTCGTTTAGCTGGGACGGCTACAACAGCAAGGGCCGCATGGCCGGCACGGGCACGTATCTTTTGCGGATCAAGTGTAACGCGGTGGTGACCGGTGAGAACAGCATCGACGGTATGGGTGAGAAGGCGCGGCCTTATACGATGTCGCGGCCTATCGGCTTCATCCGCGGCAAGAGGTAAACAAGTGCGCCGGGGCGCGGCAAACCGCGCCCTGCCGTTGAGTAATGGGGTATCATGGGGCGGCCGTCTTCGGCCGCCCGCTTTTCATTAATACAGTATCGGCACAAAACATATACGGGGGATCAGCGGTATGCAGAAATCGGCGATAGGCATAGACCTGGGCGGGACGGCGATCAAGGGCGCCATTATAGGCGAGAGAGGCATTGAGGGGGTGGTAACGCGGGTTCCTACCGAGGCGCACAAGGGCGGCCAGCAGGTGCTCGACAACATTCTGGGGCTCATAAGTGAGCTTATCGAAGACAGCGGCCGCCCGTCGTCGTCGTTTATCGGCGTGGGGATAGGCACACCCGGATTTGTGGGCAGCGACGGGACCATCCTCGGCGGCGCTGAAAACCTGCCGGGCTGGAAGGGGACGCAGCTCTACGGCCCGATAACAAAGCGGTTCGGGCTGGGCGTAAGCGCGGCCAACGATGTTACCGCGGTAGCGCTGGCCGAGCTTATGTTCGGTGCCGGCAGGGGCGTGAAGAATCTTGTCTGTTTCGCCTTAGGCACGGGTGTGGGCGGCGGCATAGTTACCGACGGCAAGCTATACAAGGGGACGCACGGCATGGCCGGCGAGGTTGGCCACATTGTGGTAGAGACCGGCGGCATACCGTGCACGTGCGGCCAGAAGGGGTGCGTGGAGCGCTACGCCTCGGCAACGGGGATTGTAAACATGGCGGTAGAGATGGCGGCTGGCGCGGGGGACGGCGAGTTGACGGAGTTTGTGAGCTTAGTCCGCAAAAATCCCGTTGAGGTAACCAGCAAGATGATCTACGAGTACGTGGCGAAGGCCGACCCCGTAGCGCTTAAAGTTCACAACCGCGCCTGCGACATGCTCGGCCGCGCCGTAGGGGTAATGATAAACGCCCTCTCTCCCGACAGGGTAGTTCTGGGCGGAGGGGTGATGATGGCCGGCGACGTGATCCTCGAAACGGTAAAGTCCTACGCCGCCCGCCACTGCTGGCCGGCAATCTTCGAACGCTGCGAAATAGTTCCGGCGCAAATGGGTGAAGACGCCGGAGTGATGGGGGCCGGAGCTCTCGCGCACGAACAATTCGGGTGATTGCAGCGTGTTTGAGCATAGAATAACCGAACTGCGCGGCCTGATCAACCAATACAACGCCGCCTACTACGGCCGCGCCGAGTCTTTGGTCAGCGACAGGGAGTACGACGGCCTCCTCGCCGAGCTCGTCAACCTCGAAAAAATCTACCCCGAATACGCGTCGCCTAACTCCCCAACGCAAAAGATAGGCAGCGACCTCACGAAGTCATTCCCCAAAGTCAGGCACAGCGTTCCCATGATGAGCATAGACAACACATACTCAGCGGAGGACGTGTCGGAGTGGGTGGCGCGCGTTGGGAAGATGCTTGCGGACGAGGATATAAGCGGCTCCGACATCCGCTTTATGGGCGAGCTCAAGATGGACGGCGTGGCGTGTTCCGTTATCTACGAGGGCGGGCGGATGGTGCGGGCGGTAACGCGGGGCAACGGCGTAACGGGCGACGACGTTACCGCCAATGTAAGAACGATAAAGTCTATACCGCATACCGTGAAATATAAGGAAAACTTCGAGGTCCGCGGCGAGATTTACATGACGTTCGAGAACTTCACATCACTAAACGCCGCGCTCACCGAGGCCGGCCAGAAGCCTATGCAGAACCCGAGGAACACAACGGCGGGGACGCTCAAGCTGATGGATCCGTCGGAAGTCGCTAAGAGGAGTTTGAGTTTTGCCGCGTATTTTCTGCTGTCGGGGGATGACAAGAGAACGAAGAGCCTGCACGGCAACGCGGAATTTCTTGCGAAGCTTGGGTTTCCTGTTGTCAACCACTCCGGCTTGTTGGCGGATGTGGGCGCTATTCTCGGTTTTTGCAGCGAGTGGGAGTCTAAGCGCTACGGCCTGCCGTTCCCCGTAGACGGGGTCGTTATCAAGGTAGACTCTTTCGACCAGCAGAACAGGCTTGGGGCGACCGCGAAATCCCCGCGCTGGGTGATAGCGTACAAGTACCCGCCGGAGAAAGCGTTTACGGTGATAGAGGGCATAGACGCGGGCGTGGGCCGGACGGGCGTAGTTACCCCCGTAGCCCGCCTGCGCCCGGTATTTTTGGCCGGTACTACGATAAAGAACGCTACGCTGCACAACTATGATGAGATAGCGCGGTTAGACGTGCGGCTGGGCGATACGGTGGAGATTGAGAAGAGCGGCGAGATTATCCCCAAGGTTATACAGGTTGATACAAAGCAGCGCCCGGCGGGCAGCGCGGCGTTCGTGCCTCCGCGCGAGTGCCCGTCGTGCGGGTCGCTTCTGGCGAAACTTGAGGGCGAGGTGGCTCTGCGCTGCCTGAGCCTCTCCTGCCCCGACCAGCTGTTCGCATCGCTTGAGCACTTTGCGGCCAGGGGCGCTATGGATGTGAAGGGGATGGGGCCGGCGGTCATCAAGCAGCTTTTGGATACAGGGCTAATCAGGGACGCGGCTGACCTGTACGACTTGACTGAAGAGAAACTTGCCGCCCTCGACCGTTTTGCGGAGAAGTCGGCGGCGAACATCGTAGCCGCGATAAACGAGTCCAAGTCCCGCCCGCTCGATAAACTGATAAACGGGCTGGGGATACGGATGATAGGCCAGAAGGCGGCCAGGGACCTCGCCGCTTTTGTGGACGACCTGTCGGACCTTTACAGCGTGCCGGCGGCGGAGCTTGAGAAGATAGAGGGCGTAGGCTCAATAATGGCGCAGAGCGTAAGGCTTTTCTTCGACAGGGCTGAGAACCGGGAGATGGCGGAGCGGCTGCGGGCGGCGGGGCTCAACCTGAAGGGGACTAAGGGCCATTCCGGCGCGGAAGGGCGGTTAACCGGCAAGACATTCGTGCTTACGGGGACGCTTGAGAGGTACACGCGCGAGCGGGCGGCTGAGCTGATCATGCGCGAGGGTGGCAAGGTGATGTCGGGAGTGAGCAAAAAGACCGGTTTCGTGCTGGCGGGGGCGGAGGCGGGGTCCAAATTGGATAAGGCGGAGGCGCTGGGGGTTAAGGTGATAAGCGAACAGGAGTTTGAGGGGATGATTTCGTAAAATTAAGATGATTTTCCTGGTGGGATGATGTATATTAGGGTGTATGAGCCGGATTATTGAAGAAGCTGTTAAATATTATACCCGCGCCGGGGCGCAGCTGCACGACAGCCGTGATGCTGCGCCCCGGCGCAGGTATAATATTTAACCGGTGAATCTGTAACTGTCTGAACAAGGAACTGTGGCCGTTATGCAAAGAATACTGAAGATATTAGCGCCGGCGCTGCTGTTGACGCTGGCGGCGGTTTTGCCGTCCCGGGCCTCCCAGCCTGCAGCCCACGACTCGCTCCTGTTTACTATCACCCTGTCGGATGATTCGGCAAGCGTTTTTCACGCCAACTGGACCGACGACATCCGCAACTCGCTGGCCGGCCCGGTCTTCATGGCCAACAACACTATGCTCTTTCACTCGAAAACCGGCTACGCGCTTTACAACATGCACGGCAAGCTGCTCGAGGAGTTTTCGCTCGTAAAGGATAACGTCAAGGCCGTTGCGTCCGGCAAGCCGCCTGTGTATCTGGCGTACCCGTTCGACAGCGAGACGATAATTTTTTATACCGGTCACCCCAAAAATGACTCCGTGCAGGTTTTCCGCAAGAGGCTGAACAAGAAGGGGCTCGAAAAGATCCCGGCGGCCGAGCTTGAGCAGTTCAGGGATATGTTCAGGGGCATCAAAACCTCCGAACCGCTCAACATCTTCCGCAGCGGCACGACCGAGGATCCCGGCCGCAAGGTATTTTTGCAGCCGCACCTCGCCGGGTTCACGGCGGTAAACGGCGGCAGCAAGTGGTGGAGCCTCGATATGTTCTTCGCTTTTACGTCGCCCATTATTATGGAGACCGACGGCCAGTTCACGTCGTTCTTCCCGGGTCTGCGCGTCAAGGAGAGCGGCGGTAACTGTGACATCCCGATAAAACTCATCGAGCCCATCGGCGTATTCCAGAGGGAGGGCCGCTGGTATTACATCGGCGTCCACGCCGTTACCGACACCAAGGAAGATGACTACTACCAGACGATAGTCCTCTGCGACCAGGCCGGCAACGTGCTCTACTGCAGCCAGCTTTTGAAGCAGGAGATATCGAACGCTGTTTTGCAGGAGCGGCTCGACATCAAGACTATCTTTACGGTGCGGCGGCCCGGCACGCACGTCTTCGTCCCCGCGGTAGATGCGTTCGGCGACATATTTTACGGTTCGATAAAGTGGGAGTGGAAGACGCTTGAGGTTTACAAGAGGAGTTTTGAGCGGTTCCTGCCGTCTCCCGTGGCCCCGGCTTTCGGCGACGCCTTCGACAGGGAGAGCCGCCGTACCTTCCTGCCCATCAAGATAGACTGCTCGGAGGCAGCGCGCCGGGGAGTAGTGCCGGAGGTGCTGTCAAAGAACGATCAGGGCGTGCCGGAACTGCTCGACATGGACGGGCTGGCCAAAGACGGCTTCTACGTAAAAGTGCACCGCCTGCCCGACAACGAGCTCAAGAGGAAATCGGCGCGCGTGGTTCCCACCATGCCCAAGGATGTGGGCGCGATACAGGACTCCATCTCCAAACTGCCCACGATATGGTGCCCCTACGGCATCTCGCTCAACCGCACCGGCCTGGACCTGGCGCTCTCCAACCTCGACTACGGCTTCGGCGACATAGTGGCCTGCTCGTGGGTGCTCGGGCAGAGCAAGGCGAAAAACGTCTACGTGCGCGTAGACCTGCAAGACTGGGCCGAGGTGGTGGTGTTCACCGAGAAAGGGCAGTTCATAGAGCGCTTCACGTTCAACAACCAGCACTACAAGGACCGCAAGGACGTGGTAGTGCTGTCGCAGAACGGTACGGATGAGATTTACGAGAGGGACTATGAAGCGGGTTTCAACGCAAAGACGAAGAAATCGGCCGGGCACAAGTTCGTGGTGTGGAGGAAGGGGATATTGCCGCTGATCTCCGCAGCCCCGGCGTCGCAGTCCAAGCAGACGAAGAAAAAGAAGAAGTAATAAACATCGTATTGACGGGCGAAGGCATCCTGACGGGTGCCGTGTTCGCAGCAGACAGGTCCGCCAAATCTTTTGCGCGTCTCCAAAAGACGCGAAAGGGGGACCTATGGCCGATAACGCCGATTTGTTATCCAATTTAAATCCGGAGCAGTTTACAGCCGTAACCGCGCCTAACCGGGGATCGCTCCTCGTGCTTGCCGGCGCGGGGTGCGGGAAGACAGCGGTGCTTACGCGGCGCATAGTATATCTGGCGCGGTCGGGCATCTGCACAAAACGCATCTGCGCCCTCACGTTCTCCCGCAAGGCCGCAGAAGAGATGGCGCACCGGTTAGAGAAATTAGACCCGTCGTGCGGAGGGGCCAACGCGCCGCTCGTTACCACATTCCACGCGTTCGCCCTGCGGGTACTGCAGGAGAGGTTCGAGGGGGCGCGCAATTTCAGCAGGATCGGCTTTGACGGCAACGCGAAGCTGCTTGACGCGCGGCAGCGGTACGAACTGTTGGCGCAAGCCACCAATACGTCAATCCGAAAAACGCTGCGCATGGGATTGACGGAGATCGACGGCGCGCTGAACCTGCTGTCGTCATTCCGCGAAAAAGCCGTTAAGAAGTGGGACGATGAGGATGTCAAACTGTTAACGCAGATTGAGAACGATTTTGCCGGGCTGCGCAGGGCGCGTGGATTATGGGACTTTTCGGATCTCATAGAGGGATGCCTGAAACTGTTTCAGGAACACCCCCGTGCAGCAAAAGCGTACTCCGATAGATACGACGCCGTCCTCGTAGACGAATTTCAGGACACCAATCCAACGCAAATAGATTTGCTTGACATAATGCTGGCGTCCGGCGCTACGCTCTACGCGGTGGGTGATGATGATCAGGCGATATACGGCTTTCGTGGCGCCGACATCAGGCCGATAATGAATTTCACAACGAGGTTCAGGGATGCCCGGATTGTCAAATTGCAGATCAACTACAGGAGCATCCCGGCGATATTAAACTGCGCGAACAGGTTGTGGGCAGACAAACCGGCGGAGTACCGCAAAACATTGATTACCGGCCTGTCAACGCTCCCTACAGGATGCAAAAAACCGCAGACGATGCGCTTCGGCACGCAGGCGCAGGCATTGGAGTGGATCCTCGGCAAGGCGCGTTTCATCCAAAAGCGCGAGAATATTCCCATCGGCACAATGGCGGTGCTGTTCAGGATAAACGATACGCTCACTTCTGCCGCTAACCATTATAAGGAGATGGGGGTGCCGCCCGAAGACCTGCCGCAATTTTTGACGGTCCACGCGAGCAAGGGGTTAGAGTACCCGGCAGTATTCTTATGCGACCTTGAGGAGGGCGTCTTCCCGCACTACAAAATTCCCAAAGAGTCGCGGATTGACACATGGGCCGGTTTACTCAAGGCAATAGTCAGCCCCAAACCCAAAGTAAAAATCGACGCGGCCTGCGATGTAGACGAGGAGCTGCGCCTGTTCTACGTGGGCGTGACGAGGGCCCAGCGGTTCCTGTACTTCGTCCCCGTTTCTCAAAAACCATTCTACGGCCGCGCGATGAATTTCGCCCCGTCGCGGTTTTTGAAACTGGTGAAATAGGGGCCGAAAAAAAATAAAAAAAACCTTGCGTTTTGAATGCGGATCAATTATATTACTATTGCGGAGGCGTACCCCGGACCGATAGCGGCCCTCTCCGGTAACACGCGCCGCGCTCTCTGCCGCATTTTCTCGGTTTACCACTTGGAAGACTGCCGTACCATTTTCAAAAAAAACATTAACCTCTAAGGAGGCGCTCTATGCGTACGCCTGTTTTAGGGCCGCGGCATCGCCATGGCCAAAAAGTCAGCTGCGCCGGCAGTATCCGGCATGTTTTCGGTATTCGCGGCATCCGTAGCATCCGCGGCGCTTTGTTGTGTGCGTTGATGGCGGTGGCGGCGTTCGTCTCCTGTACCCAAAATGCCGACCCTGCCGGGCCGGAGGAGTACGGGACGATTGAGATCCGCGCCCGCGTCGTCAACCTCACGCCGTCTCAGGCCAAGGTGGCCGGGCAGTCGGCGGTTTTGGCCACCATTGCCGACAAATTGGTGATCGAGGTCAGCGGCGACGGGCTCTCGCCTGCGAGGTTCGAGAGCGGCAAGCTCGATTTATCAAGGCCCTCGTTAACCGAGACCATCGCCAGGGTGCCTATAGGCAAGAACCGGCATGTCACGGTTTGGGCGGTTGACAAGGCCGGCGGCGTGACGCACATCGACTCGTTAGAGTACCGCACGGTGAGCATCGAGGCCGCGTCCGTTACGCCGGTCGTTGCCACGCTCATTCCGGCGGCGGGGTCGATTTACCTGCAGTTCGCGGGGCTGTCTACGGCAGTAGGTTCCGTGTGTGCGAGCTTCACCGCGCTTGACGGTACGGTAGTCGCTGCCGGCACGGTAAGCCGGGCGGCGCGCACGTTCATGAGCCTCGACAACATCCCGCACGAAACCGCGGGCGTGCTGCGGGTAGCCATCGTCGCCGTTGGCGGCGACACGACCCACATTGCCACGCGGGAACTGACGTTCAACGCCCGCGGCGACAACAGCATCGACCTGCAATTCATGGAGAACAGCGGCATGATAGCGGTCGATGTCACCATGTTCGCGCCCGGAGTCACCTCCGGATACTACGACTTCTCACGCATGGAGTCTACAGTCGTAGAAACCGGGGAGCTCATCATCACCGAGATAATGTGGAACGTGGGGAACGACAACTACATCGAGGTGTACAACCCGGGCGGCGAGGCGCGTTTTTTTGAGACGCTGACGACGGATATAGACGGCACGGTGCGGGACTTCGAGAATGTGACGGTCGGCGGGGGCGCTTATCTGGTCATAGGCCGCCAGGCGCTGCCGCACGTAGACATCCACACCTCGGCCACCGGCGGCCTGCCGGTCAGTACGACCGGCAACTGGATAACGCTGCGGCGCGGCCGCACCGGCCCGG
>WQRV01000047.1 GCA_009786575.1 Chitinispirillia bacterium | reverse complement strand
GAGTAGTTCTTGAGCAGGAACAGGAGCATGATGGTCAGCACGTCCATGAGGGACGTGATGTTCATCGCCGCGTTATGTTTTTTCTGCTTAAAGCGTCCCATTTGTTACCCCCTCAGCTTCGCGATGGAGATGTTCGGGAACTCGGCCTGACGCGCCGCGTCCATGATCTGGACGATCTTGTCATAAATAACCTCGTTCTCGGCGGCGATGATGATATCCTCACCGTCGTCAGCGTCCTGATAGCGCTCTTTTATCTTCATAAGACGGTTCTTAAGCTCGTCGTATGCCGAAAGCGGCTTGAGGTCAAACTCGCCGGGATTCGTAACAACAACCCTGCGGCGGGGGTTCGTCAGGGCGAAAACCGTATCCCCGGCTTTCACATCTCTGACCGGGAGGCCCTCGGCATCCGTCAGCATCTCACCAAATCTGGTATACATACATTTGATGATGTTGCGGTTCTCGGGCTCCACCGTGTAGAGGTAGATCTCAAAACGCTCGTGTATCGTAAGCTCCCTGCCGGAATAGGGGTGTTTTGGCATCCCTCCGCCCGGCACGTACTCAATGAGGGTATCGAGCTTGTGCTCGTCCCTTGTGATGTAGCGGTGGAACTCCTGATAAAAGAGACTGGGCATAAAACCGCCCTTGGCGCCCAGCGTCACTACGGAGTCGGTGATGATAGCCGTGAGGAGGAGCTTGTTGCTCTTGTCCTCGGACGGCTGCTCGGTCACCGCGCTCTTCGTCTGCGAGCCGCGCTGCTCGGGAAGCTTAATGTCGATAATAGCAACGGTGGCGAACTCCGCGGAGACGATAAGCATCGGGATAAGCACGACCATCAGGTTCATAAAAACCTTCAGGTCAACGTCCGTAACCTCGGCACCACCAACTTTTAACTTGTTAGCCATCTAAACCGATCCTCCCGTAAAAGGGTTAATTATGCCTCGACCATGTTGATAAGCTTAGTCGCCTTCTCGTCGAGCTGCTGCATCACGCCGTCTGACTTACCGGCGATAAGGCCGTGGGCCAGAAGCAGGGGAACGGCAACGAGGAGCGCCCAAAGCGTGGACGACATGGACATGGAGATACCGGCAGCGAGCGCCTGGGCGCGCTGGGCGGCGGGGACGTTGGCGATAGCGTCGAAAGCGAGCATCAGACCGTAAATCGTACCCATAAGGCCCACGAGCGTCGTGATGTTGGCGATCGTCGGGATGAAGGGGATGTTACGGGTGATTTTCGGGGCTTCGGTCAAAAATACCTCGTCAACAGCCTTCTGCACTGCCTTGGAACCGCGGCCGCGGTTCTGGAGGATGGCCACCACGCCCTTGGCAAGGGGGGTCTTCTGCGCCGCGGCGTACTTGATCGCCTTGTCGAACTCCCCGGCCTTCACGTACTTGGACACGCCGTTCATAAACGTGCCGCTGCCCGAGCCGCAAGTGAAATATAGGTACCAAACACGCTCAATAACGAAACCCATACCAAGCGCCAGGAGGACCATAATCATCCACATACACCAGGCTCCACTAGTCAAAAACCCTTCCTGTACAAACTTGATCAACATCATACGGCAGAACTCCTTCCACTTAATTGTTTAAGTGTGTTTGTGTTTATGGTTTATATTACTATAATATTCCCGGCCATTCCCCCCACCCGGCCCCCCTTCCAGGCCGCCAAACCCGCCGATGGCAAAAATCACCGATAATAACTAAATTAAAATACCGCCACCCAATAATGCAAAGAAAATTTTCAAAAATTTTTCAGACACCCAAAGCCGGGGCGGGACAAATCCGCCCGCCCGGCTCCGGCAGCCCTATTATCTATAATATCATGACCCCGTGTCGTGCTTCAGGCTCTCAATTTTACCCTGCTCCAGAACGATGTTCCGCTTTGCCTCGTCCCTGATACGGTTGAGCTGGCTGATCTTTTCGTCAACGGAGATGTTCATATCCATTATGTTCTTGATACGGCGCATGTTACGCTCGAACTCCGGATCCCTGGGGCGGGGGGCGATCTCCCGGCCCTCGGCGTCGTACTGCTTGGGCTTGGGGGTCGGCTTCCACGCCACAATCTTGGCGTCTATCATCTCGGATTCCGGGTTGATGGTCCGCAGGCGCTCCCTGATCTTGTCGAGCCACTCGCCCTCCGCGATCCCGATCTCCTGAGCCATCCTTATGCCGTCCTCATACTTTGGCATGGCGGCGTCGAGGGCCTTCAGATAGCGCTCCTCAAGCTCCATCACGTAGAGTTCCCGCATCTCCTCGTCGAAATCACGGCTGATAGGGGGCACCGGCGAGTTCTT
Source organism: Chitinispirillia bacterium (assembly GCA_009786575.1). Taxonomy (GTDB): domain Bacteria; phylum Fibrobacterota; class Chitinivibrionia; order Chitinivibrionales; family Chitinispirillaceae; genus GUT77. Next base: position 18,882 of record WQRV01000047.1, on the reverse strand, counting down.
GAACAGAAGGCCGACCTCCTCAAGGATATACCCTTTCTTGTACGCCATTTCCAAAATCGCCTGCATCGACATATCTATGTACTCGCCGGTCAGGTTCTGCTCCTTCGCCCACATTATGTTTTTGCCGAAGTATTCCATAGCCTGATCGTAGAATTTTTCAAGGCTCGACAGTACACGGATCTTGCCGCCCATCTGCTCAACCTGGTTACCGAAGAGCTTCTGGTTCGCAACGGCGTCGGCCATATCGTAGAACGCGCGGGCGATCATGTACATAGACCGCATCGTCCACTCCTCAACGCCAAGCTCAACCGCCGCGCCAAACAGCCTTATGGGCTCCTTCATAGCCTCCGTCTTCTCCTTCATGCGGGCGGCCATCGCCTTTTCGTTAGCGGCGTCAAGCTTGATATTCGCAAACTTCTTGTACCTGATCTCACCCAGCCCGTAGTAGGCCTGCGCTACGTTCGCCTGGTCGATGTCGGCGGTCTTGGCGTGCTGCTCGAAAATCTTGATAGCCTTATTGTAGTTGGACTCGGCATCTTTGTCATTGCCCAATTTATAGTAGGCGGAACCCGCCTTTACGAGCGCCTGCACCTGCTTGAGCCTGTCGTTCGTATACTTGTCGGCGTAGTCGGTAAACGAGTTGGCCATATCGCTAAACTGCTCCAGCTTTTCGTAGCACAAACCGATGGCGAAGAACGCCTCGCCGGCGAACTCGCTGCTGGGGTAGTTCTCGGCAAGGAGCCCGTAAACCTTTATGGCGTCGTGGTAGTGCTTGCCCTTTTCGAAGATAAGGCCCGCGTTGTAGAGCGCCTGAGGCGTCTTGGGGTCGTTGCGGTAACGCTCGAAAATGAGCTCGAACATCTTGCCGGCCATATCGAACTGGTTCAGCTTCTGGTAAGCCTCAGACGCCGAGGACAAGCTGGGTATGGCGAACTCCGCCTTGGGGATCTGGTTCGCTGCGGTCAGGTAGACCTGGGCGGCCCTCTCCCACTCGTTGGCCTTCTTGTAGTTCTCGGCGGCGCGGATAAACGCGGCCTCGCGCACCGTAGACTGGCGCTGGGCCAGATCCTCGAACGTCTGGGCGGCGCGCATATAGTCCTTGGTCTCCTCATAGCACACGCCGGCCTCAAACCAGCCCTGGGCGGCAACCTTGGATTCCCTGAACTTGCCGGCAATCGCCTTGAAAGCGTCGGCGGCGCCGGCCATGTTGCCGCTCTTCTTCATGTTCTCAGCCTGGCGGTACATCGAACCGGCGGCGAGTTCCATAACCTCGTCGTACTCCTTGGCATCGCGCGAGGTCTTGGCAAGAAGGTTGTCGAACGTCTGCATGGCAAGGTCGAACTGGTTGTTGTTGGAATAGCTGTTACCGAGCATACGGGCCGCGTTCGGGGTGATCTTCGCATTCGGGTAGTGGTCAACGACCTGCTTGAACGCGATTATAGCCTCCGGGAACGCCTTGCCTCCAAAGTGGATGTTACCGGCCAGATAGAGCACCTCCGGGGCGTTGGGGCTCTTATCGAAGCGCTTCTGGAAATTCATACAGTGCTCAATAAGCTTCTTGGTAGAGGGCAGCGCGTAAGACTTCTCTTCGGACACACCCTCGCGGGCTATCTCTTTTTTGCGGCAATTGTCAAGAGCTACGATGGTGTTGAAACCGGCGTCCTCCTGGGAGATGGCGATCGGGTTCGACTTGGAACCCGCCTGCGCCCTGAGCTTCTCTAAGTCCTCGGCGTCCATACCCAGCGTATCAACATCGGAAACGTACGGGGGATACGTAGAAAGGTCCTGCATCGCCACGTAATTGTAGTTCTCGGCGGCCTTCTCGCAGTCGCCCATATTCTGGTAAATTTCAGCGACGTTGTACTTGTACTCGAAAACGCGCCATTTGTCATCGGGAAACTTCTGGAAAAACTCGTTGTAGCGCTTCATGGCCGTCTGGTACATTTGCTGGTTCTTCGTCCGCTGGGCCTGACCGTGGTAGTAAAGCGCAATATCACCCAGCGCACGGCGGACCGAGGTCTTCGCCAGGTCGATAACGACCTTCTCGTTGGCGTTGGCCTGGTGCCACTTGCTGCCCGCGCCGTAATCGTCAACCAGGCGCTCGCGCTCTTCGTTGGCCTTCGGGTCCTTCTTAACCACATAGCACTCGATGAGGCGCTGGCGGGCGATCGGGGCGTCCCTGTACATCGGGAACCGCTTCAGAGCGCCCTCAAGGGCGAGGATGGCGGCGTCCCACTGGCCGCGGTCACGGTTCTTGGCGCCGATATTATAGATAACCTGCGCCTCGTAGGGCTTCTTGTTCTTGGCGAAGAACTTGGTGGCCTCCTGCACGCCGTTCTCCATGTCGGCAAACGCGCTGGCCATATACTCAAGCGCCTGCTCGCGGTACTCTTTCCGTGTAAAAGAGCCCTTGTCGCACTCCTCAACATAACTGAAGAACTCTTTGACGGCCTCGTCGAAGTCGCCGAGGTTGTTGGCGCACTCGCCGCGGCGGAAGTGGGTCATCTCCCACTGCGTCGGAAGAGTCTGATCCCTCTTTACCTTCTTATAATGGTCATAGGCGCGGTTGAAGTTGTTGTCCATAAACGCCAAGTCGCCGAGGTTAAAGTGCGCGATGGAAACGAGGCGGCTCTGTGGGAAACGCTGGATAAGCTGTTCCCAAATGATACGGGCCGTGTCGATGTGCCCGCCAACCAGATAGGTCGTACCCATACGGATGAACGCGTCTGGCAGCCTGGGGTAGTTCGGGTACTCGCGCGTGAGCCTCCAGTACATCCCGAGCGACTTGGAGTAGTCGGGGACGGGGTGCACGGGCTTGACCCCGCGGCCGGTGCGCTCATACTGATCCATCTCCTTGGCGAAGCGCTCGGTGGCCACAATGAACTCGTCTCTGGCCTGATCGTAGTAGAACTTGCCCAGTTCGAACATGGCCTCGGCGCAACGGTCGCCCTTGCGCTCGCCGGTCGCGCACGATGCCAGCATCCTCTCGTACGGCGCGATCATCTTGGCCAGGTCATCCGCGCTCAGGCGGTTGGCATCGAGCGTCTGCTGACGGGCCTTCAAATCAGCCTCTCTCTTCTTCTCGAGCTCCTGGATCCTTCGCTCCATCTGCTCCTTCGTCATCTTCTGCTGCTGCGGAGCGGCCTTTTTCTGCTGCGCCGGCACCGGCATAACAGAACCGGCCAATAACGTCCCTAAGACGACAGCCATCAACACATACTTCAACCTTTTACCCATACCGCAATCTCCTTAATTTATAATTGCTGATAAAACAGTTATTTCCATGCAAAAACCGCTGCTATTCCATCTGCTCCATCTGCTCGCGCAGCCGCTGAAGCTCGGCATCGACATCCTGGCTGCCCGTGCCCTGAAGCGCATCCATTAAACCCCGGCTCTTCACAAAGCTTGTAGCACGGGCGAGCGCATAGGTCGCGTCGTCAATGATATCCGCCTTGCGCATGTGGAAATTTTTGTGCGCTTTGGCCAGCATCCTGTACTCGAAGAACTCCTTGTTCTCCTTGGCGAACTTGTCGTACCCGCGCTGAAGCTCCGGCCGCTCCTCAACCGAGCGGGGCGTAGGCTTGCGCAGGGCGTTGCGCTTGATCTTGTCGGCCACCGGCAAAAACGTGTCGGACTCGCGGTCGAACTGGACCTTGCGGTCCCTCACGTCGCCGTCGGTCAGGAACTTGCCCTCGGCCGCCTTGACGCACTGCTCAAACGCCGGGATCGACTCAACGTGCCTGTTCAAAAGCATCAGCGCGTAACCCCTGAGCAGGTACGCCTCGGGCACATACGGCGACTTAGGGTGCAAACGTATAATCTTGTCGGCGTTTTGCAGCGTGAACTGCGGCTGGCCGGCCTTGGCCCACGACCACGCTATGCCCAAAAGGGCCTCATCACCGGACGGGGAGGCATTTTCGGGTACTATGCTGTACGACTCGACCGCGTTGCGCAGTTTGTCGCCGGCCTCAAAGTACATGTGGCCGAGCTTGACGGCGGCGGCGTTTTGAAGCATCTGGTCGGCGGCACGCGACGTCGTATCGTCTATGATAGTCCTCAAGTTCTGAATCGCGGCCTGCTCCCTGCCGGTCTCGTAATTGACGACCGCCAGCGTGTACTGGGCGTAAAGATACGACGGGTCATCCCGCTTGACGAGCTCAAGGTGCCTCTTAGCCTCCTCGTAGTTCCCGGCCTGGAACGCGATCTCGCCGGCCAGATACTCGGCCTCGCCCACGATCTCGCTCTCGGCATAGAGGTTGATGATGAACGAATGGTTCCTCATCGCCTCATCGGGGTTCTCTTCGCGGTAATCGAGGCTCATCACACCGTACAGGTAGTACGCGCGCATATCCGACGTGCTGTACTCGTCAAGCGCCGCCCTAAACACCTCGCGGGCGGTCTGGTTCATATAGAGCTGCTTGTAGCTGTCGCCCAAATAGTAGACAGCCTTGTCGTTCAGGAAGAAGTTGGGGAACATTGATATAAGCCTGCCGAAAGCAAACGACGCTTCCCAGTACTTGCCGGCCGTATACAGGCGCATGGCCTCGTTGTAGGCGTCCATCGGCGCAACTACAAGCTGGTTGTAGAGCCGCTTCGACTCCTTCTGCTCGCGCGTACGCCCAAAGTCCGCCGAGGCCCTTATCATCATGACAAGGCCGCGCTCGTCGTTCATGTTCGACGCGTTCTCAAGGAAACTGTAGCCGAAGTTGTAGTCAAGCGTAATGTAGTTGATCATCTCCGGCATCGGGTACAGGAAGTTGTAGCTGAACCCGAGGTAGGGGATATTGTTGTTCGTCCAGCCGCCCTTGAACCAAATCTGCGGGATGAACATGTACTTCGCGTGGAAACCCCAGCGGAACGCGATCGGGAAGTAGGAGGCGATCTCCTGGGCGGACGGCATGCTGACATTGCCGCCATCCGCGGCGCTCAGGAGCGCTTCCTTAAACTCGTTCCAAGGCAGATTGGCAAAAATGTCCCTGAAGGCGTTGTCAACGAGCATCTCAAAGCTGACAACCAGATTATCGTTCAGCCCGGAATACCGCAGGCCGGCGCGGCCGCGGGAGACGGTAATAAGGTCGCCGGCGTTCGAAAAGTCAACATTCTCCATATCGAACGTCCAGGGGGTCTGCGTAGGCAGAATGTCCTGCGCCGTCAGGCTGATGCCGAGATCGCCCCACTGGTAGTGGTCAATGGGGTTGATGTAGACGCCCACGTCGAGGCCCGGCACGCTCGAAAACGCCGCCTTGCCGAACTGCGCCTGCGAACGGAGCTTTACGTTGCCGCCGAGCACAAGCCACGGGAGCACCCTGTAGCTGTAGTTGCCCACGAACCAAAGGTCCTGATACGAGACCTGCCCGCCCGACAGATCCGCCTCGCCGTCGGCCCCCAGCTTGACCCGGTCCATGGTATTGCGCGCGTGCAGAATCGTCAGGCCGGCGGTATGGTTAAGCCGTATAGGATAGAACAGGCTGAAATCCTGGTACCCCATGTTCCCGCGGTCCATGCCCCAGCGGTAAAAAGCCATGGCTGCATGCATCTGGTTGACCCTGTACAGCAATGCAGGATTAACCAAGGCCGATGTCCAGCTGTTCAGATCCTGCGTGAAGTCGGCCTGGAAATATGGCGCGTCGTACCCGCCCTCGCCCTCGCCGCCGGTCTGCGCGGCGGCAAACGAGGCAACGCACAGCACAGCGGCGAAAAAGACGCGTATTGCACAGGCCGATCTCTTAGTTATCATATTTATAAATTCCTCCACAGTTATCGACACTTTCAGAATACTCCCCCATACAACCGCCTTTACCTAAGCGGGATAAGTTCCACCCGCCTATTGCCCGCCCGCCCGCTCTCCGTATCGTTCGAATCCATGGGCCGGCTCATGCCGTACCCGCGGGCGTAAAGCCTCTCGCTTGCAACCCCCCTGGAAACAAAATAGTTCAGCACCGCGTCCGCCCGGTATTGCGAAAGCGTCATGCTGTAATCGTAGTCGTTCTGATTGTCGGTATGCCCGGCAATCTCAAACCGCGAATTCGTGTAGTACAGGAGGCTCTTGATCAATTCGTCCAATATCGGATAGGCCGAGGGCTGAAGCTCCGCGTTTTGATACCCGAACGCGACCGCGTCCTCGGTCAGAATGACCGTCTCGGAGATCTCCCAGGGCACATCCGCCGCCGGTGAAGACGCCGGCGTACCGAAGAACTGGTCCAAGTCGCCCGGCGACGCCGAACCGCCGCCCAGCAAACCGCCGGACGACGACGACGCTGCCGCCATCGTCATAGACTCGTTCAGCCCGATATCGGCCCCCTCCTCGCCCCTCCCCCTGCCGGACTTCGCCGTATAATTATGGAGAGGGAACCCGGCGCTCACGAAGTTCGGGTCCTCGGAGATGTTCTGCTGGCGGATGGTCTGATTGTCGGCATTGTCATTGAACGGGAGGCGGTTGGCGTAGATATTGTTGCCGACGATACGGGTCTTGCGCGCATCGGGCCCGAGGAATACCCCGTACTGCTTGTTACCCGCCAGGATGTTGTTCCTGATCAAAACCTCCGTCCGGTTGGCCCCAAAGATCCCGCTGTAGCCGTTTTCCATGATAACATTGTGGTTGATGGAGGTACGCGTCCCGCGCACGGATTCGAGGAATATCCCCGTCCATTCGTTGCGGTAAACGACGTTGTTGACGATTTCCGGCAGAGAGACAAGGGCGTGTATCCCCGTTCCCTTGTTATCTATAATTATATTATTCATTATGACGGGCCGCGTGTTCTTGCACAAAATCCCGGTCCGGCCGTTGCGGATCGTGAACCCGGAGATAACCGCCCCGTCGGCCCCGGTCACCACCGGCCCCTTGCGCCGGCCATCTATAATAGTGGCCTTCTTGTCGTGCCCGAGCAGCACGACATCGTCCGACATCGTGATATTCTCGTAATAAACCCCGTTCCGCACATAAACGGTGTCGCCCTCCACCGCCTCGTTGAGGGCCGCCTGAATGGTGGGGAAACTGCCGGGAACGGTGATTCGCTTCTGCGCCGAAACGCAGACAAATGCCGCCAACAGCACCAAAGCCGCCGCCCGCGCCTGCCGTTTCGTCCTCGTTATCGCCATATTCCGTTACCTTACCCGATCTCTATGTTATTGATATTTAAGGCCTTAAATAACGTATCCCCACAATTTGAGGGTATATTCAATATAAAATAATACAACGCAACACGCAAGTCAATATTATTTATTGACCGCATACACTTTTTTTACATTGGGACACGACCCCCCTGATACTAAATTTACGTTGTTTCGGCAAAATATGCAAGAACTTTTTTTATTTTAATGATTATAATGTATATTTTTAATTAATGAGACTAATAAATCTTGCCCTGATCGCTATAGTATCCCTGTCTATCCCCCCTGCCGCGCAGGGATTCGGGAAGAATAAGGTCCAATACCAGCGCATGGCCTGGAGCCGCTTAGACGCCCCCCACTTCACCCTCTACCACCACCAGGACCAGGGCGCCCTGCCGGAAATGGCCTACCTCTGGCTCGACGACGCCTACCGCGACCTGGCCGGCCGCTTCGCCTTTACCCATCCCAGGCCCGTTCCGGTCGTCCTTTACGAATCAAGCGCCCTCTTCGAGCAGACCAATATCATCACCGAGATCCTCCCCGAGGAGGTGGGCGGCTTCACGGAACTGTTCAAAAACCGGGTCGCCGTCCCGTTCAACGGCTCTTATTCCGCCTTTCGCCACGTCCTCCACCATGAGATGGTGCACGCATTCATCTTCGGGGCGGTCTACGGCAACATCTTCCAGGCCGCCGGCGCCCAGGTGCCGCTCTGGTTCAACGAGGGGCTCGCCGAGCTCCTCTCAAGCGGCTGGGACCGCTCCGCCGACATGTTCATGCTCGACCGGGTCCTGAACTCGACCGTCCCCCCGCCGGGGCCCGCCCTCAACGGGTACATGGCCTACAAGGGCGGCCAGTCGTTCCTGTACTACCTCTACAGCACCGGCGGCGACACCCTCTTCAACCAGATGCTGCGGACCTTTAGGGCCACCAGGGCGGCGGAGACGGCCATCGAGCACACCTACAAAAAATCCCTCGAGGAGCTGGGCCGCGACTGGACCCGCGAACTGCGCCGGATCTACTGGCCGGAGACCGGAAGGCGCATGGAGCCGTCGTCCCACGCCAAAGCCGTCACAGCCAGCGCCAAAGACAGAAGCCAGTTCAACCTGCGGCCCCGTATCTCGCCAAACGGCAAAAACATAGCTTTCTTCAGCGACCGCAAAGACTACGCCCGTATAATCATCGCCGACTCCGCCGGCAAGACAGTCCGGCAGATAGGCCAGCACAGCCTCAGCGGCTCGTTCGAGTCCTTCCAGCCCTTCAACGGGGCCATCGCCTGGTCCCCAAACGGCGAAGAACTCGCCTTCATAGCCAAAAACGGGGGGCGAAACGAGGTCCGCTTCGTCAACGCCAGGACCGGCAAAAAGAGCCGGAACCCGGTAATACTGCCCCTCTCGGCCATAAACGGGCTCGACTGGTCGAGGGACGGGAGCAAGCTGGCCTTCACCGCAATATCCTTCGGCCAGCCCGACCTGCACCTCTACGACCTGGCGACCCAGGAGCTCTCAATCCTCGTAGACTCCCCCGAATCCAAGAGCTCGCCGAGGTTCAGCCCGGACGGGACGAAAATCATCTTCGCGGTAACCGACACCATAGGGCTGGGCGAGGGCCCGCTAACCGCGTCCACACCCGCCCCGGCCTCCAACCTCGCCATATACGAGATCGATACCAGAACATACTACCTCCTGACCGATACCGACTGGAACGAAAAACAGCCGGCCTTCTCGCCGGACGGGAACCGTTTCGTCTTCGTCTCCGACAGAAACGGCATAGACAACCTCTACACAGCCTCCCTCGACGACCCCGGAAACGCCCACCCGCTCACCGACTACACCGGGAACTGCAGCAACCCCGACTGGGCCGCCGACGGGTCATCAATCGTCTTCGACCTCTTCATGAACCAGAGCTGGAACATCTGGCAAATGGAAGAGCCCCTGGCGAAAATCATGACAGACTCCATCCTCGCGCCTACAAGATGGGCGGAACACACAAGCGACCCGTCAATACCGTTTTTTAAAAGACGCGCGGCGACCGGTACTTCCGTTGCCATCGATACCATCAGAGTTGCCGGCAATACCCGCGCCTCTCCGTTCAACACTCCTGATTACCCGTACTACAGACAGCCGGGAAGCGCGCTCATATCCCTCGACTCAATCAAAAACGCAAAAACCGAGATCCCCCCGCTCGACAGCATCCCGGAACCGCAGCCATACACGCTGCGCTTCAGCCCCGACATGGTAATCTTCGGCCTCGGCGTAAACACTTACAACGGCGCGTCGGGCCAGGCGCTGGCGCAGTTCAGCGATATCATGGGCGACCACCGGATCACGCTCGCCGGCGACGCACAGATAGACTTCTCCGAGTACGCGCAAATCTTCGCGGCATACCAATACCTCAAACACCGCGCAAGCCTGACAATAGGCGCTTTCTACTACAAATACTACTCATACGACGGCCGCTTCAAACGCTACTTCCACGACACGGAAACAGGCGGCATACTCGGCCTGAGCTACCCGTTCTCAATCTTCTCCCGCGCCGAAGCGCAGCTCTTCGGCCGCTACATGGAACGCAAGCCGCTCACCGGCGCGCCCAACATGGGAACCATCGAAAACAACGCGCTGCTGGCAACGGCCGGATACTCGTTCGACAACATACTATGGGGCATAACAGGCCCGCTTAACGGCATCCGCGCCTCGGCCCGCCTGCAGCTCGCGCCGCCCCTCTCATTCACAGACGAAGCCTACGTCTCAGGCGACGTTGACATACGGCACTACACACACCTGTTCAAAAAATTCGTATGGGCCAACAGGCTGACATTCGGCGGAACAATAGGGCTCGACGACAACCGCGCCGCCAGGCGCTTCTTCCTCGGCGGAAACGAAAACTGGTTCAACTACGACGTTAACGGGAAAAACTACGACGACAACCTGGCATACAGCTACTACTCCGACATCGTCTCACCATTGCGCGGATGGAACTACTTCGACATCACCGGCGACCGCATGATGCTCATGAACACGGAATTCAGATTCCCGTTCATAAGAGAAATATCAACCGTCTGGCCGCTCCCCATACAAATAAGATACATCAACGGCGCGATGTTCATAGACGCCGGGTACGCATGGACGCACGATCAGCAAAACGAAAAATACAACCCCCTCCCCGTCCCGCCGAAACTTATGGGCGGATACGGGTTCGGGATGCGGGCTAATCTTGGGATATTCGTTTTGCGGTACGACAGGGGGTGGCCGACGGATTGGAAATATACTGGCAGCCCGATTAACTATTTTTCTTTGGGCGCGGAATTTTGATTTGTTTGATGATAAGCAAGGGCGTTGCACGCAACGCCCCTACATGGCAATTTATTATCATAATTTGACGTATCACACACCATTTTTCTTGATGACATCAGCGTAATATCTACCCGAATCCTTGATGATCCGCTGACCCGTCTCGAAATCGACATGCACCAGCCCAAACCGGTGCTTATACCCCCAGTGCCACTCGAAATTATCCATCAAACTCCAATAAAAATACCCCGCGTAATCAATCCCCTCGTTGACAGCCCGCTCCACATACTCTAAATGATCCCTGATAAATTCGATGCGCTGAGGATCGTGAACGCATCCGTCCCTCGACACACATTCAGTAATACAAGTCCCGTTCTCCGTTACCACCAACGGCTTCTTATACCGCTCATAAAAAAACTTTCCCGCCCAATAAAGCACATCGGGAGTAATCGGCCAGTCGTAGCTGTTCATCCTGTAGCCAACCTTGTTAGGGATAAGTTCGGGACATCCATCCGCCCCAGCCTTAACGGCGGCGGCGGTATAGATATTGACACCGCAGAAATCTAACGGCTGGCTGATGATCTTCATATCATCATCACTATACTTGGGAACATCACTCCCATAAACCTCAAGCCCCTGCTCAGGGTACTTACCGAGGAACACCGGATCCATCCACCACGCGCTGTTCCACAATGTAGCGGGGTCAACCTCAAACGTAGCAATTCTCGCCGCGTCAACATCACCCGGACTTTCCGTAGCCGGACGGCGCGACCATCCCACCGGAGCGTAGCCTATCTTCGCGGGGACTTTACTGTGCTGCCTTATCGCCGATACCGACCGCCCATGCGCCAACAACAGATGGTGCCCCGCCTGCAAACACTCCGCCATAGACAGCTTATACCCAGGCGCGTGAAACCCCGTCATCATCCCGTGCATGGTAATAACCTGCGGCTCGTTGATAGTCATCCAGTGCGAAACCCTATCCGAAAACCTGTCCATAACAACAGCCGTATAATCCTCAAACCATTTGGGCGATTCGGGGCTCATCCACCCGCCCCTGCGCTGCAGCGCCTGCGGGAGGTTCCAGTGGTACAAAGTGACCCACGGCGTGATCCCCGCCTTAAGCAGCTCATCAAACAGCCTGTCATAAAAATCAATACCCTTTTGATTGACGGCCCCGCACCCCTCCGGCATAACCCTCGTCCAAGCCACCTCCATCCGGTAAGCCCCAATCCCAATCTCCCCCATTATCCCCACATCCTCAACATACCGGTGATAATGGCCGCACGCGACCTCCCCGCTATGCCCCTGCCAGACCGCCCCCGGCCGCCTGCAAAGCGCGTCCCAAATCCCCTCCCCCTTGCCGTCCTCAAGCGCCGCGCCCTCAACCTGATACGCCGCCGTAGCCGCACCCCATACGAAATTTTTCGGGAATGACATACGTAAACCACCGCTCCTTCCTTATCAGTATTTACCGGATAATCAATTACACATATATATCATATTAATCAAAGATACATCACGCGCAAGCGGGATATCAAGAAAATTGGGGGTTAGCGGTGACGTTGACTTTGACTTTAAAAGACTATGGGATAATGTTTTGTCGGTGCATTGTGCTGTCGTGATACCGTATACTGGGGAAAAGAGGCCTCTTGCGGCACCGGCGGGAGCATGCAACCCAAAGTTTCACAACTCGGCCTCCGAACCATTCGCACCAATAGTACAACTCGCCGCCCGGCATTAGTAGAGTTCGCTTCTGCGGTACGCGGGTAAGTCAAAACACCGCGCCCGGGCGTGGGCCGTGCCGCGTACCGGCTGTTCCAAACTTCGCTATACGAACCGGGTACTGCAATCGTAAGCGAATTCTTCGGCGGCCGAGCTGTTAATGGAAGGGTTGCATGCTCCCGCCGGCACAGCAAGCTGCCTCTTTTCCCCAGTATCATGGGATGGCGCCAGCTCAATGCACCGACAAAACATTTCCCCATAATATTTTGAATTTTATTTTGACTTTAGCTTCGCTAAATTTTCATTTTCTCTCCTCCCACTCTTTCTTCATCGCATCCGCTATTTTTTTGCACTCCGCCGCCGGAACGGTCCCCCCGCCGGCTATGGCCTTGTCAAGCATGGCGCGGTAGCCTTTTACCGGATAGCCGGCGGGGTTCAAAAAGAAGTATATGCCCTTGGGGTCGAGGCGCATCGCTTTCAGGTGGCTCTCCGTGGCTTTCTGGCAATCCCCTTTGCGCAGGTACGCGTCGCCGAGGGCCTTGTGGTATGCCGCCTCGCCGGGTTTCAGGCGTATCGCCCGGCTGAAATCGGCGATGGCGGAATCGGGCGCTCCCTGCGTCATCCCCTTCTGGTAATGGTACTCCGCGTTGCCCGGCGATTTGCGCAGCAACTCGGTATAAATGTCGGCAATGAAGTAACAAACCTTATTGCTGCGCGGATAAAGCCTCGTAATTTCAATCCAGTCCCAGTACAAAAAGGAGGAGTCCAGCTCTACCGCCTTAACGTAATCGGCGACGGCCCTGGCTTTGGCTGAATTGTCTTGGCTTCGGGAGTACGCCACAGCCCGCATGGCGTAATACGGGGCGTTTCTCTGGAATCGCCGTATCAATTCCGTGTAGTGGGCCACAGCGCTTTCGGCCTTGTCTCTATTCCAAATAAAAGTGAACTCTTTCGCGCTATTGTAGTGATACTCTTCCGTATCGGGCGCGGGGGCAGGCCCCTTTTCTTCATCACGCGCTGATTCCCCAAATGTAAAGTTTCTGCCGCAAAGCTCCGCGCCGTAACTATAAACGCGCTTCAGTTCAGCGCAGAGCATCGTGTCGAACTTTTTGTCGCTGTAGCCTGTTGACGTGATTTCGCTGTACCTGCTACGCTCCTGCAGCGCCCTGGCGCGGTAGATGACGCCGCTGTCCGATTTCACCGCTTCGAGGTAATCGGCGAGGGCCTTGCCGTACTCTTTTTCCCTTATATGCCACGAGGCCCTCCCTATGCGGTGTTCCGGCACATCGGGCGCGAGCCGCACCGCCTGCGCGTAGTTTTTAACCGTTGTGTCAACACGAGCCAGCGCGGCGTAATTTTTCGCGTCTGACGGCGCGAGGCGTACCGCTTTCAAAAAATGTTCCACAGCGAGGGGGCGGTTAATGGCAGGCAGCATCCCGTCTAATTTTATCATCATATCATTGGCAGGCCTGCAGTATGCTAACCCCAGCATGCGGTGATACTCCGCGTTAGCCGAGTCGAGCGTTAGCGCCGCCTCGAAGTATTTGAGGCCGTAGCGCTCGTTGCCGGTATCGTGAAAGTTGTAATAAACGAGCCCCCTGAAGAACTCCCGCTCCGCCTCCGGCGGCAGTTTGCTCTTCGCCGCGAGCCTCTTTTTGGCGAACTTTATCGCCGTCTCGGCCAAAAACTCATCGTCGGCGATACGCGTGCGCCGCGCGGCCTCAAAATCCTCTATGGCCTTACCGTAAGCGCCGGTTATGTAGTACGCCGCGCCTCTGGCAAAATAAAGCCCGTCGCTCAGAACTTGCGGCTGCCACAGGTCGCTGTCGGCCTTATCGCCGGGATTAAGCCGTATCGCCTCCGAATAGCCGGCAATCGCGAGGTCGAAGTTCGAAGCGCTCAAATGTATACTGCCCAGCGTTTTAAAATAGTTCTTTTGGGTTACAGGGTCTTTACTGTCCGCGCTCAGGCGCAGTGCCTCGCTCAAATCGGCTATCGCCATGTCGTAAGCCTCTTTGCGGGACGAGAGCCCCGCGTTCTCATACTGTTTGTACTTTTCCGATGAGGCGATATGGTAGAACATGTAGCCCCGCGCGGCATAGACCTCCGCCGGCCTGCCGCCCAGGCGTATCGTTTCGGTGTGGAAGTCAATCCGCTCAAAGGCAGACGCCCCGGAGGCGCATCTCTCGCACGCGCGGGCAGTACCGCAAAAAACAACAGCAGTCACCAGCGCGGCCGTTATTACGCGGAACATAATCATCTTCTCTCCTCCCACTCTTTCTTCATCGCATCCGCTATTTTTTTGCACTCCGCCGCCGGAACTGTCCCGCTGCCGGCAATGGCCTTGTCAAGCATGGCGCGGTAGCCTTTTATGGGGTAGCCCCAGGAGTCCAAAAAGAAGTATATGCCTTTCGGGTCGAGGCGCATCGCTCTTAGATGGCTCGCGGCGGCTTTTTGGCACTCGTATTTGCTCAGGTACGCGTCGCCGAGGGCCTTGTGGTATGCCGCGATGTCCGGTTTCAGGCGCACCGCTTCGCGGTAGTCGGCAATGGCATTGGCGGCGCTCCGCGTCCTCCCCCTTTGGTAGCGGTACTCCGCGTTATCCGGGAATCTGCGGACCAGTTCTTCACAGAGAGCCTCCGTAAACTCATTCATATACGATGACTCCTCACCGCCGCCGCGGGGAGGCCGCCACTCTTCGAGCCATCCCCAATACAGGAAGGAGGGGTCCAGCTCTATCGCTTTTACGTAATCGGCCACGGCTTTATCATAGCCGTATCTGCCCTCACGGGTCTCGTAGTGCGCCCTCGCGCGCTGGGCGTAGTACGGCGCGTTTTTCCGGTACCGTTTTATCAAATTCGTGTAGTGGGCGACTCTGCTGCCGCGCTCCTTGATATCCCAAAAGGAGTTGTGGTCTTTGGCTTTGTTGTAGTAATACTCCTCCGTATCGGGCGCTGGCTTTTCTTTTTTGCGTATGACTTTTGGGTATGAATATTTCCTCTTGCAAAGCTTCGCGCCGGCCTTGCCGTAGAGGCGCGTCAGTTCCGCGCAAAGCATCTCGCCGAAAGTTTCATCGCTGTACCCTGCTAATCCACTGTGCCACATCATGTAGCGCGTCGCCACCGCGCTGACGCGGTAGATGATGCCGCTGTCAAGCAGTACTGCTTCGAGATAGTCGGCGAGGGCGCTGTTGTAATCTTTCCAGTTTCGCAGATACTCCGCCGCTCTCGCCGTGCGATATTCCGGTACGTGGGGCGCGAGCCGTACCGCCCGCGTGTAGTCGGCCATTGTTGAGTCGGCGCACCATCTTTCGGTATGAATTTTTTCCCAGTCCGGCGCGAATTTTATCATCGAACCGCTTTTGTATTCGTTAATCACAGCGCCTATCCGCGCCCTCGCCGCGTAGTTCTTCGCGTCGTTTGGCTCAAGGCGCACCGCTTCCTCAATGTGCCGCATGGCGCGGAGAAGGTCTGCGCGTGCGCGGTCGTATGCGTTGGTGAACAATACGTTATCAATACTGCCAAACGCCCTGTAATGCGCCAGGCCCAGCATGCGGTGATACACGGCATTTGCGGAGTCGCATTTAAGCGCGTCCTCAAAGCGCTTGACGTATATGGCGCCGGTATAGTTATTGTTGTAGTAGACAAGCCCCGTGAAATAATGTTTTTCCGCCTCGGCATGCGGCCCGCTTCCCGCCGCGATCTTATTTTGGGCAAGCTCAATCGCCGTTTCGGCCAAAAAATCTTCATCGGCAATACGCGTGCGCCGCGCGGATTCAAAATCCTCTGCCGCCCCAACGTAATCGCCCGTCAAATAACGCGCGGCGCCTCTGGCCAGATAGAGGCCGTCGTTGAGAACCGGGGCGCCGAGGTAATTTTGGAGAGCCGTATCGCTTGGGTTCAGGCGTATCGCCTCCGAATAATCGGCAGCCGCAAGATCGAAATTCGACGCGAGCATGTGGATATCGCCCCTCATCTTAAAAAAACGTTTCCCGCCGTCGTATTCCCTGTCGCCGGCGCTTAACCGCACCGCCTCGTTCAGGTCGGCGAGCGCCCGGCTGCGCGCTTCTTTGGCCGAAGAGAGCCCGTAGTCTTCGTAGCCATCGGCCGCAATATTGAAAAACTCGCTGCCCCTGTTGTAATAGATATCCGCCGATACGCCGCCCAGACGTATCACATCGCTGTACAGGCCAACCGACTGAAAGGCCGTCGGCTCGCGAAGGCACCTCTCGCACGCGCGGGCAGTACCGCAAAGGCCAAACGCGATTATGAACGCGGCGGCGAGGAGCGGGTGCCGCGCGATTGCCGCAAGCGCCGGTGTTTTCATTAATATCACTCCCCTTCCCTGCCGCCGGGGCGCGCTAAGATAAAGAGGTCGTTGTCCCTTATCTGAACACCGCACAGCTTGTACCCGCCGTCCATCCATGAAAATTCGTATTCGTTATATCTGCTGCTAGACGGGCCGTTCGCAGTATTGAGGAAGAGCCTTATAGTGAACGTCGGGAGATCGACGAACGAGGCGCGGAAGGCGTCGTCATCATATTTCCAAGAGCCTTCCGGCCCAACGCGGCGAGACAGCATAAGGAAGGAAATAGTGTGTTCGCGCGTTGGGTCCGACAGCGCAATCAGATCGTTTTTAAGAATATCGAAGGCTTTGCCGATAAGCTCCCGCCGCCCGCTTTTCCAGCTGTAGAACTCGCAGCGCCGGCCGTCTTTGGGCTCCGCGAAACACGAAATGCTGTCGTGCGCGGCCTCCGTCAGTTTTTCAGGCGTCAGCTCACCGGCGAGCAGATCGTTCACAAGCCAGTGCCCAAACTTTTTTTCGTGGTTGACAAACGAGTAAAAACCGCCGTTCGCCGCCGGGAACGAAACGCGCGACACGGTGTCGGGGTGGGGTGTTTCGGTTTTTTCAATTGTGGATAATTCAATGGCGGACTTCATGTTGTCGTAATCAGGGAAATCTTCTATCAAAACGTTGTTCAGCGTGTCGATAAGCAGATGTTTGCCGCCCACAAAATCGTAGTCGCCGAGGTCGATGTACTGAGGTTCCCACGCAGCGCCCTTAAGCGCGGTGACAAAGCCGTCCCCCGCCGTCTTCAACGCGTTATACTCGGCCGGAATAGCCACGTTGCCGAATCTGTCAAACATTCCTACTAATTTTGTTTCATCGTCTCTGAACCGGATAAAACCCCTGTAGTCTTCGCCGGGGAGCATTAAACCGACGATGTACAGACTGTCCCTGCCGACAATTCTTCCGCTCTTTGTAAGGTAGTAGTGGTCCCACTCGCCGCCATGCGGCTCTATGACCGCGACGATATGGTAAAATTCCGTCGAACCGACTTCGGAAAACCTCGGTTCAATCCTCACCGCGCCGGTTTCGTCCTCAAAGCCCCGCAGCCCCGTCTTACTGTCGTAAAACATAACCCACATGCCGTTGTCGGGGCCGGGCAGTATGGGAACCGAAACGGCGGGAGCCGGCACGCCATCGCCCGCCGCGGCAGTCCCGGCCGTTTTGGGGCCAACGCACCCTGATCCCCCAATGATGAGGGGCAGCAGAAACGCTGCGGCGAGGAGTGTAATAACAGGTCTGTATTTCATAGCTTTATCTTTGGCCCCGTGTTCTAATCGTAACAATCGTGATCATAGTCATCATCGTCATCATCGCCGTTATCAACGCCAGCCTCGGTCAGATAACTCCAGGCGCTTTCCGGTATCCTCATCCGCAGGCGGTCCATCTCCGGTATATCGGCCTGCAAATGTTTCGGTATCTCCACCGTTTTGCCGCCTAATCCGGGGAGCCTGCCGTTTTTCACCGTCCACCCGTTTTTGGCCGTAAACCGCCCGCCTATCGTGCCATCGGCCTTTATCCGGGCCGCGGTTATGTCGGCGCCGTATCTGGTACCCGCGCCTTTTTTCTTTGCTGGCACTCTGGTAACACGGTACTTGTCTTCTATTTCGATGTAGTAAGCAACGTTGTTTTCGAGCGTAGAGCTCTTGCCAACGCTGGCGGCCACGCGCCACGATGACGGCCTATTCCTCATGGAATAGAGCGCGGCGCTGTTGGCTATCCTGCTGCTGTCAAAGACGGCGGCAGCCACGCCACCGCCGCCGCTGATACTGCCGGTGAAGTAACACCCTGTAACGCTGCTGTTTTGGGCAAGCGTCCCGGCGATACCGCCAACGCCATCGTAATCATTATCTATAACGCCTGTAGAGTAGCAGCCGGAAATACTGCTGCCGCGGGAAACATATCCCGCAATACCTCCAACCTCAGTGACGCCTGTTACTTTACAGGAGGAATAGGAACTTGCCACAGCGCTGTTTTTGTAAACCATCCCCACAATACCGCCAACGAAAATGCCCATATCATAATGGATGAACTCGTAATCATCAGGGCCGCCGATAACACCGGCGGTATAACATGAAACAACGCTGCTGCCGTCGCTAATCTCTCCCGCAATTCCGCCTACCTGAGCGCTCCCAATAACATTCACGCCCGCGAGCCCAAGGTTCTCTACCCTGCCGCAAACAATGCGGCCAAACAATCCTATATATTTGGAATAGACAGGGAGGCCGTAGATCTCCCGCCTGTGCAGATAACCGTCCTTAACTTCGTTACCGGCGCTGTTGATGGCCAGATTGTGTATGACAAACCCGCCACCGTTAAACGTACCGCTAAATACGTTAAGGGTGTCCGCGCCGTAATTCCCGATGGGTACCCAGCTATCATCCTGCGACAAATAAATATCCTTACTCATTTT
>WQRV01000046.1 GCA_009786575.1 Chitinispirillia bacterium | reverse complement strand
ACCGCCGGGAACGCCCGACACGCGGTGGTACGAGGCTAACCGCAGGGCATCCGCTTTTACCATCTCCACTGCCGATGAATTGGCCGGGCTCGCGGCTATCGTCAACGGGACGCGGGGAGGCAATCCGTACAACTTTAAAGGCAAGACCGTTACCCTCACCGCGGACATCGACTTACTGCGGTATGACAACTGGGTACCGATCGGTGATAATAACCATTTTCCCTTCGCCGGCACGTTCGACGGCGGATCGTACGTCATACGCAATCTTACCATCAAGGATACGGGATCCTTGTCCCGCCGGGGTTTATTCGGCTCTGTCGTGGGAGGGACGGTAATGAACCTTGGAGTTGAAGATGTGAATATTACAGGCGAGTACTCTGTTGGCGGCATAGTTGGGTTTCTAGGCAGCGGAAGCACTGTAACGAACTGTTATTCCATTTACAAGTAATAATGGGTGGACGGTGGAAAACGGCAAGCTGCCGGGATTGTTCGGCAGCGCGGCGGAGATGCCTCCGCATTTGAGGTAAAGTATATCGCGGCATTTTTATACTATTTCACAACGGCATAATGTATTATTTAGGATATAAACACTTTAAAGGGTATTGAATGAACGCTGCTTCGCCGTCTTTTGCAAAATTGGCCGTCTTGTGCATGCTGATCTTCTGCGCGGCCGTAGGGTACTGGCTGTACGAGGATGTTT
This sequence comes from Chitinispirillia bacterium, assembly GCA_009786575.1. Classification (GTDB taxonomy): domain Bacteria; phylum Fibrobacterota; class Chitinivibrionia; order Chitinivibrionales; family Chitinispirillaceae; genus GUT77. The sequence continues at coordinate 20,485 of WQRV01000046.1, read as the reverse complement.
TGCCGCGCTTTGGCCTTACCGGGGGCGGGCAGCCGTCTGCCGCGGCCGGCGCGCCCGATACCCGCTGGTACGCCGATACCATCGCCGCCAACCCCAACGCGACGGACTTTAACATCTCCACCGCCGGCGAGCTCGCGGGCCTCGCGGCCATCGTAAACGGTACCTGGGGCGGCAGCCCTACAAAAGACAGTTTTTCCGGCAAGTCCATCTACCTCTCCGCCGATATAGACCTCTCCGGCTACCGCAACTGGGTCCCGATAGGCGTGGCCGAGATGCCAAACGGCGACGACTGCTTCTCGGGGATGTTCAACGGCAACGGGCACACCATAAGCAACCTTGCAATAAACCGCCCGCGCAAAGATTTGCAGGGGCTGTTCGGCCTCGTCTTCAACGGCAGGGTGGGTGGGTTCAAGCTCGAGAACGCAAACGTCCGCGGGCGCGACCACGTGGGCGGCGCGGCGGGGCAGCTCAACGGCAACGCCCACATTATAAAAACCTCGTTCTACGGCTCGGTAAGCGGCCAGAAAAGCGTAGGCGCTCTGGTTGGGTCTGCGGCCAACAGGAGCAGCGTGGTCAACAGCTACTCCGCCGGCACGGTGAGCGGGCGCGAAGACGCGGGCGGCATATCGGGAACCGTCTGGGACCGCAGCAGCGTGGGCAACTGCTACACCGTGGCGGCGGTTAGCGCCAAGGTAACAGTGGGCGGCATAGCCGGAACCGTCCGGAACCAAAGCCGCGTCTCCGCCTGCGCCGCGCTAAATCCCGAGGTCAAGGGCCGGGCCTGGGTTGCCGGGCGCGCGGTGGGCGAATTCATAGATGGCAAGCTCCTGAACAACGCCGCCTACGACGGAATGAAAAACGCCGAGGGCAACTCCTCGTGGGGCAACAGGGGGTCCGAATCCAACGACGCCGAAGACTACTCTGCCGCCGCGATCAACGCCTCGCCAACGCTTAACGGGCGCTTCCGCTACTCCAACGGCTGGACGACCGAAAAGGGCAAGCTCCCCGGGCTGCACGGCAAAGCGGCGGAGATGCCGCCCCACCTGCGCACCGGCGCGGCAGCGCCCGTACCCGCCACGCGTGAAATCATAAGAGATTCCACAGTAGACCCAAGAAACGGTCAAAAATACAACACGGTCAAAATAGGCGCCAAAACGTGGACAGCCGAAAATATGAACTTCGTAACCGACAGCAGCTGGTGCTACAGGGGCGCCGACTCCAACTGCGTAAAGTACGGGCGGCTCTACACATGGAAAGCGGCGAAAAAAGCCTGCCCGTCCGGCTGGCGCATGCCCGACAACGCCGACTGGGACGAACTGGCCGACAGCGCCGGAGGCAGCGGGATCAGCGCCGGCAAGCTCAAATCGACATCCGGCTGGAAAGGCTGGGAAGACGAAGACGGCCACTACTCGCTCGGCAACGGCTCCGACGAGTTCGGCTTCTCCGCGCTGCCGGGCGGCTACCGCATTACCGGCGGCAGGTTTACCGACATCGGCTCCCTCAGCGTCTGGTGGAGTGCCTCGGATATTGCCGTACACGACGCGGCGTGGATACGCTACCTGATCCTCGGAAACGAGGGCATGCGGGCCGGTTTTTTCTCAAAGAGTAACGGGTACGCGGTACGGTGCGTACGGGAGGAATAACAATGGTACAAACGCGCTTTGTCTTGATGATGATTTTGGCGGTCGCGGCCACCGCCGCGTTCGGGCAGAACCTCAAGCTTGTGGAGGCGGCGAAGAAGCTCGTCGATCCCAATATAGTCTACGACCCCACCTATGTGAGGATCAAGTACCCCATGGGCGACGTAGACCCCGGGACCGGGGTGTGCACCGATGTGGTGATAAGGGCCTACAGGGAACTGGGCATAGACCTGCAGAAGGAGGTCCACCTCGATATCAGCGCCAATTTCAGCAAGTACCCCAACGAGAAAAGGTGGGGCCTCAAGACCCCCGACCGCAACATCGACCACCGGCGGGTGCCCAATTTGATGGTTTTCTTCTCACGTAAGGGCAAAGTGCTGAAAATAACCGGTAACGCCGCCGACTACAAGCCCGGCGACATCGTCTGCTGGGACCTGGGCGGCGGGATCCTGCATATCGGGATAGTCATGGAGGAGCCGGAGCACATCTTCCACAACATCGGCGGGGGGCAGGTGGTGGAGGACAGGCTGTTTCGGTGGACGATAATCGGGCACTACTCTTATTAGAAAAATTGGAGTTTGGAGTGTGGAGTTAACGGCAAAATCAAGGAATTTCCTTGTTTTGACGCTAACTCCACAGCCCAAATCGGCAAAAATCGCGTTTGAGCCAAAAAAGTCTTGCATTTGTCTTTTTTGAGTGGTACAATATGAATATGGCCGAGTACCGGAAGCACCGGCTAAAATTTCAAAAACATATAATATAAGGAGGCGTACCATGATGCGTTTTAAAAAAGTGATTGGGGTAGCGGCCGTTTTGGCTTTTGCGGCAGGCGCGGCGTTCGCCCAGCCCGTAACCGACACCCAGAAGGCCGATTCAAAGTCCGCCGCCAAGGTGAGCCGCTCTATAACATTTACCGGTGGGACGGTAACCGGCTACGGCGACCTCGCAAACCCGCAGCACATCATCCTCAGCGAAACGGATGAGGCGTCTCCGATCGTCCTGACCCGCTCGTTCCGCGACGCGCTCAAGGAGAACTGCGACAAGGAGATGCTTGAGCGTTTGGTGAAGTAAAGGTGATTTATGTTGATTTACGAAAAGGTGGGCCGTGAACGGGCCCGCCTTTTGTATTTTATTGTAGTAACGGAGGGGTGGCGTAAATGACCAAAAATTCTGCCGTCACAATGATTCTGGCGCTAACCGCGGCTATCGTACCGGTTATAATGGCCGGATGCGGCGGAAAACCATCGGTAAGCGGCGCGAAGGCAGACTGGGGCTCGCCCGGTACCCCCGATACCCGGTGGTACGCCGCCAAGCCCAAGGCAAAATCTTTCACCATCTCCACCGCCGACGAACTGGCCGGGCTGGCCGCCATCGTAAACGGCACCTGGGGCGGTACCCCGGCGCGGCAGAGCTTCGTCGGCAAAATCATCACCTTAGCCGCCGATATCGATCTCTCCGCTTACGGTAACTGGACGCCGATAGGGCGCTGGGATCCGTCCGCCAACAAAGCCCTACCGTTCTCAGGGGTGTTCGAAGGCGGCAGGCATACAGTCGCCAATTTAAAGATAGACCGCCCCGGCGCGAACGACCAGGGCCTGTTCGGCTATATCGAGCGCGGGCAGGTCAAAAACCTCGGGCTTGAGGACGCAGATATCAGCGGCGGCACGACCGTTGGCGCCATTGCCGCCGTCGTCTGGCTCAAATCCACCGTAACAAATTGCTACACAACGGGTTCCGTCACAGCCGCCGTCAGCTACGCCGGCGGTATCGCCGGCACACTCGTAGACAGCAGCGCCATAACCCGCTGCTACTCCGCCGCTAAGGTCGGCGCCGGAGACCACGCCGGCGGCATAACCGGCCGCGTTGGCGGCAACAGCGCTATAACCAACTGCGCCGCCCTCAACCCACAAGTCTCCGCCTCCGACATGAACGCCAAATCCGGCCGCGTAACAGGCAGCATGGCGGATGCCGTACTCGGCCCCGTAATACTGTCCAACAATATTGCCTGGGCAGAGATGAAAAATGCCACCGGCGATACGGCCTGGCCCAAAAAAGGCGCGAATACGCAAAACGGCGAGGATATATCAACATCCCAAATAACCGCCGGCGGCACGCTCGGCGGCAGGTTTAAGGGCCCTCTGACAACAAAAAACGGTAATCTGCCAGGATTGCAATAAATTACCGTTTGTCCCACACCCGTATAGGCCTGGGTGCAGGGTGCCGTCCGGCGACATCACGGTTGTCGTGCAGTCGCCGGGCGGCACCCTGTGCCCAGGCCGGGTATACAACAAATTTTCATTTGTCCTATATCTAACCGAAATGGCGTTGCACGCAACGCCCCTACTCCACCTGAAACCCGCCGCTGGTCCTCTGGTCCGATATCCGGTATTTCATAACGATGCTGTTCCTCTCGTTGTTGTACTTCCCCCTCTTGCCCTCCGGCAGGTCCTCGATACCGCACCTAATGAATCCCAACTGCTGGAACCAGTCGGACGTCTGCGTCGTCAGCAGAAATACCGTGTTTAATTTCATCTTCGTAGCCTTCTCGATCAGATACGATATAACCCTCTTGCCCACCCCCCGGCTCGCGTAAGTCTCGTCTACCACGATGGCGGCGATCTCCCCCTGCCTGTCGGGGAACGTGTGCAGCGCCCCGCAGGCGTGGATCGTCCCGTCTACCTCGTACACCGCGTAGTCGTCCATTTTTTCGGTCAAATCCTCCGCGCTCCTCGGCACCAGCGCCCCCTCGTCAACCTTGGGCTGCATGAGCGACAGCACGCCGGGGATGTCTTTCGCCGTCATGGGGCGGAAGTCTTCGAGGCGGTTTGAGTAGACCATCGTCCCGAAGCCGCGGTTGGAGAAGATCTCCTGCAGTATCATGCCTTCGGTCGCGCCGTCTATTATGTGGACGCGGCGCACCCCGTTTTTGCAGGCGCGGTAGGCGTAGGAGATGAGGCCGATGCTGGTGCGGGCGTCGGCGCTGTCGCCGTCCCCGTAGCCGTCTTCGGCCGGGTTGAGGTCGAGGAACTGGCCGGCCTGGGCCATCGTAAGCAGCGATATCGTCCCGTCGTCGGCGATGTAGACGTCGCCGGGTACGTTGAAGCCTTCGGCCTTGATCCCGCCGGTCTCCGTCACGAAGAAGAGCTTGGCCGCCTTCATCTGCACGCTGATCGTGAAGGCGAGGTCGCTGGAGGAGAGGTTGTACGGCTTCCCCTTGGCGCTCCAGCCTATGTTCGGGAAGATGGGGATGATCCCCTCGTCTAGCATCTTGTTGAGGATGCCGGTCTGGAGGTTCTCGACCACGCCCGAGTTCTGGAAGTCTACGCCGCCGCGGACGCCTATGCCCCTGGCCTTGACCCAGTTGCCTATTATGGCCCCCGCCTCGTTCTCCGCGAGCATGGTCATTATGCGGTTGGAGACGTCGAAAGCGGCCATTTTTATGAACGGGATGGCCTCGTGGTGCGAGACGCGGATGCCGTTGACCGACGGGCAGTCGATGTGGTATGAGCTTAAAACCTCGTTGATCCGCGTCCGCGCGCCGGGGACGAGGATGATCCGGATGCCCATCCGGCGCAGGAGCACGAGGTCCTTGATCAGCACCGGGAAGAGGTCGTGGCCGATGAGCGCGCTGTCGATTTTTATGACAAACGTCTCGTTTTTGAAGCGGTTTATGTAGCCAAAAGCCTGCCGGATGACCTCCGCCTGCTCCTTGAGTCTGGTTCTTTCCATACACCAAAAATAAAATATGCCAACGCCGGGGTTGAATTTTTTGTGAAATTATAGTATTATTTTATATTATAGGGTGAAATGGCAACCCCCGCCGCCGGCGGGGGGCAGATTTTTTTATCGGCTATGGAAATTGATATATAAGGCGGTATTACGTGGCGGCAAGCGATACTACATTAGAGGAGTTGAAGCAGCGTTGTGAGGAGAACCCAGACGACCTCGGAAACGTGCTGGACCTTATCCAGCGGTATTCGAGCCTGGGCTGGTACAACGAGGCGCTCGATTTTTGCCGCTCCATGATGAAGCGCCACGCCCGCGCCTACAGCTTCCTGCTCGAGTTCGCCAACGTGCTCTACAAGCACAGCGACTTCAGGGAGGCGCACACGATCTTCAAGAAACTTACGGAGCTAAAGCCCGAGCGGATCGAGTCGTGGAACAATTTGGGGATACTGGAGCTCTCGAACGGCAAGCGCGAGGAGGCGCACAGCGCGTTCCAGAAGGTGCTGGAGCTCGAGCCCAACAACGCCGGGGCGCTTTGCAACACCGGCAACTACTTCGCCGAGAAGGGCGACGCGGGGCTGGCGGCCACGTACTTCGAGCGGGCGATAGACGCGCGGCCCGACTTCGCCGAGGCGTGGTACAACCTGGGGAACTCGTATATGTCCCTGAGCCAGTTCAAGGAGGCGGCCGGCGCGTTCGAGAAGGCGATCAGGTTCGACCCGCGCTTCGGGTCGGCGTACAAAAATTTGGGCTTCGTCCGCGAGCAGCTGGGCGACGACGGCAAGGCGCTTGAGTGCTACACCAAGGCGGCCTCGATAAACCGGGCCGACCCGGGCATCCAGGCGAACCTGTCGGGGCTTTACATGCGCCTCGGCCAGCCCGATAAGGCGCTCGAGTGCGGCAAGCACGCCGCGATTCTGGCGCCGGCCGAGCCGTCGAGCTGGAGCGCGCTGCGCAAGGCGGCAATAGCCGTGGGCGACGGAGTCGCGTACTCCCGCGCCGTAACCGCGCTCATAAGCTCCATAGGCGACAAAGAGCTCGCCACCGCCATAGCCGACCTGCGCGACATGGGCTTCGGCTGCGAGGCGGAAGAGCTCGTGCGGTACTCGGTGAAGATCAACAGGGCGGGGGAGTCTGTAGACGCGCTGCCGTTCGCCGAGAGCCGGGCGCCAAAGATCGAGGGGGCCGCGGAGAAACAGCAAATATTCAAGGTTATCAATAATAAAAAGGGGAAAGCCAATGGCAAACACTAACGTCATGGACAAACAGACCGGCACTGTGGGCTTCGGCAGCAGCGTGGTAGATTCCAACCGCTTCTACTCCATGCTCCTCGACGCGCGCACGGCCAATGTTACCGAGAGTATGCACGACGTAGCCGAGAACCTGCTCAAGGGGGAGAAGGACAACGCCAAGCTCGCGCTCGACCAGCTCTGGGCGCTCAAGAAAACTCTCACCGACATCAACGCCGACGACACGCTCGAACTTCTTATAACCTACTATCAAGACAAGATCAACGCGCTCCGCCAGAAGGAAGAGACCATCAAAAAGGTCAGCAAGGATACGCGCGGCCTCATTGAAGAAAAGCGGCGGAAAGACGAAGAGCTCACGCTCGTCAAGTCCCAGATCAGCACCTGCTCGCGCGACCTGAAAGACCTCAACGAAAAGCTAGTGGGCCTCAAAAAGCAGGAGCAGGAGCTCGTCTTCATAGAGAAGCAGCTCAAGTCGGAAATAAGCCAGAACGAGACGAAGATAGTGAACGGTCTCTACGAGATAATCCTGCGCCAGCCCGAGGTCAAGCCCGACGCCGACACCGAGGACTTCGAGCGCGAGATGCTGCGTGACGGCGAGGCCAAGCGCAACGCCGCGGCAACGGCCGTAGCGTCCAAGTTCGCGCCTAAAAACATTGAGGAAGAGGACCTCAACGCCGGCAAGGACGAGGAAGAGGAGCAGTCGCCGTTCATAGAACCCATAGAACCCGTAGAAAAGAAGGCCGCGCCGGTCGTGGACATCCTCAACAAGGAGGCAAAGGAGGCCAACCTCCCGCCCCCGCAGGAGGATCCGTTCCTCCGCAAAGAGGAAGAGGTGGTCCACGAGCCGGTCGTCTACCCCAAGTCGGTCGTGCGCATGGGCGGCAAGATAGTGGGCGAGTACTACCACGACGGCAACGCCGTTACGAAGGACGAGCGCCACTACATATATAACAGCCGCTTCATGGCCGAGCGCCTCGCCGCCGGCCTGCGCAACATCAAGTCGAGGTTCAGCCAGGAGACCCACTCCGAGCTAATCAAGGTCACCGAAGACGCCGCGAGCAGGGTGCGCGACAACCAGCGCTTCCATTTCGAGGTATCGACCAACGAGATCCTCAATGACAAAAACCTGAAAATGCTCAGCGCCGACCTGCGCCGCAGGGCCTGGGAAGAGGCCGACAAGTTCGCGGGCAAGCTCAACGCCAAGATTGAGGCGCTGGGGCACAACTACGAGGCTATGCTGCAGGAACAGATGGAACGGTGCGCGGAAATAGGCTGATCTTTTGGCAATTTTGCGTGATGGCGGCGCTCGCCCTCGCCCTGCCGGCGGGGGCGCAGGATTCGCCGTCTGCCGTACGCGCTACTGCCGCCGATACCTCCGCAAAAAAAACCGTTGCCGATACCTCAGCGGCCAAGCGTGCCGACACGTCCGCCAAAGCATCCGCAAAAATCTCCGCCGATACCGCCGCATCCGCCAAAACCGCTGTTGATACGTCCGCTAAAATTGTTGCCGATACGTCTGCTAAAGCATCCGCTGATACATCCGTCAAAGCCTCTGCCGATACCGCCGGCGCGCTGGCGGCAGACTCAGTTTCCGCCGACACATCGTTATTATTAACCGCAATACCGGCAGACAGCGGCGCCGCCAAAGACACCGCCGCGCCGCACTACTCATCCCTCTTTACCGAAAACTTCGAGCCCCACCCGTTAGCCGGCGGGTTGGACGGTATTGATGATGAAGATGGAGGGATTGCCGCCAACTGGCTCATGATCGCCATCTTCGCCGCTTCGCTCGCCGTCATCGCCGCGACTGTCGTGTTCTTCGTCCGCAAAAGGGAAACGAGGCGCTTCCTCACCACCACCCGCCTCTCCGTGCTCGACAAGATGGTTCAAAAGGGGTGCCGCTGCATAGAGTCAAACTACACCGACCCAAACCTAACCATATCCGCGGTCTGCAAGGAGCTGATAACTGGCAAAGCATACTTAGACGCCCTGTTTGTCAAGGAACTGGGCATCAGCGTGGAGGACTTCATAGCCCAGGTGCGCGTAAATAGCCTCAAAATCGCCCTTGCGGAAGGCTCGTCCCTCCCGCAAGACATAGAAAACGCCTGCGCCCGTTGCGGCTTCGCCAACCGCGCCGACGCCGAGCGCCACTTCGCCCGCCTGGTCAAGATGGGGATAGAGGGGTATCTCGGTACGCTAAAATAAATCCCTGATATAACGCGGTACAGGCGGTTGTAGAGGTGGCAGATTCCGCTTTGCCCTCCCGCAAAAAGTATAGCCGGGCCGGCGGGGGAGAAAGGCCGGGGCTCGCGTTCGGAACAACTTCTTTACAGAAAATTATGGCTCTACTCCCATTCTATTTGGTAAATGTAAATTTAGCGTAGCTAAAATCAAGGTCAAAAGACTATGGGAAAATGTTTTGTCGCCGCCTTGAGCTGGCGCCATCCCATGATACAGGGGAAAAGAGGCAACTTGCGGCACCGGCGGGAGCATGTAATCACATGCACTAAAAGCTCGGCCGCCGAAGAATTCGCTTACGGTTGCAGAACACGGTTCGTACCGTGAAGTTTGGAACACCCCATACGCGGCACGGCCCACGCCCAAGCATCGTGGTAGGATGTGCGGTTTTAATCTTTTGACTTGTCCGCGTACCGTAGAAGCGAATATCTTTCATGCCGGGCGGCGAGTAGTTCCATTGGTGCTGATGGTTCTGCGGCCGAGATGTGAATGCAAGTGATTGCATGCTCCCACTCGTGCCGCAAGCCGCCTCTTTTCCCCCATACCATGGGATGACACCGGCTCAAGGCGGCGACAAAACATAATCCCATAGTATTTTGACTTTGAACCTCCCTTAATACTGAATACTGAAATTAATTAGGCAACGGCTTTTCATTCATCGCACGCCAACAACGAATTATGACAGACCTGTCAAGCTGTTCCCGGTCCAATTTCAGATAAATTCCAGCATAGCAGCAACCATGACTACTTCCTGTTCATCTCCTCGTTGATGAGCTTCTTTATCTGCTCGGTAGGCAAGCGCAATTCGTATTCGGCAACCCCAATAGGCTTATTCACATCACGCAGGGCGATTTCTACGTCCACGCTGTTCTTGCTTGCGCACAAGATAAGGCCAATTGACGGATTCTCATCATCCATTTTGACTTTATCATCCAAGAGCCCCAGATAAAAGTTCATTTTGCCGACGTACTCAGGCTCGAACACTCCGATCTTCAGGTCAATAGCTACTAATGATTTTATGACCCTGTTAAAAAAAAGCAGATCGACGAAGTATTCCTTTTTGCCGGACAGTATTCTGTACTGGTTGCCGATAAAAGTAAAGCCTTCCCCAAGTTCCAGCAGAAACAGCCTTATTTTTTCCACAATCCTTCTCTCCAAATCCAGTTCTTTTCGCGGTTTGGCGATGCCGAGCAAATCAAGGCTGTATGTACTCTTTATAATTTCGTTTGCCTGTTCCTGCAAGTTTTCCGGCAACGCTTTTTTAAAATTGTTTGTTTTCGGCAGTAATTTCGCGCTTTTATAGGCATCGGCTTTGATGAAATTTAGCAACAAGTCGCGAGTCCAGCCCATTTTTATGGCGGATTCTACGTAGTATCGCGCTTCGTCCAAATCGCTGATTTTATTTAGAATAAGCCTGTGGTGCCCCCAAGACAACTCAAAAACTGCCACAGACTGTGGCAGTTTTTTATCTATATTTTCCACAGAGTAAAACTCATAAAATCGTTTCATATCCCACAAACTGCGCGGTGAAAAACCGGATGTATCCGGAAATTCAGCCTTTAAATCAGCCGAAAGCCTCTTAACTACCGCACCGCCGTACCCCTGCTCCAACCCCTCCTCCGACAAATGCCGCCCTATCTCCCAATACATCCGGAGCATAGAACTATTAACGCGGTTCGCGACAACAACACGCGTATGCTTAATTACCGCGACAACCTGCCGCAGTATCTTCGCGTAGCTCTTACCCGGCAAAACTGGACCTTTGCTCATTTACACCGCTCCTATCTAATAATTACAGTGAAATCAATTTTGTTATAAAATACCACAAATTACCCCAAAATGCAACCCCATCAATGCAAATTTTAAAAATGTCGCCTGGCTGGCGACATTGACCGATTATGCGGCCTCATGTCCCGGTCCCATACTTTGACTTTGATGTTGACTTTGACTTTTTAAAAATACTATGGGATTATGTTTTGTCGGTGCATTGAGCCAACGCCATCCCAAGATACAGGGGAAAAGAGGCGGCTTGCGGCACGGGCGGGAGCATGCAATCACTTGCATTAAAAGCTCGGCCGCCGAATCATTCGCTCACGGTTGCAGTGCCCGGTTCGTAGAGTGATGTTTGGAACAGTCGGTACGCGGCACGGCCCACGCCCGGGCGTGGTGTTTTGACTTACCCGCGCACCGTAGAAGCAAACGCCGTTCATGCCGGGCGGCGAGTAGTTCCATTGGGGCTGATGGTTCTGCGGCCGAGTTGTGAAAGCCGGTGATTACATGCTCCCGCCCGTGCCGCAAGCCGCCTCTTTTCCTCCATACCATGGGATGGCGCCGGCTCAAGGCGGCGACAAAACATTTTCCCATAGCCTTTTGACTTTATATGCAGGCGACAAAACATAATCCCATAGTCTTTTTAATTTTCACCGACAAGCCCCAATTTGCCGCACCCGTTCTCCGTGCCGGCGGGAAAATGGTCGAACGGGGGCAGGGGCAGTACGGAGGGAGATACAGCGAAAAATTTTCAAATTTACGAATTTTCTTGACTTTCGTAACGCCAGTAATGTATTATTCTATATTATAGGGCAACAATCCAACCAAAGGAGCGCTCTAATGCTGGAAACCGTAATGCTGGACCCTAAGACCCTGATGATTAAATCAGACAGCGAAGACGACCTGTCCGAAGTTCTCAGCGTTATCAAACGCAAAGACAGGCACAACAAAATTAACGAGTTCTTAAATTTTGCCGCCGAAAACAGCATCAACGCACCCGGTTATAAGTTCAAGCGTGAGGATTGCTATGACCGATAAAATATTTGTAGATTCCAATGTATGGCTATATATCTTTCTGCAGGACGATGCCGATAAATCCAACATCGCCAAAAAATTCATACTGGACAATATTGATACTTCGATATTCATTACGTATCAAGTAGTAAACGAAGTAACAAATCAATTGCTACGCAAGAAATTCAGCGAAAAAACGATTAGAAACATTATAGAATATATGTACGAGATTGCGACAATACATAATTTTTCCAAAGAAGTAATGTTTTTGGCATCTTCATTACGAGAAAAACATAACCTTTCAATGTGGGACAGCCTTATAGTCGCAAGCGCGCTAAATTTCAATTGCTCCATCTTGGCCAGCGAAGATATGCACGATGGCCTCATATTAGGTAATATGACGATAAAAAATATTTTCAAATAATGTATTAACGTAGCGCCGCAATTCCGGCACGGGTAGCCAGAGACTTCTTAAAAAAATATTCAAAATACTATGGGATTATGTTTTGTCGGCGCATTGAGCCAACGCCATCCCAAGATACAGGGGAAAAGCGGCAGCCAGCGGCGCTTGTGATTCTGCAGAACCCGCACATTAACAGCTCGGCCGCCGAACCATTCGCTCACGGTTGCAAAACCCGGTTCGTATAGTGAAATTTGGAATACCCGGTACGCGACACGGCCCGCGCCCTTGGGGCATGGGGTTTTGACTCACCCGCATACCTGTGAAGCGAACTCCACCGATGCCGGGCGGCGAGTTGTCTTATTGATGCGGATGCTTCGGCGGCCGAGTTGTGACAGCCGGTGATTGCATGCTCCCGCCGGTGCCGCACCGTTCCAATGGTATACCCAGATCGGCGACGGCACAGCGAGACGGCAAAACATAATCCCATAGTATTTTGACTTTGAACCCCTTAATATTCGGAATATTTGTCAAAAATAATGAACCACCTCAAAATGGCGCTTCAACTCGTAACGTGCGGGTATTATGGCCACATATACGCTGGCCGCAGGGTCGATCTTTCCGGGGGGCGTCCGCGGCGCCGACAGCGAAGATGCCCCCGCATTGGAGGCAAGTTCCAGATACGCGGGAAAAATGCGAGATACACGCCTAACTTACTATTATTCATAAACTTAACCCCTCGTCCGACGGATTTTCGGTTTGAGTTCAAATCTGTCCAAATAGTTAAATTTTGCCATTTCCCGCTACCCTTGTAAAAAAATTAAGAAAAAAATTGCTTTTTTTAGTAAAAACATGTATATTTAAAGCATACATTAGCCCAGCGTTGCCTTGTGCAACGCTGCCCCCGGAAGCCTCGTGCGACTGGTCTTTTTATTTTTAGGCGTAGATGATAATCATTATTAATACTTGCGCATGGTGCAGAAACTCATGGAATATTTTGTATGATTGCCATTAGTGATGCAGAAGATCCTATCGCACTGCGAGCGGCAGGAATCCGGCTCCTTAACGAGGGGCTTGGCTCTGAAAAAGCGCGGGAGTTTATGGGCCAGTGCTTTGACGGATGGGGCGATAGCCTGGCCGAGAAAAAAACACACCCGCTTGGCAGATGCGCCCAAATTTACTGAAAACGATTAACCTCAAAATCGCTCTGGTGGAGGGTTCATTACTGCCGCAGGCGGAGCGCCACTTCTCCCGCCTGGCTAAGATGGGGATAGGGAAGTATGTCAGCACTTTCTCATACCTACACCCTTACACTAGTATCTATTAGGGTTGTTTTACAGCATAATTATCGTCTACTGCACCAGCAGGAGAAGCCTTTAATTTTTTTGTCAAAGTTTCAAACTCATAGTAACACCACTTATTGTTTTCGGCGACCCGTAGGTTTTCAATATATTGTTTTAATATATCATATTTTTTGCTGAGATGAAGGCCAACCATGCGACTAAGAATATTAAAATCATAAACCCCAGAATTAACGCCAATAGCAAAAATTTCTAAACGAGCAAGATATCCAATAACACTATCGTTTAATTCTTTATTGCAATTTACCTTTTCCATGTCTAACGGCTCTTGGCCTATACAGCGTAAATATTTTTCGCATTCAGCATAAATATGAATATAAAACTCAATTGTCGATTGCTTCTTTTTTCTATCATGGTTAGCACGTGCAATTTCCGCTTGTCGCCAAATTTGAAATGCGAGAAAAATAACCCCTACAATTACAGCGACTGGCTCTGCTATATCCAGATATTCTTTTACAAATTCACACATAAACTTTTACCTTTCTTGTTAGTTATATCGTTATATTTTGCAAAACATATCCATAAAACAACATGAGGCAGATACAAGAATTACCACAAGTGATTAAGCATCGTGTACTGGCTCCAATTTATTCAGCATCCTTTATAGGTCCCCCCGGTAAAAAACGTGCTGCAAGTAGAAGAAAAGTGATGTTAATAATTGTTATAGCAAGAATAACAGTAACCCATAATATCCAAGACTTCTTATCCACGCAAAAATTTGAAATAAATAGTATTCCCCACGCATATGTTAAAAGAAAAGAAAATAACATCACAACTCTCATAGGTGATATGTTGGCAGGCATTGTTGGATTATATATATTACCACGCACGTTAGTAGGCGTATATATTCTATCTTCTGGATGAAACCGTTTTTCTTCATGCTTATCTAACAAATCAATAAAATGGGATGCATAACGGCGAAGACCCTTGCAGGAGCAATGAAATACAAGTGAAGCAAGATAGCCCAGTACCGTTATCAATACTTTTTCAAAAACAAGGTCTTTCAAACCATCGCTAGCGTAAGCGAGTAATAAACCACCATTTATGGCTATTAAAAAAACTACCCATACATTGAATTGATTGAAAAAAAATCTGTGGTTTTCAATTAAATACCTATGGCGTTCTTTATCGTCTAACATATTTTCTCCTTTAATTTTTAAATGTTATAAAAATATATACTACCAATCACCACAACGCCTAGTATCACAACGATCTGCAACCCACATTTCATGGACTTAGCACTAACTGCTCGCGATGCATTGTTAAATATTGACGTGTAGCCGTATTATGCTAATCGCGCGAAACTACTTTTCACGCCGATTCTGAAACAAACCCATTATCAAAATTCAAATCTCTTCATTATGGTAATTTATTCAATTACCATTACTACTGCTCACCACTTCGCTAAAAATATCCTTAAAACCATCTTTTTCCATTGGGATGCCCCCTCGACCTACTTTTGCTACTAACAGGTAATCGCGAGACCCAAACCGCTCATGTATAGTTTCAAGATTATTTAAAAAATATTCTAATGCGGCTTTTCTTCCATAATCAGCAATTCCGAATAAAATATGAACTGTTCGTGGTGTTGCCGGAAAATGTTCTTTACCTATTCTTAACAAAAATGCATAATCTTGTGTTTCAAACTCATATATATATTTTTTACCGGCAAACTCAAACCCTTCCCATTCATCATCTCCTACAATTTTGACAATCCCTGGGGCTGGCAAGCTCTCTATTTTTTCTTTAAAGTTAAACTCTACAAAATGTGTTTTAGTAATACGCCATTGAAAGTCCTTAATCATCATATTAACATAAAGATTAACGGGTTTACTTAACGATGGAGTACCATAGTGAATTTCGGAACTAAATGCCCCATGAGTCCCGCTATTGCGCTCAGGACTTAGACTTGCAACATAGTTGTTATCATTTAATACCTGCATCAATTTCATAATCAATTCGACGTCAATTACACGCATTACCTGATTTTGGCTGTTCCTCCCAAAAATAAGATGTGCCATTGTAATTAGACACTGCCTTTTACCAGCATCTAAAAGTACACGTTCTATGTCGCTTAATGGGTTAATGTCCTTTAAAAATTTTTTAATTTTCTTTTTTGCAGTAAACTCCGGCTTCATTTTTACATACAATATGCCTTCTAAGTCAGTAGCGATTTGGGGATTTCCACTAACACAAATCAATACCCTTTCTCTACCAAGAACACCTGCAAAATAACCATATTCAATCAGCACATTATCTCTAACAGTAAAAATTTTATTACTGCCATCCATTTTTATATCATCTTCACTAAAAACAAATACTGCGGCATCGTGTTCTCTTGCTGCATTTTCCACGGATTCAAAAATAAATTTACCGGGATTAAAAGTATCAAAAGCGTCCCAAGGTACAGGTTCGTGCCCTTCTTTTTCAATAATTTCAGCGATGTTCTCGACTACCTCAGATGCTTCACTTGAACTACCAATAAAAACTTTCATACCAATGTATCGAGTAGGCAGTCTCGACATTCCTTTCGAAGTTAATGTTAACCGTGAGGGGGTTGCCTATATTGCCCCCTCACGATAACCAGTCCCAACTTCCAGTACCCCTAAAACTCGCACCACCAGTCCTAATCTTTAACGCAACGCACAGAAAAGCCGAAGCCCTTGTCGTTGCCGCTCTCGTCCACGCCACCGCCGTTCGAGTACATGACCCGGAAGTACGCGTAGCCGCTCCCGTACTCCGTGGAGCTCCACCAGTTGCCGTTGAGGCCGGCGCCGTAGAAGCTGCCACCGGTGAGGAGGCGGCCGCCGCCCGGCAGAGCCGAAAAGCCAAAGTCGTCTGTACCGTTACCGCCACCATTCCACCCGGTTTTTGATTTCAGTTTTGTTCCGACTGTTGACGCTCCGACATAATTCGTTAATGTCGTCCACTCCGTATTGCTTGGCAAATGCCACCCCACTGGGCAAGCCCTCATCGCGGCATCCCACGTATACAAACGTCCGTAGGTGTTACAGTTAGATTCTTGATTATCATAACACCAACTATTACTTGTTGTGTAATTCAGGTTTTCCGCCATCCACGTTTGATTACCTATTTTTACCACACTATACACTTTCCCATCCCTTGAATCAGCCAAAACTTCTGTAAAATTAGCTGTAAGTGTCATATTCGATGTCGCTATGACAGTTGTTGTAAGTGAGTTAGCATTCGCTACCTGTCCGCCTGTCCAACCTGCAAAAAAGTAACCATCTTCCGGGGTAGCCGTTATGGTTACCTGCTCGCCACGGTTGTAAAATGCTTTCACCGGGTTTTTGTTGACAGAGCCGCCAACGCTTGCGTTAACCGTAATTGTGTACGTTGCCGTTGCCGCATACCCATCCTCTACACACCTAACAGCAAACCCGTTCCCTCCAGCGTCACTGCTTTCTGTTACGTTGGCCCCCGTACCAATTTCCCGGTAGTACACATCGCTGCTTCCGTCTACCGTAGTCGCGCTCCACCACCGCCCGCGCGAGTTTTCTCCGGCAAAGTTGCCGCCGGTGTTGCGGTCGCCGCCGGGCATTGCGGCAAAGCCGTAATCGTCTGTACCGTTGCCGGAACTCCATCCGCTTTGCGATTTCAGCTTTGTCCCGGCAGGGCTGCCTACATCCTCAACAAGATTCGCCCAATCAATACGGTCCGGCAAATGCCATCCCGCAGGGCAGGATTCCATTGCGGCATCATAGTTATACAATCTGCCGTATTTTGTACAATTAGAGGTGGTATTACCATAACACCAGCTATCTCCCGACTGGTGGGCTGAAAAATTGAGGTTCTCCGCCATCCATATATAATCGCCTATTCTGACCGTGCGATACGATTTCCCATCCCTTGAATCAGTAAGGCTATTCACCTTAAATTTTCCGGTCAACGTCAAATCACTATCCATTGCAAGCGTTACCGCTGTACCTTTGGACGTAGACGCCCCAGACCACTCACTAAAGATGTAACCGGCGCTTGCCTCTGCCCTTACGGCAACCTGCGCCCCTGTGGTGTGGGTCGTGGCGTTATTATATTCAACGTCATTAACAAATACCTTGCCTCCTGCCGCAGGGTCTTTGGCAATGGTCAGCGTACGTGTACCCACGTTCTCAAAATTGGCGGTTAGCGTCAAATTGCTATTCATTGTAAGCGTTACAGAGGTATTTGGGGAAGTTGACGCCCCAGACCACCCTGTGAATACGTAGCCCAGCGCTACATCCTTAATACTCGCGGTAACCCGCGTGCCTACATGGTAGAGCTTGGTTACCGCATATTCAGCATTATCCACAAACACCTTGCCGCCCTCCGCAGGGCTCCGCTCAACTGTCAGCGTATATGCCCCCACGTAATCAAAGTTGGCGGTTAGCGTTTGGCTCATGCGCATATTGACCGTTATTGAAGCGTTTGTGGATGTCGATGCGCCGGACCACCCCGTAAACACGTAGCCCACTGCCGCTTCAGCCTTTACCGCGACCTGCGCGTCGGCGTTGTGGAGCGTAGTTCCCGTTGATACCGCGTTTCCGACAAGCACCCTGCCGCCTGCCGCAGGGCTGCGGTTTACAGTCAGAGCGTACTGGCCGCTTCCGGTGGTCAGTGTAAAGCTCTGGGGCGCGTTTACTCCTTCTGTTGGAGTGAACTTGCGTGTTTGCGCGCCGTACCCCGCCGCGAGAACCGTTATCGTCCACTCCCCGTAGTTGCCGTTATCTGCCGCGCTCTTGCTTAATGATGGGCTATCCGCATCGCCAAATGCGGCGTTGATATTCAACGTGTTGCCGCTGTGAGTCAGTTTGGTGGTAAAGGAGTTGCCTTTCGTCCCCTTAACCGAGAGCAGGTAGACGCCGGGCGGGACGTTGGCGCGGGATATGCCGACCGTCCCCTTTGAGGCAGACGCTTTGCCGTTCAGTACCCGCTTGCCGTTTACGGAGTGCAGGGTAATGGCCGCGTTTTGGTACTGCTCGGGGTGTAAGTTGAGGGTGACGTTGCCGCGGGTATGGCTGACCCACGCCCCTGCGCGGGCTTGCTTTTGCGGCCTGTGTGATACAGACACGGGCTGTTCGGCCAGCTTGATGCCGAATGTTTTTTGAGTACCGCCCGTTACGCTGCCATCGGCCCCCGTGCCTCCGCCGGCAGGGGGGTCGATATAGACATTGGCGTCTACGTTTACGGCAACCGGTACCTGCGCGTCCACCTCCTGCGCGTACGCGCCGTTCCAACCGCTCATTGCCAACGCGGCGGTAATTACAGCGAGCTTCATCATTGTAAATCTTTTCATCCCGCACTCCTTAATTAAAGTTTATATATTATATTTCCTGAATTCTGCTTTAAAACAGCTATTCAAACGGTTTACTGTACATCTTGGGCAGTACTGCTGTTTCCCCTTAAACCTTGGGCAGGAACAGGTATTCTACCGGCTTGTCATATATTTTTACTAATGCCAACGCTTCCGCCGGTTGGAACGCCCCCGACAGTTTACATTCCGAGTACGTCTGCCGGGTCATTCCTAATTTTTCGGCTACGTACTCCTCGGTGTGCCCGCGGCGGGTTTGTTCGGCCTCTAAATTAGGGTACATATTTACACGCTCCTGCCGTTTTTCGAAATATTCATATAAAAATAATGCAATTTACGGCATAAAGTCAAGAGTTTCGCCAAAATAATCCAAAATACCTTGACCGTATTGGTAAAAACGATGTACTTTTATAAAAGGAGAGCCAAAATGGACGTATCGCAGTTGTCTTTGGGGCAACGAATAAAACATTACAGGAATAAGGCGGATCTTAGCCAAAAGGATTTGGCTGCCATTGTCGGAATATCGCCCACCGTTTTCAGCCGTTACGAGTCGGACAAGTTAGAGCCCAATATTTTAACGCTTATGAACTTGGCAAAAGCCTTGAATATAACGGGCGACGCACTGCTGGGCCTGTCGCCGCACCCCGATCTGATAGCCCAAAACCGCGACGAGTACACTGTCCTCCGCACGTTCCGCAGTTTTAACAGTCTTGGACAAAACAGGACATTGGAATATATATCAGGAGTTGCGGAGTTGCCCAAGTATACCGAGAAAAAATAGTCCTTTTACCTCAATGCCCCGGTTTGGAACAGATACTCTGCCGGTTTGTCATACATTCCAGCCAACATCAGGGCCTCAGAAGCCAAAAACGCTCCCGATTCCTTGCCCAGACGGTATTCTTGCAGGCTTATGCCCAATTTCCCGGCTACATAGCTATCGGAATGCCCGTGGCGGTCTTGTTCAACTTCCAAGTTCGGAAACACGTTCTCCCCGCCCTTTGATTAGAAATTTATTAATTATAATAAAATATATTAAAGAATATTAATAAATCAACAATTTTATGAAAAAGCGCAAAAATAAGCCGATTTGCCCGTCCGTATTGATGTAATTTCAAAAAATAGGGAGGGGAAAGCGGGGTGGACACTCTTGGCAAGCGGATTGTATACTACCGAAAAAAGGCTAAAATGCAGCAAAAGGAGTTGGCTGCCGCCGTTGGCATATCGCCATCTGCCCTTAATTATTATGAAAAGGACAAGTGCGAGCCTACGGTTCTGGTTCTGTCTAACCTCGCGGAAGTCCTTAATATTACAGGAGATGCGCTATTGGGGCGTGAGCATCCCGACCTTGTTGCCCAGAACAAGAACGAGTTCCACGCGCTCCACACGCTCCGCAGCCTGAACCCGCTTGGTCAGAGGCGTGCCCTTGAGTACATAACAAGTCTCGCGGACGCCCCCAAGTTCACCGAAAAGCAGTCTTGAATCTGTACTCCAAAATAGCGGGCTGTTCAAATTTTTAATAATTTTCTTTTATCTTACCATTCCACAATGTATATTCTCTATATTCATTTATATAGTGGATGTTCTCTTTCTTGGTTTATTTGGAAGTTTTTTGGCTCTACTCCCGATTTAATGGAAATTACTGTTAATAGCGGTCGGTAAACTGGGGTTTATCGGTGTGATGATGTTGCCGTTGGTTGTCTGAACCATGATTTACCTGATTAAAGGATTAACATGATTAAACGTCAAAAGATAACGTCAAAATCACCGATAATCCGGGT
>WQRV01000045.1 GCA_009786575.1 Chitinispirillia bacterium | reverse complement strand
AAGAATTTTTGTCCAAAAATAAACAAAAGGTGGTTAACATGCTTATTTCCGAGTGGAATATGGACATCGCCCTCGAAGTCCGTGGGGAAGAGGAGAGGATGGAAGAGAAGCGGGAAATCGCGAAAAAGCTGAGGGTCAACGGTGTTGACGTAGACACCATAGCCAAGTCAACCGGCCTCACGGTCGATGATATCCTGAAACTCGACAACTGACTACCTCCGGAACCCTACCTGCGGTTCCACCACCAACAAGCGACTAATAGCGCCCCTATCAGCACGGAGCCAGGGATGGAATGAGGGTTTTAGAGGCCCTTGCGGGGGAAGTTCACGGTGGTTTTCAGGCTCAAGCACCCACAGGTTCCAAATCAATCAGCGTATCGCTGCCGACCGTGCACTTCAGCTGATCGCCGAGGTGTATGCTTCGTATTTTTTCGGCCATATCATTCGGGTACCGCCCGTAGATTACGCGCCCGTCAAAGACCCGCCAATTATCCTAATCCCCCACCGCGTCTAAGAACTCCCTTGGTTTCATCATTTTGATCCCTTTGTATTCTTTGAGCGTTAGCAGGTCATTATCACCTGATATGATACAGTCTGCTTGGGCTGCGAGGGCGCATTCGATGTACTTGTCGTCTTTTGAGTGGCGGCAGACGCCAGACGCTCGGTGCTGCGGCAATACTGTGATTTTCTCGCTGAATGTCAATATAGCCGCAATTATACCATCTATTTTATCTTGTGTCATCTTGAGTTTTGGTTTTTTGAGCGTATTTTTTATTTCAGCAATAATGTCGTCGGTAATGTATAGTGTGTCTAAGCGTCTGGCGTATCTTTTGGTAACTTCGCGTGGGATACCGCCGCGTAAATACGCCGATATGAATACATTCAGGTCTATAACAATTTTCATGGGTTAGCTTTCCGCCCGCATCTGGCGTATCTCCTCTCTGATAATTTCCGGCGTTATTCCATATTTCCTGCCATGCGCATTCATTTCGTCCATAAATTTTTCGTGCAGGTAAAAGTCAATAGCATCGTCAACGAGTTCCTCCTTGGTACGTTCTTCTTTCTTTGCGTACTCTTCTACTTTCCGCATTTGTTCATCTTTCAAAGCCAAGGTCAATACGGCCATAAACACCCCTCCTTGAATAAGATTTGTTAAAAATATATATTATGCCACTCCCTCTTTCATTAATAAAAAAGCCGTTTTCTTACTTGAAAACGGCTATAATTTGGAGGTGAGGGGAGTTGAACCCCTGTCCGAAAGACGATTAACACGGACCGCTACATGCTTAGTCTGCCTTTTAGTCTTACCCCCGGTGCCGCTGGCTGACTGGCTGCGCCGGGGGCCAGAACCGTAGATCTCACCCGCGGCACGGTTCCTCCCGCGGGCCAGCGCCTTAGTTGCCCTTCCGCGTACAGGCGCGCTCCGCGGTCGGGTTGCCGCCTTTAATTAGGCAGCCATTGCGTAAGAGTAGTCTTCAGCAATTATTGTTTTGCCGGATTATTAACGAGGCCAACCGACGTCCTCGGCATGCTGTCCGGTGCCTCCCATCCCCCGTCGAAAACCAGTACACCCCCGGTTTTTCGGGTTACGGCGGTACCGCGGTACTGCGGGCGGCCACACAGGGCCGCCCCTACATATTACTTTTCCATCTTCCAGGTCATGCGCTTCTCCTCGCGGATGCGCTTGCGCTTGGAGGAGTTCAGGCGCCTTTTCTTCTCCTCCGACGGCTTCTCGTAGTGCCGGTACTTCTTGAGGTCAGACAGGATGCCCGCGCGCTCGCACGTTTTGCTGAAGCGGCGGAGGGCCTTTTCAAAGGCTTCGTCCTCGCGTACAACTATGCCATTCATCTAAATCACCTGCCTTCCGGCTCCAAAAATAGAAAATTATACGGTACAGCTACATAATATAATATATTTCGGAGCGAAAATCAATAAAAAAATAAAAAATATGGAAAATTGGGATTTGCCGGGGCCTTTTGCCCCATCGCAACAAGCAGTTTTGGGGGGCAGAATATTTTATCCGGCATTTGTTAATTGGAATGATGTATATTTTATGTCTATGCAAATCAATACTAAAACACCGAAATTATCGCCGGTATCGCCCATATCGTACCTCTATTTCACCCTTTTTTTCATTTCCGGGGTCTCGGGGCTGATTTACGAGTCCATTTGGTCGCAGTATTTGAAGCAGTTTTTGGGGCATGCGGCTTACGCGCAGACTTTGGTTTTGGTTATTTATATGGGGGGGATGGCGGTTGGGGCGTGGCTGACATCGGTTTGGGCGGCGCGGATAAGGGATTTGCTGCTCGGTTACGCCGTTGTGGAGCTGTTGCTGGGGTTTTTCGCCCTTTTTTTTCACGATGCGTTCATCGCGTATCTCGACGTCTCGTTCGGTTCGGTGATCCCGGCGCTCAACAGCCCGCTGCTAATATCGCTGTACAAGTGGGGGACGGCCTCGCTCATCATCCTGCCCCAGTCCATGATGCTCGGGGCTACCTTTCCGCTTATGGCTGGGGGGATTTTGCGGCGGTTCCCAGGGCTTAGCGGGTACAAAACGTCTTTCATCTACTTTGTCAACACTTTTGGGGCCTCGGTTGGGGTGCTGGTCAGCGGTTTTTACCTTGTTAGGGAGTGGGGGCTCAGGGGCGCGATTATTGCGGGGGGGATGATTGATTTGTTTGTGGGCGCGGCGATATTGGGCTTGTGGTTTTATGACAGGGGCGCGCGTAGGAGCGAGGAGAGGGCGGCCGCGGAAGCCGTTATCAATACGGATAATACGCAAAATGGGGCGGATGATGGCACCGTTGACCTCGACGATATTGCCGTTAACCCCGCCGCGGTTGGCGCCGTCAATGCGGTAAGCGCGTTTACCCCGTCCCTTGCCGACCGCCGGGAGTACTATTATCCGCTTATCGCCATTGCCGGGCTGACCGCCGTGTCATCCTTTATATATGAGATAGGCTGGATCCGGATGCTCAGCCTCGTATTGGGCAGCTCGACCCATTCGTTCGAACTGATGCTGAGCGCGTTCATCCTCGGGCTGGCGCTGGGGAGCTTTTTTGTCCGAAACCGGCTTGATACAATCAAAAACGCGCCGCGGTTTCTGGCCATTGCCCAGATCGTCATGGGCGCTACTGCCGTTTTTACGCTGTTTTCCTACGGCAATATGTTCAAATTTATGGTGCTTACGCTCGACGCGCTCGACAAGACCGAGGGCGGGTATCTGTTCTTCAACATCATCTGCCACCTTATCTGCATGATAATAATGCTGCCGTCTACTATTTGCGCGGGGATGGTGATCCCGCTCATCATCCACATGCTGTACAGGCGCGGGTACGGCGAGCAGACGATCGGCAAGGTGTATGCGGTGAACACGGCAGGCGGGATCGTGGGCGTCGTGGCGGCTACCTGGGTGCTGATGGAGCTTATCGGGCTCAAGTTCCTGATCATCGTGGGGGCGGCGATAGATATGGGGATCGGGCTGTTCGTCATCTACCACTTCCGGCAGACGCGGGAGAGCTTCGCGCCTACCGTCGCGGTGCCGGCCTGTATCCTGGTGCTTATCGCGGCACTCTCGTTCGGCAGCGTTGACCCGTCGCTGGCGTCGTCTGGGGTATTCAGGTACGGGACGATATCGCCGTCCAAGCGTATCGTGGGCCACATAGACGGCAAGACGGCTACCATCACGCTGTTCAAGTCGGGGGACAACATCGTCCTGTCTACCAACGGGAAGCCCGACGCCAGCGTGGGGCTGTCGGACGAGTACAGCGGCGACGAGTACACGATGATGCTTTTGGGCGTGCTGCCGCTGAGCGTGCGGGAGGAGACGAAGACGGCGGCGGTTATCGGGCTCGGGGCCGGTATGACGGCACACTATATGCTCTACGACCCCACGATAGAGATGCTGGATGTGGTTGAGATCGAGCGGTCGGTAGCCAGGCTCTCGGAGCATATCGGGCCGAAGGTGGAGAATGTCTTTAACGACCCGCGCGCCCGCATCCACATTGAGGACGCAAAGACTTTTTTCTCGGCGCGCAACCGGACCTACGACGTGATCGTCTCGGAACCGTCTAACCCCTGGGTCAGCGGGGTATCGAGCCTGTTTTCAAAGGAGTTTTTCACCCAGATACGCCGCCACATCAACGACGGCGGGCTTTTGGTGCAGTGGTTCCACACATACGAAGCCGACATCACAATCCTGGCATCGATACTCAAGGCGCTCGGCGACTCTTTCCCAGTTTACGACATCTACATGTCCGGCTCCGACTTAGTGATTATCGCGGCGAAGGATGAGGGGACGGACATCAGCATCAAGCGCGATGTGTTCCAGATCGGGGCGATGGCGCAGAGCCTCTTCCTCATGGGGTTCGACGGGGCAGACGACCTGCGGCACCTCCGGGCCATCGGCAAGGAGTACATGGACCCGCTCATCCGCACCTACCCCACCCCGCCGAACAGCGACTACCACTCTTACGTAGACCTATATGCCGCCAAGTACCGCTTCATGGGCACGCGGGTCACCGAGATCGACGAAATACGGGCGTTTATGGTGCCCGTGCGGCGTATGATCTTTGCCGACACCGGCTTTTTGAGCCTCACCCCAGCGCGGATACTGCCCGACATCCACAATCTGGCCGATGTACAGAAGGCCAAAGCCATGGCGCACGAGCTCTTAGAGAACTCCATTTCCGAATTCATCATCGGGACCTCCTCCGCGCCGGTGTTCATCCTCGACTATGCCTCGGCGCGGCCGGAGAAGATAGCGTTTTCGCAGGTGCAAAGCGCTATCACCCAGATCCTGCAGAAAACACTCCCCCACCTCTCGGCCGACGAGATGCGGGACGTGTGGGAGACAATAGAGGGCAAGGTATCGGCAAAGCGGCTCGACGAGTTCGACAAGGAGTGGATGGCGTACTTCAGGGCGCTGTGCACCTACGACTACCCGGAGATGCGGCGCTTGTCGCTGGCCCTGCTGCCGGCGGACTCGATCTCCGGCCACTTCAGCAACCAGATGCTGCTCGCCTCGCTCTTCGCGTCGTCGATAGTGCTTGACGATACCACGAAGACCGGCCGGGTGTGGGAGCGGTACGACGAGCGCGGCGACCCGCCCACACCGCTGCGTGCGGCGAGGGCGTATATGCTGGATCCGCAGCGGCGGCGGAGTAAATAAAAAAGACGGGACAAGTAAAAAAGGCGGCCCTGTGCGGCCGCCCTTACAATTCCATCAACCAAACAGCGCCGTTACTTCAGCAGCGCGCGCACTACCTTGAACACCAGGGCGTCCAGGTCGTCCATACTCTTCATTGGGCCGCTGTCCTCGGCGATCGACACCACCAGTGCAGTCTCCACATCTATAATGCGCGCGGATAGCTGGACCACGCCCATCGTGCTGGCGTGCAGGGCGCTGACCACGCAGATGTAGCGGGCGCCGAACTGCTTACCAAGCTGGCCGATCTGTTTCTCGTCTACCGATTCATCGCGCTGTTTTACGTGTTCGGCGTCTATCTTGGCGAGGAACTCCTCAGCGCGCTCGACCGCGATGAAACTGCCGCTGTTGGTGAGCGCGGTGAGCATTTTTGTGGAGATGATCTTATTCTCTGCATCGGGCATGTTGCCTGTGACGTAGATCGCCAGGGGTATCTTCATTTTCGACGACTGTGCGGCCGGGGCTGATCCGGCGGACGGCTGAGCGTGGCTGGCGGATGCCCTGGGGGCTGGGGCGGGTGCGGGCGCCGCGCTCTGCTTGGCCACTTGGTCGTCTAAGCGGCCCATCATAGAGGACTTGTTACGCTCCAACGCAGTCTGGGGGGACGTACTCGCGGGAGCGGGCGCGCTTCTGGCCGCCGCAGCGGGCGCATCAGACCGGATCTGGGCAATATGGTAGGAGCTCTCGTTGGTAAGGCTCATCGTCGTGATGTGCGGGCTGGTTACCTTGAAAACGAAACGCCTCGCATACGTGTAGAACTGCGCCTCGCGGGAAGTGGCGCCGTTGCGCTCGGTGCTCTGCACCTTGATGTAGTTGTTCCCGTCGGCCACCACGAGCCGCTCCGCCTTCATGCCCCCGGCCATGCCCGCTAACTGCCCGTTGATAAAAATCTTGACCGGCACCTGCAGCGTGTTTTCGACTATCACCTCCGACTGACCCGGCCCGGCTATAACGTCACCGTAAATCTGGGCGCTCCTGTTGCCCTGAGCCGCAGCCACACAGGCGGTCAGCAGCACCGCCGATAAAAACAACGCAAATTGGGGGTAAATCACTGTACGCCTCATCTCCAAAAGTCTCCTTATGTTATTGGTTAACAATGCCGGTACGCCGTTTTTTAGGCGGTTTTCCGCGCACGATGTATGGAATTTCTATAAAATACATAATATATCCCCGCCAAAACAAGAAATATTGCAATTTTCTCTCCGGCCATACTATAATTTAGACTGCCTGTAATTTTTTTTGTTACATGGACGGTGTCATAACATATATTAAAAATATGACGGACAAAACGATGAAACTCTGGCATTCCGAAAAAAACGGCGGGCGGCGCCTGCTGAGCGAAGACGAAATCGCGCAGCTATTAAGCCAATTCAACACCGCCGCCGACTGGGCCAACGTGCAAGTCGCCGAGGATTTCGACGCCTCGCGGGTC
This sequence comes from Chitinispirillia bacterium, assembly GCA_009786575.1. Classification (GTDB taxonomy): domain Bacteria; phylum Fibrobacterota; class Chitinivibrionia; order Chitinivibrionales; family Chitinispirillaceae; genus GUT77. Next base: position 14,717 of record WQRV01000045.1, on the reverse strand, counting down.
CACAGATGCACCTTTTACGGCAACGTGGAGATCGGCGCGTTCACTACCGACTACACGCGCTACGGCAACATAACGCTCCTCACCGGGCTATACGGCAGCCAATTCCTGAACACGTCCATAGGCGACGACGCGGCCATCCACAACCTGCTCTACTGCTGCGAGCAGCGCATCGGCGACTCGGTCATCATATCCAACGTGGGCGAAATATCCTCGGGTACAAGCGCCCTCTTCGGCTTAGGCGCGGTGCTCGACTCCGACAAAAACCGCAAAAACTACCTAAATGCAATAGAACCGGTCAACGAAAACGGCGGGCGGGCCATACTCCCCTGCCCCTCCATGACCCACACCGACGCCTTCCTATGGACAAAATACCGCGCCGACAGGGAACTCATGGAACGCTTCGCCGAGATCACAAACCGCAACAACCGTGCCCTGCGCCCCCCAAAGGCCGTCATCAGCGACAGCGCGGTCATCATCAACACCAAGGCCATCCGGCGCTCGCTAATAGGCCCCGCCGCGGTCATCGACGGCGCGGAGCTTATCAGCAACTCCTCCATAATGAGCGACCCCGGCGAAATGACGGTAATCGGAGCCGCAGTGCAGGTCCGCGACTCCATAGTGGGCTACGGCAACAAAATAGACTCCGCCGCCCAACTGGCCTCGGTGATGACCGGGACTGCGGCCACAATCACCAAGTCCGCCCGCCTCACCCACTCGGTAATCGGCGACAACGCCCACATCGCCTGCTGCGAGGTCGCCAACTGCCTTATCGGCCCCGGCCACTCCCAGCACCACAACAACTCGTTCCTCATAGCGGCGTACGCCGGCGGGCAGGCCAACATCGCCGCCGGGGCAACCATAGGCTCAAACCACACCAGCCGCGTCAACGACGGCGAAATCTGGGCGAAACGCGGCTTCTGGCCCGGCCTCTGCGTCAGCCTCAAACACAACAGCAAATTCGCGTCCTTCACCATGATCGCAAAAGGGTGCTACCAAAAAGAGTTAGACATAAAATACCCGTTCAGCTTAGTCACCTTAGACGACAAAACCGATACCGTAATCATATATCCGGCGTTCTGGTTCACCCGCAACATGTACGCGGCGATGCGCTGCTCGCAGAAGTTCGCAAGCCGCGACAAACGGGTGCACCGCGGCCAGTACATAGAGCACGACATCCTCGCCCCCGACACCGTGGAGGAGATGTTCAGGGCCATCGACCTCCTCGAAACCGGCGACGACGGCGGCCCGGGGTGCCAGCTGAAGCGCAAGGACGACGCCGTCAAGGCCTACCGCATGATGATACGCTGCTACTGCGCCAAAAACATCCTCCCCTATATGCGGGAGAACCGCTTGGCCACCCTCGAAGACCTTGACCGCCGCATAGGCCCCATCGAACCGGGCGTCGAAAAATGGCTCAACTGCGGGGGGATGGTGATAAGCGAACCGGCGCTGGCGGAAATCCTCGGCACCGTCAGGACAGGGTGGATAATGGCCGAAAACACCACCGAATCGACCGAACCGGCCACAAAAATCAGCACCTGGGCTATCGTCCACTCGCTATTCGAGCCGTACATAGCCTCCTACAGGGAAACAAAGGTCAAACACGCCCTCAAATCCCTGGCGGTACTGTGCAACACCACCGCCCGGCAGCTCTCCGCCGGCCACTTCAGCGAGTTCCTGAAAAATGTGCAGGAAGACTGCGGCACCATAATGGGCCTCACCCGCTCCTCAAGGCACAAAGACTTCTCCGCCCCGGCAAGGACGATGGTCTACGACTCCGCCGAGGAATTGGAGAGCGTCCTTGGGGTCCCGGAAGACGCCGCGGTAGTGCACACTGTCCGTGAAATGGACGCCCTGGCGGCGCTGGCGGGATCCTTCGCCGGCCCGGCGCAATAATTTTTTTTATTAATCTATTGACTTTTTATCCGCAATCAATTATTTTATGTATCAATACCGGGGTTGTAGCTCAGCTGGGAGAGCATCAGGCTGGCAGTCTGAGGGTCAGGGGTTCGAACCCCCTCAACTCCATTAAAAGGGCTTAAATGACATCATTTGAGCCCTTTTTTATTTGCCAACCCCGTCAAAAATCACCACTTTTGGCCGTTTGTAGTCACTTTTGTAGTCACCGTTTAGTCAACAAAAATGTGTTTCAAAAAAATTATACAGACTTGAACCTTATTTTTTGTGCGCTGCGCAAACTGTCTTTATGGCGGTAGCGGGACAACATGGGGGTTCTCCATCCTGCTATGTCCATGATTTCCCGTTCCGGGTTGCCCACCTCATAAAGGTCGGTAGCGGCCACGTGTCTAAGGTCGTGAATCCTCAAATCTGCAATCCCCGCCAACTTGAGACAGGCGGCCCAGGCCCTTTTTAGCACCTGTTTTGTTATCGGCTGATACCTGCCATTCTCCCGCACCTTGTAGAAAAGATACAGGCAGCCCACGGGGATAGAGCGAAAATAATCCACCAGATTGTCAGGCACGGGCTTATGGATAGGCAGCCCGCTCTTGCTGTCGGGGATGTACACGGTGTTGGTGTACGGGTTGTACTGCTCCCTTTTTGCAAGTACCAACTCCCCCGTCCTGCACGGAACGACCATCATGTACTGGACAATGGGCAGAATGTGGGGGTTGTGCTCCCGAATCGCTGTCAGGAGCCTTTCACGTTCGGACTGGTCGAGGTACCTGTCCCGTGGCTTCTCCTTGTACTTTGGGAATTTGGCCGTGGTGATAGGGTTCTTGACGATAAGTTCCAAGGCGATAAGGCGATTGTAGACCGCCCTAATCATCGTGGTGTGCCTGTTTATCAGGTGATTGCTATGAGTTTTTGCCATTGCCCTGCGTGAAGCCATAAGCGCGCCCGGAACGGCATCTAAGGACAATGCGCCATAGTTCCGTGCTAACTGCCGGACCATAGCGTTATACCCTTTTGAAAGCGTCCCCCGTGCCAGCAGGTTGTCCACGTAAAGGTCAACGGCATCTGCAAAGGTTCTTATAATCGGCGTTTCTTCTGTCAAAGAGCAGGGAGCGGTTTTAAGACTTTCCAAGAGTTCAATTTCTCTTAATAATGCGCCCCGCCTTGTGCCTTTGAAGCTCTCCCTACGCCTTACAGGGTACGGAACCCCGTCTACACGTGCGGAAACTGAAACTGCCCAAAGGTCTTTATCTAATTTTTTGATAGCCATACGACATGTCCCTCCTGCCGTACAGTCTACCGCCACTATAAGGAAAAATATTATCTGCGTTTGGGAGGAGGCAAGGCCCTTTTTTGTTTTTTTGCAGAAAGAAGCCCACCACAGAGCCACCACAGACGGCCCGAAATGGTTTTCCATTACTTTACAATTATTAATATAATAATCTAAATTTCAGAAAAATAAAATCTGGGCCCATAAAAAAAGTCTATAAAAAAATTGGAGCCAAATCCATAGGATATGTAGGGGGAAAATAAGCGAAAGTGCGAATCTGTTTTTCGGTTTTGATATCGAAGTACCCACCTATATAGAGATATAGAAGACGAAATGATATACTTGTTGTAAATGTTGTAATATCAATAACTTATAAATTGACAATACCGATAAAAAGCTATCACAGATGGCAAAAATGCCATATTTACTTTATTTAACTTCAACAATATCAATTACTTACAGACGGAGGATTTTATGGGTAGCACAGAGAATGGCCCACAGGATAGCGATTTGTTCAAGATGTGGGGCAAGCAGTTTAGAAAAATCTATCAAGACATGAGCGGTACGGAGTTTCGGGTATTCCTGCACCTTTGCACGGTCATGCGCTTTGACAATGTGGCGTACGAGACAAGCGAGCAGATAGGGGAAACTTTGAAGGTTAAGACTCCCCAGAGCGTCCGAAGTGCCATTACCGAACTGATAAAGATGGATGCTGTCAGGCGCTACAATGGCAATGGCAGATACATTGTGAATCCAGAGATAGTCGCAAAGGTGGAACTCTCTACACGTAGGGGGCTAATCAAAACATATTATACGCTCCCCGTCAAAGAGTATAAGTGTAGGCTACCAGACGAAGAGACGGAAGAAGAGGGCCCTGCCAGCAGTTAAAATTGATAGATAGTGCCTATTTCAGGGCGCACCTCTCCCCCTTGTCTATGCGTGCCGTTACCATAAATATAGCATATTGGGCCGGCGCCGTCGGCACAAAAAAATACCCTTGTTGCCGAAGGCGTTCAAATGTGCTGAAAAATGCGGGTTGAGGATGCTAAGAAGCCGAAATCTCGTCATTCCATCGAAAAAAATTGTCTTTGACGAAATCTTCAAATTATCACCGTGGGGCTTTACAAGCTCAACTCAAATTTATTCAATGTCAAGGTGTCCCCAAAATCTCCGGGACTTCTGTCTCCGGGGTTCTGATGCCGGAATCGGTGTATCTACAGGTTTTTGGCCCCCCGTGCCACAGTACCCCCGGTACCCTTGGCGATGGTGCTGTATACTGGCGCATCCATGCGGTTGTACTGCGTGGGCGGTATGCAGTCAGTACCCCACGCGGGGGCGCAGGACGCATAAGAACTTTATGTAAACTCGGATACGGCACCGAATTTACATAAAGTTGTCGTTATTCGCGCATCCCACATGCAAGGTACGCACTAACAGGGGGTAGTAGCGTCTCCAAGCGGTATCTCTTCAGTCCGGGAAGATGGTTAGATTAGGAGACTATTTCTTCCTGCCATACTTGGTAGTTTCCGCAAGGCTTGTTATATAATCCAACGCTAACTTTTGTCCGGCGGGGTTAAGGTTACGGATTGCGTACAGGGTATTGAACTCGGTGCGGTTCTGGGCTACAAGGTCGGGGTGCAGATCCAAGCCCAATAACGCATCCCCGGTAATATTGAGGGCCCCGGCTATATCTGCCAACATAACGGCGGTAGGTTGCCTTTTGTCGGATTCATAGTAGTTCAAAGCGGAGGCGGATATGCCAAGAGTCTCGGCAAGGCGCTTTTGTTGAATCCCCGCCTTTTTACGGTAATACTTTATACGTTGGCCCAAAGTCTCCATTTTAGTCTCCTCCATCTAAATTTACTTTTTACCCTTACACTACGGACCGGAAAAAATGAATATTTTTACATTTTTTATAAAAATTACCATTTTGTTGTTGTACCATCAATTATTTTCATTAAAATAACGACAGATTGTCGCATTTTTGCACCGGAGTAGGTAGGATGTTTCTAAATCTTGAGCTTGAACAGGCTAATAATGGCCATACTGACGAGTACGTAGCCGGAGAACTGGGGATAACGGTACAGGACTACCGCGCCCGTAAGGAGACGGGGGAGTTCGTATTTGTCGAGATTGTGGCGTTGCTAAGGATGTACGGGAGGTCTTTTGAACACCTGTTCAGGCGTGAGACGTAGCGTAAATTTGTACATTAAAATTATATCAACAATATACAAGGGAGGTAGTAAATGAATTGGTTTCTTAGCAGAAAAGTCTGTAGCGTGGCGATTGTAATGTTTTTTGGGGCGTTGGTATTGTCGGGAAATGCGTTCTCTCAGGAGATTATAGACGCGCAAATCCCGGTTCTCGTGAACGCGGGCGCCACCGTTAAGATTGATCCGCCAGCCGGCAGCAATAAAGGCACGGGGGACGAGGGGAGCGTAACAGCCAACACCCAAAAGACGTTCAATATAAAACTCGTCAAAGACGGCGCCTCGCCGGTATCGCACCAACCACAGAAGCAAGCCCGCGCCGGAGCATGGGTCAGCCATAGTAACGGTAACATTACCCTCAACTTAAACTCCCAGCAGTACCAGAACGCGGCGGTCTCCCTGCACACGGTAAATGGCAAGCGGGTACTGAGCGGCAACGCGTCCGCCTCCAAAGGAACGGGCAGTATATCCCACGCCAACATCCCCGCCGGAGTCTACCTGCTCTCGGTCAAGGGGACGAAAGGCAGTTCTTTCACAAGCAAGCTGACTCACAATGGCGATAAACTGAATATTAACGTTGCGTTTGCCGAAGATAGCCCGTCTTTAAGAAAGAGCGCCGCGGATAACTACGGGGAATGGACGATAACCGTCTCCGCGGCGGGTTACTTTACACAAACGCGCAGTTTCTCTCCCATAGCGGGCTTGAACACGCTTCAAAACTTTACGCTGGTTTCCGATAGCGGGGAAGATGGCAAATATTCACTCAGTATTACCCGAGACCCAACGGCAGGCGGTAAAGTGTTTGTTGGTAATGTTGAGTCTACCGGAACTACGCTCCACAACGCGGAGACACCGGTAGATGTAAGGGCGGAGGCGGCGCTGGGGTACAGATTTACGGGGTGGACGGGGACGCTAACAAACACAAACGCGTCACTCACAGTCAATATGCGGATGAATATAACGCTCACCGCCAACTTTGAGTACGTGGGGACGCGCACGTTAACGATTAGCAGAGTCCCGGCAGATGGCGGAACAGTACGTGTCAATAATGTCGTCTCCTCTGGAATTACGACCCATATCACCGGGGCGCAGGTAAGCGTAACGGCGGCAGCAAATACAGGGTACATCTTTACAGGGTGGACGGGTGCGTCTACATCCGCAAATACCACGATAACAGTTACAATAAGCAGCGATTTAACGCTGACCGCGAATTTTGAGGAGGTGGAAACCGGTACTTTTACAGATACGCGTGACAATAAAACTTACAAATGGGTCAAGATAGGCGCTCAAACATGGATGGCGGAGAATCTCAATTTTTCAACCCACTTATTAGGTAACAGTTGGTGTTATAATAGTTCACCCGACAGTTGCGCAAAATATGGCAGGTTGTATGATTGGGATGCGGCGATGGGCGCTTGTCCGGATGGATGGCATTTGCCTACTAGTCAAGAGTGGGATGTTTTGCTTGCGGCAGTTGGCGGAGCGTCAACAGCAGGAACAATGTTGAAATCGACGACAGGCTGGAATAATAATGGTAACGGTACGGATGACTTTGGTTTTTCGGCCCTGCCTGCCGGCCTCCTCCGCAGCACGAATGGCACCTTCAACGACGCCGGCAACGGCGGCCTCTGGTGGAGCGCCACGGTGTACAGTAGCGGCAGCGCGTGGTGCCGGAATATGGTCACGGGCTACGCCAACGTTGGCGAGACCTACAACGTCAAGGGCAGCGGCTTTTCGGCGCGTTGTGTTCGTTGAGGACTGAAGCGGCATGGCGTAGCCAAGCCGCCGGCCCGAGCCGCGTGTTTTTGCGGCACGGGGCGTTAGATTTTTTTTAATATTGTCGCCGCACGGCGGTTACTAAAATTTTAACTTTTGGACTACGGAAAGGCGGTGGAAATGGTGGTAGCGGTGGTGGTGCGGTGGTATTACAAACTAAAAACAAATTAACTATTATTGGAGAATCCTGTATATGAGCTATAATAAAGAGTTAAGAATCGATTGGTTAAATGAAATAATTGTCCCTGCGATTGATTTGTTTTATAGCAGACCTGAAGATGTAGATTTGATTTGTCGCGATGTATCTGAACGAGCCATAGTGGCGAACATTTATTTTTATATGAATTTTCTTTTTAAAACAAGGCAATTGATCTGCGCGCCATTGCGACATTTGAGTATTGATATTGAATATAATAGAAATTTTAAAAGCACGAAAGAATTGTATATAAAATGCGTTCAGTTGGAATGCAATAGCAACGGTTGTGTTGTACATACAGGTAATAATTGTGTGGAGTGTTCCAAAGAAAGCTGTGGTGTACAGGGTGGTGGTGGTAAAAAAATTATGTCTCCTGATCTGTTAATTCATGAACGGAATTCAAATAAAGATAATCAAGTCGCAATCGAATTTAAAAAAGCGTCTAACACAAGAGCACGAAATAACGATTGCTCCAAATTAACATATTTAACATGCCAGAAAGAATATACGGGGCGTGAAGATAATAATTATCAGTATGGATATGGTTACTTTATAGATTTAGATGAAGATATGTATATAATAACACCATATGTAGATACTCTAAAAAGGAATCTGATGAAACGAAAAAATGGCGAATGGATTGATATGGAGTAGTAGCCTAAATTTATTAAATTTTTTCAGGGCAGAATCCCGCAATACCAACCCCAGGATTGCGGGAGCGTCCCATAATCAGTCCAGCGGAACGCTCCCCCTTACAAGTGGCAGCTGCCCTAATAGAAAGCCGACCGGGAACTGCGTTTCAGGCCGAACCCGAATCTCAAGTCTCTTTGACATCGACAGCTATTTGGCATAAACTGTCAAAATAATGCCCGGAGCCGGAATCGAACCGGCACGGCCTTGTGAGCCGAGGGATTTTAAGTCCCTTATGTCTACCTGTTCCATCATCCGGGCGTAGACGTAAAATACTGACATATAAAAATGGCTTTTCGCGGACGCAAAAAGCAAATAATTTATTATTAACTGTTAATAGTTATCGTAACCGGCCCGTCGTTGACCAGCGTTACCTTCATGTCGGCCCCGAAGATGCCGGTTTCTACCTTGCGGACGTGTTCTTTCAGCTTTTTTACGAAGTATTCGTATAGCTGGCGGCCTTTTTCGGCGGGTGCGGCGTCGGTGAAGTTGGGGCGGCGGCCTTTGGTGCAGTTGCCGAGGAGGGTGAACTGGGATATGGCGAGGGCCTCGCCGTCTATATCTTTCAGGGACAGGTTCATCTTCCCGGCATCATCAGAAAATATCCTCAAATCCGCGCATTTGGCCGCTAAATAATCTGCCGATGATTCCGTATCATCCTTGTGGACGCCAATCAGCAGCATAAGCCCTTTATTGATTGAGCCTACGATCTTCCCATCTACAGCCACACTTGAACTGGAGACCCTTTGTGCTATGATTATCATAGAGTTACCGTCCCATCAATCCCATTTGACATTGATCGAAAAGCCTTTCTTTTTCTTCTCTTCCTTTTCCGGTTCCTTTTTGGGCCCCTTAAATTCGGCATGCAGGATGAAGTGCTGGGAGTAGCCTATCGGCCAGCGGTTGGGGTAGTTTTCGCCTACGGTGTGGAACGACTGGAAGAGTTCGGCCCGGACGTTCTCTTTTATTGTTAACCGGGCGATCAGGTCGAGGCGGGCGTAGGCGCCGGCGTCAGGGCTGATCAGCCATCCGGTGCGCCAGAATTCCGAGCCCCAGAACTGCGTTTGCGCTTCTCCGAAGTACGCGAGGCCCCGCACCGCTAAGAACCCCGAGGCCGCGAAGCCGCTGATGAACCCGCCCGTTGGCGTGTACCAGATCCCGTCGCCTGCCCTGTCTCTGACGAGCGACGCTACAGCTCCGGCCGAAACCGAGAGGGAGTCGAACTTGGATGTGGCCCCGAACGCCGCGCCGGCCTCCGCGCTCAGGCCGCCGTAGTCGTACACGCCGCTGTAGTATACGTAGTCGCGGGGTATGTCTTCCGGGGGATAGAAGACAGAAAGGGACGGGGCGAGGTGGTACATCATGAAGTCGTGCCTGGCGAACAGCGGGCCCCGTTTGTACCCTATTCCGTAGCCGAACAGGAAGGACTCCCTGATGCCTACGTCCTGGCGGCCGGTCCAGTCGGCCCAGGCGCTCGCGGTGACGCCCCATTGGTTTGCCTCTACGGCCGCGCCGTGGATAAACGGGCGGTAGTAGGATATCTCCCCCCCGAAGAGCCACTCAGGCAAACTGAGCGCGGCGGCGCGGGGGAACGAGCCGAAGCGGAATTGCAGGGAACTGTCGTCGTAGTGGTAGTATAGCAGCGCCTGCGGGTTGTCGGCCGAGGCCGGCGTGAAAGGCAGTATGCGGGCATTCTCGAATGACGCCGGGGCCCCGAACTCCTGCATGTACAGCAGCCCGGCGCGTATCTTGTGGCAGCCTTCCACGGCAAGGCCGGCCTCCGCCTCTGTGCGGGTGAAGAAGAACGTCCCGCTCTCACCGGGCATAATACCGCCGTATTCGCGGTTATCGAGAACCCCGTCGAGCGACACCCGGTACTCGGCCGCGGGCGCGGCGGCGGCAATCGCCAGGCAGAGAAAAAGCGCTATGGGGGCCCGGCGGCCGGCTATTGGGGTGGCGGCTGTTTTCATAACAATAAAAATAATTTTTGGTTTTGGCGTATGTCCATATATATATTTTAATTATGAGCGGGTTTTCCACTCGGGGAGCGGTTAATGGATATCGGCGGCAGGCAGAAGCATGGCTTTTACATTGTCGATGTCATCGGCAAGATCGACAGGCTTAAGGACTCCATAGTCCTGAAATCTTTCGTGACGACGCTTTTTGAGGAGAAAGGCGTGACGCGCATCGCCTTGAATCTGGCGGATGTAACGTACCTCGACAGCGGGGCGCTGAACGTGCTGATATTCTCCCAGAACCGGCTCCAGAAGCTCGGCGGCGTGTTTGCCCTTATCTCGCCGAGCGAGTACGTGTCGGACGTTTTGGCATTGGTTGGGTTCGATAAACTAATAACCATTTATACCACAGAGAAGGAGTTTTTTGATGATGTTAAAACAGTTTAGCGTTTTGGCGGCGGTACTTTTGGCGGCGGTTGTCCTCGCCGGCTGCGCTGGCAGCGAGCTTTTGCGGCCCAAGCAGGCCGAAATCGACGCCTATCTGGCGGCGCACCCCGACCTGCCGGCGATCGACCAGGCGTGCATAGACGACGGGCGCTTCGAGCTCGGCATGCTCACCTCGACCGTGCGCTTCCTCCTTGGCGAGCCCAAGACTATCACGGAAGAGAAGAAACCCTGGGGCAAGACGCAGCAGATCTGGACCTACAAGAAGGGCAAGCTGCGCATATTCAATATGGAGGACGGGCACGTCGTCGAGATCAACCTGAGGGACAAGTAGCGGTTTGTGGCGACTGCGTTCGACATTATAATATTGGCGATAACCGTGGTGCTGCTCGTTTCGGGCGCCATACACGGGCTTGTCCGCAGCGTCTGCCGGTTTGTGGCGTTGCTCGCCGGTTTTATCGTCTCGTGGATGTACTGCCGCGACCTGCAGGCGTGGTTTGTGTCGTCCACGTCGTCGTCCGACGGCAACAGCGCGTTCCTGACGGCGTTTTTGATCATATTCGTCGTGGTCTCCACCGTGGTGCTGCTGCTCGGCCACCTGCTGGTCAAAATTTTGGATAAATTGGAACTGGGGTGGATAGACCGTTTGGGCGGGGCGGCGCTCGGGCTGCTCAAGGCCGGCATAGTCATGTGGGCGGCCTGTTTGTCGATATCGTCGCTGCCCGGCCCGGTATTTGAGGCGAAATTCGGCGGCTCGGCTGTCTTCAAGGTCTACGAGGCCATGCCTAAATTCTTCAGCTTAGACAGCATGGAGGGCTGGCGAGACAAAGTCCGCGGCATTAAGGGCGGGGGGAAAGAGGCCGAAAACGCCAACGGCAAGCCGTCCGGCGGCAATAAGGGCGGCAAAAGCGGCCCGGCTGAAAGCGGCGGCAATACCGGCGAAGATTTTGACAGCCCGCTCAAGAAGAATCTGCGGGAGAAAAACAAGGACAAGACGGCAGACATCTGATGGATCTATTCTACGGCGCCATACTGGCATTCGCGGGCCTGTGCATAGGCTCGTTCTTCAACGTACTGATCTGGCGCATCCCGCGCGGCGAGTCGATCGCCTGGCCGCCGTCGCACTGCACGAAATGCGGCGGCAAGATCAAAGCGTACGACAACATCCCCGTCATAAGCTACCTGATACTCGGTGGAAAGTGCCGGTACTGCAAGGTGCGGATATCCGCCGTTTATCCGCTTATAGAGGTGACGACCGCCATTACACTGGTTGCCGTGTGGTACCTTATGGACATCAGGCAGCTTGAACCGTGGTACGCTAACATCGTGCCGCTGCTGCAAGTTACATCGCTCCTCCTACTGGTGCCGATAGCGGTTATCGACATCCGCCACTACATAATCCCCGACCGTTTCACGCTGATATTCGGGGCGCTCGCGCTGGGGGCGTCGTTCGTGCCCGGCGGGCTCTCCCCCGCCGAATCCCTGCTGGGTGCGCTTGCCGGCGGCGGGTCGCTCTTCGCGATGGGGTTCATCGGCACGTACATCCTGAAAAAGGGCGACGCTATGGGGATGGGCGACGTGAAACTGATGGCCTGGTTCGGCGCGCTGTGGGGGGTGAAGGCCGCGCTAATAGGGATAGCCTTCGGCGCGTTTCTGGGGGCGATCGCCGGGGGCGTGATGATACTGATAAAAAAGCTCGGCGACGACCACCGCATCCCCTTCGGCCCGTTTCTGGGCATAGGCACGGCAGTGGCGATATTCGCGGGCAACCCGCTTCTGGCGTGGTACATGAGCCTGTTTTAAGGTGATGATTTATATAGGGGCGGCCCGCCCGCAATGCCCGGGTAACAGCCAAAAAAGCGGGAGACGGGGATCGAACCCGCAACCTCAACCTTGGGAAGGTTGCACTCTACCATTGAGTTACTCCCGCAATAAGTACCCATAAAATAATTCATGGCAAAACGGATGTCAACACGTAAATTTAATTTTTTTTACATCGGGCCGAAAATATTTTCGGGACCTTAAATCGGAATGATATATATTATAAAGATTCCCGGTCACCCAAGCATAAACAAAAGCGGTAATTCCATGTCACGCCGGGTCCAACATAATACTCTTACCCTCCTATTTGAGATAAAAATGTCCCCCCGGTATTGAGCATTGCTAAGAGGCTTGGGGGGCAACGTTACAGGTAAGATAATACTTCGGGCTGGGAAAGTACACATACAAAAAACGGGGAACGGGATTTTTTGGGCGGACAGAAGAAAGGCGGGTCAGGCGGGGAGCGTATTTTTTTGGGGCGGACATAAAAAAGGGCGGTCGAGCCGCCCGTCAACTACTTTTTCTTGCCGCCTTTCCGGGTTTGGGACAACGCGCTCGCAGCGACCTTTTTAGTGCTATCGCTCGTACGCCCGTCTTTAAGCAACTTGCTTGCTACTGTTGCGACCGGTTTTGAGGTTTGTTTTTTGTTCATGCAAATGCTCCTTCTTTGGGGTTAGTGTAGGAATACAGGCTTCGGAACTGCCTTTCAGATATTGGTGCAGGCCTATCGCAAGGCCCTGAACGAGTTTTTCGTCGTTATGCTCTTCCCAGCATTTAAGATGCGCGAGTATGCCGTGAACAACCTCGTGCAAAAGCGTTACCTCAGAATGTTCCGCCGTCAGCGAGTCCAAAACCTTAATTTCCTGCTTCTCGTGGTCTATTTGCCCGGCACGGAAAACGTCCCGCTCGATGTAGGGGACGTGCCGGACAGTGTACCGAAGGCCGAGGATGTTGACGGTCGGGGTGGTAGTCATACGGAGACCAGTTCCCCCATCGGTTCAAGACTCTTAACTCCCATACGAGCAGCATTGAGCACGGAGTAGAATCCGCTTTCTTGGTAGTATATGCGCTCTAAAACCCTCTTACCATCAGTACTACGAATATCTTCTATTTTTACGACCTCGCCGCGCACTCCCAAATGCTTTAGAACCCTATCCCGATGAGCCGCACGCCCCTCCGGCTTTAGATACGGCAGAAAATCTTCAATAAGCCTCAATGTTAATTCAGTCATGTACTACCTCCAGTTTCATAAAGTTATTTGTCCGCTCTTTAACTCTAAAGTTTTGACCACGACCAAGCAAAAATTCAGCTTCGTCCACACCAACATCTGAGTTACTACCAATATACAACCCTCGCGTACCACGCGGAACTTCTATCTCAATTATCATAGAATCTCTCCCGCCAGCAGCCCGGTTATCCGCAAACTCCTGCGCTACCCCCTTTGAAAATGAGGTACTCATATAAGCGTCATAGGACTTAACAGACCCAACATTCCAACCTACAAAGTATTCCGATGCCGTACCCCTGTAAGCCACAACATCATCTTTGAGTTGAAACTTAACTATCGCCGAGTCTATGTCGTGCACAGAATCCGCAATATCAGACTTTTTCACCCAAGTACCGTCAAATAGTGCCTCATTTATAACAGCGTAGTCGGCTTGCGTATAACCATCCGTCGCAGATCGCTCCGTTTCCGTAAACTTAGCATACGCCTCGTCGCTCTGACGCTGGAACCTATCCATACCCTTCATATCCACGACCTCATAATTAAATATACCACTTTCCCGCTCAAAAATCAAGCCCTCACCCAAATTTTCCGCCGAATCCACAGGCGCGGCCGCCACCACCGCCTCAATCAACTCCTCCGGCACCCGCCGCGGGTCCTCCCCAAAATGGATATTCCGCTTCTCCAACCCCTAAAACGGCCAAAAAACGGGTTTCAGGGCAGGGTTGGGGCGGAAAAAACGACGTAACCCCCTGTTTCCGTGTATGGACTTTTGACGGACAAGACGTTATCTTATACGGGTAACCTTAAACGGGAGGACGCTATGGGTGTGGATTTTTCTAAAGACTGTGTGAAGCGAGACGATAACACGTTCGTCTGCTGGGACGATGACAGGCAGAGCTACCGCGTTATCAGCGCGAAAGATGTCCCGGCGGCGGAATTGAGTACGAACGAGCTGTCGGGGCTGGTCAAACTGATGGCAAAGAAAAACCGGAGCCGCGGGAGCGAGAGATGCGCAATAACGCCAGAGGAGGCCCAGCAGCTCATGGACATACGTATTTAGGACTTACGTACAGGCCGGGTTTGAAGGGCCAGACTGAGGAAAGGCGGGTCAGGCGAGAGAGTTTCACTTTTTGTGTAATCTTCCAGTCATGGATTATATTTAATAATTACCATAAGGAGGATTTAGATGCCGCGTTACAAGTTGAGTGCGGAG
>WQRV01000044.1 GCA_009786575.1 Chitinispirillia bacterium | reverse complement strand
GGGGCGCCGGTCTGAGCGGCCGGCGGCAGGGGCGCAGCCTTTATGGCGGCAGGCGCCGGAGGCGCGGGCCTGGCGGCCGGAGGCGCCGGGGGCGGCGACCAGATCATCTCGGGCTGCGGGTCCCTTGTGAGCAGTATGCGCACCTGATTAACGCCGCTCCTCACATCGACCGGCCCGTTGACCGCGCCGCGCATCTTGACGGAAAGGGCTACCCCTTCGGCGGTCTCGGCGAGGGATATTTCTCTGACCGGGAGCTGTTCCGGCGGTAAAATAGCGGCAGAGCCCATGCCCGACCTGATATTGCTGATGTTGACGTGCAGTTCCGGGTAGCGGGTAGTCGTGGTCTCGAGGTCGGCCGGCATTGCGCCAAGAGTTATGGGGCCGGTCCCGCTGAGGGTGAGTATGAGCCCGCGCGGCCCGGAGCTGAGTTCCACGCCGGTAATGGCGGTCACACCCTGCCCCTGCGCGGCAAAGATGAAGGCCATGCACAGGATCAGGGCTGTCGCGGCTTTGCTCCAGGCCCGGTTCGTGTTTCGCGTTTTGCGTTTCGCATTCATAGTTACGGCACCCATCACTTTTTCGATGAGAAAGTGGTCATTTCGAATGTTACGTTTACGGACGGCTGGCGCTCGACCGACATCGCCCCGCCCGACCCGCTGCCGCCCCGCCGTATGTCGCTCCCGTAAGACGGGTTGGCCGTTATCAACATGTTCGACAGGTTTATGATCAGCTGGAAATTTGCCATGTAGCTGAATAGGGCGCCTATGTTGTGGAAGTCGCCGTTCATCGCCACATCGTACTTGTTTTCTACGTAATACTCCCTGACTACGTCGGGCTTTGGCATGAACCTCGTGACGGTGACGCTGCTCCTGCGGTTGACCGTCGTCATCTCGCGGATCAGGCGCGGCAGCTCCTTGCCGTCGGGGAACATGTTTTTGAGGGAGTCAAGCTCGGCCTCGAGCGCGGCGGCTTCCTGCCGCAGGCGCTGTATCTGCGGCTTAAGCGCGTTGATTTTGAGGAGCTCCTCCTGGGCCTTCTTCTTATCTTCATTGAGCCGGATTATATTTTCGTTTGCCGGCGCGAAAGCCTGCTCGTACCACACGTACCCCAAAAGGCCGGCTACGAGCACAGACATGAGAATATTTCTCACGCCGGGGTCTTTGAGGTTCAGCTTAGACTTGTGTTTTTTGCCGGACATAGGCTACCTCCCCCTCCTGCCGCGCCTGCCGGGCTCCCCGGCGGCGTTTGGCGTTTCAGGCGCAACAGGGGCGGCGGCAACCAGGGCGCAGGCCAAATTGAACCTGTAGAGCCTGCGGTCCTGCCCCTGTATCTGCTCTACGCCCTCAAGCGCTACATGGTCGATGAGTTCGTGCCCCTCAAGACGGCTCATGTAGTGCGCAACCTCTGGAAATGAGTATGTCCGCGCCTCGATGAGGAGGCGTTCGGGCTGCCCCTCGGGCGTATCGTTCCTCACCGACATGAGCCACGTGTAGACCGGTAGCGCGTCGGAGAGCATTTCTAAAAGGCGTACCCACTTTTCGCGGTCTACGCTTATCTGCTTGAGGGCGGCGATCTTGCCCTCGGTAACCGTCTTGTTCTGGCGGAGTTCGTTGAGCTCCTTTTGCAGCCCCTTGTTGGCCTCGATCTCCGCGTTTATCGCAGCGATCTCGCCGTTGAGGTTCGATATCTCCTCCCCCTGCCAGATAGTTATGCCCGCCGCGCACACGGCCAGAATGAGTATCACTACCGCCGGGTAAATTACCGTGCGCGGTATGGCTATGCCGCGCGGGCGGAGGCGGTACTCAGACGGGAGCAGGTTGATTTCGATTCTTTCGATCATCACACCCCCGTCTTCCTGAGCGCGAGGCCCACCGCTACAGTGAGGAGCGCCGAAATGCTCTCCACGTCGGTCTCGCCGAAGAGGTCGCGGCTGTACTGCACGTGGGCCAGCGGGTTCGCGATCTGAACCTTAGTCTGGTGCCTCTCCTCAAGAAACTGTATGAGGCTTGGGATGTAGGCCCCGCCGCCGGAGAGGATAATTTTGTCTATGGAATCGGTGTTCTCAGACGTTTTGTAGTAGGAGAAGGCCAGGTCTATGCCGGAAGAGAGCTCTTCGGCCGCGTAGCTCACGCTCTGCTTGAGCTGCGACATGTCTATGGACCCGGTGGTCTTGCCCTTTATGGCCTGCAGCGCGTCTTCGCTCGAAAGCCCCATGTTGCGCTGGAGGATGCGGTTGAAGAACTCGCCCGCGGTCGAAATATCGCGGGTGGAGTGGTAGATGCCGTCCTTTATAAAGGTGATGTTGGTCATGCTGTGCCCGATGTTTAGCAGCGCGACGGTGCCCATATCCGGCAGCCCGGCGCACTCGAGCGCGTAGCTGTTGGTTATGGCGAAGGCGTCTACGTCTACTATGACCGGGACGAGCGCCGCGTCGTAGATCAGGTCGAGGTAGCTCTGCATAATCTGGTTCTTGGCGGCGACTAAGAGTACCTCCGTTTCGTTCGTTTCCGGGAAGCGCCTCAATATCTTATAGTCTAAAGTGATGTCGTCCACATCGAACGGGCTGCGCTGGCTGGCCTCCCAGAGAATGAGCTCCTCGGCGTTGTCGTCGTCTTCGATCTTGAAGGTGATTTTGTCTGATATGATTCCGTGCCCGCCCATAGAGAAAACGACCTCGCGGATGGAGGGGTCGCACTGGCTGATTAAGTGGGTAATGGAGTCTATCAGGGCGTCTCTCTTTTTGATCTCGCCGCCCTCTATGGTTCCCTTGGGCAGTTCCTTAATGCCCGTAGCCTCCAAAAAGTAGCCGTCTTTCTGGTGCCGCAGTTTTACGATTTTAAGCGAATGATTCCCGATGTCGAGGCCGACGGTCGAGTTTCCCCCGCGCATTTTGCCGAATAGTCCCATACTAACCTTGTTTCCCGTCCCCCCGGCGGTTACCGGATAACTTCCTTGTTCCACGTTGAGTCGCCGTCCCCGGAGACGGTGAGCGTCATGCGCACCACCTCCTCCTTGGTTTTTTGGATGGACCCGCTTGTCCCCGTGGATACTATTTTTATGTCGATGGTATCGCCCCTGTTATCACGGGCAATGGCCACTGCGAAGCTCCCCCCCAAATCATCCATCGGCCCGTCTGCGAACCCGTCGCTCCAGTCGCTGGAGACGCCAAGCTCCATGTAGGCCTGCGTAAGGCCGTGGTCGGCCAGCGTCTCGGCCCTGCGGTGGTCGTCCACCTTGCCGGACTGAAACGTCTGCATCAGGAACACTATGGCCCCCGCCAAAAGCAATAATGAGGCCGCGCAGACAACGACACGCGTCGCCACCACGCCTCCGGAATTTGATCTGCCGTAACGCATCATATTCTATATAATATATAATGGAAATGCAAAATGCAAGCAAAAAATGAAAAAATTTTGCCGGTTACCTCATCTGCAGTATCTCTCTCTGTTTCTCGAATATATATTTTACTATCCGTTCCCGCTGCTGCGCGTCTATATCTATGAACTGCGTTAAGTGCTTGTGCCGCACGCCGGTAGAGGTATCGAGCCCCACCACTTTCACGATTTTTCCCTTAATTCCGCCCATGGAGTAGCCGGGTATCTGCAGGGTAATTAGTATCTGGTCGCCCATTTGCAGCGGCGTATCGGCCAGAAAGCAGAGGCCGCCGCCGCTGATGTCAACCGTGCGGACCTTTACGACGTCGGCGGTGGGCGTTTTTTCGGGGTCTGAGTACTCAACCACCCGGTACACCATGGGCATGCTCGCCTCTAAGCGGATATGCTTGCGGTTTTGGTTGCGCGTGAACCTAAGGGTGTGCAGAACGGTGAAGCGCCCGGTATCCGTTGCGGTCACGGTCACCGGCACGCCGTAGCCCCCGTCGCCGTGGCGCAGGAAGGAGAGCATGAGCTGCGTCCCAGGCGGAATTACCGTCTCATTGTTCATCCCGTCGATCAGTTTGACGGTCATGGAGAACTCGCTTACCCGTATCACCTGCCCGCCGCGCGGGTGCAAACCCTGCCCCGGCACCGACACCGCGACGGTCTGCCCGGCGGCGATGTTGCGCGTGGAGGCCAGCGGCACGTCGGACGGCAGCACGCTGTAGCCGAGCTTCCGCCGCAGCGAGCGGAGCAGGTCGTCCTGCACCTGGCTCGCCCCGGCCCGCAGAAGCCGCGTAACGTGCGCCTCCAGGGCACGCTCGAAAAGCAGCTGGTTGTCGAGCAGGTGGTGCGCCTCGGTCTCCCTCTGCGGGACAAAAACGGCAAGCGCCCGCAGCGCGCCGGCCTCCTCCTCGGTGAGCTCGCACTTGGCGCACCCCTCGCGCAGCATCTTCTCGGAGGCATCCTGCGCGGTCTGGCTGTTCCTGCGCCTTGAGTTGAAATAGAGGCTGATCAGCATGCCAATGGCGGCAACAAAGACGGCCGACAGGCATATTATCATGCCCACGGACGGGGAGGTCCACTTGAACCGGCCGGCGATCTCATGCCCGCGCGGCACGGCAATCTGCGCAACGGCGCAGGCGGCCTGAAGCAGAACCAAGAGGGCGGCGGTCGGTACGTTTAATTGATTGCGCATATACATATATTATATATCGGTGGAGTGATAAATGTCTATAACTATTTTTGATTACGGCGATTTTCGGGTATATATTGCATGAACCATGATTCGCCCCGATTAAGGCAAAACGGGGGCTGACTGTGTTGCCCCCCGCATCAGAATTTGACCCCCCTGCGCCGCAGCAGCGTCCCGTCCTTAGTATATAGAGATATGAGGGCGGTGGTGTAGGCGGTTCTGGCCTGCGCCTCGTCAAGCTGGGCGGAGACTACGTCGCGCTGTACCTGAAGCACCGCGTAGCCGGTCGATTTCCCGGCGTCCATCTTATCCTGCTCGGCCTCGAGTTTTTGCGCTTGCAGGGCGCCCACCTCGGCGGCGGTAGCCACCTGCTGGCGGGCGCGCAGGACCTCCATGTGGGCGGAGCGGACCTCGTACTCCATGAGCTTTGCGTAGTTCTCTATGGAGAGTTTCTGCTGCTCTAACGAAAATCCGGTGCGGCGGTGGCGCTCCTGAGCGGCGCGGTTTTTGAACGGGTAGTTGAGCGTCAGGCCGGCGGAGACCGCGCCCGATATGCCCGAACCGGGGATGAGCGCGCCGGGGAAGGTCTCGGCTGGGGTGAGGCCCTGCAGGGAGACGAACGCGTCAAGCTTGGGCATCATGCCGTTTTTGGTCTGCACAAGGTCGAGCACGCCCTTTTCGGCCTGCTTGAAGGCGACGAGGTAGTCGGTACGGAACATTTTTGCGGCCTCTATGTGCTCGGCGATCCCGTCGGCGGTGCTGAGGGACGACGCCGAATCGGTCAGCGCGAGCTCGGCGTCCCAGAGGGCCGGGGCATTCATCAGGTACTTGAGGTAGAGCGCTTTCTGGTCGTACGACACCTGCGCGTCGAAGAGCTGCCGTTCGCGGGAGGCTACCTCGGCCCGGATCGCGACGAGGTCTATGGGGGCTATGCCGCCGAGCTTGAGCCGCTCTTCGGATTCGTAAAGCAGCCGCTGGGCAAGCTCTAAGGAGTATTTGTAGATATTCATCTGCTCGCCGCTGAAGCGCAGGTCCCAGTAGGCGCGCTCGGTATCGGCGAGGATGCGCTGCGCGTAGGCGGCCAGCTCCTCCTGGCGTATGTCTATGTCTAACCTTGCCTTCTTCAGCTGAACGAGGTTGGCCGCCGCGCCCCTGCCCTGCAAAAGCGCCTGGGTGACGGTAACGCCTATGCTGTTCTGGAAATTCATCAGCGAATCTTTCGCCGAGGAGTAGGGCGACGCGCCTATGCCGGCCTCGACCGTGGTCCCCGTGGAGAAGGGCGCGGTTACTGAAACGGCGAAGTCGTGCGAGTTGGCGATCCCGCGGGCCGCGCGCTCGCTTACAGTGTACGAGGCGCGCAGGCGCGGGTCGTAGGCGGCATCGTTGTCGGCCTCGAGGGATTTGGCGATCCCGGTGTTGATGCGCTCAATCTGTACCAGCGGATTGTCGCGGATTGACCTTTGCAGCGCGTCTTCCAAAGAGAGGTTGTGCCGCGGCTTGCCGGGCGGCAGCGCGGCAGGCGCAACGGCTGACGGGGCATTGCCGGCTGTCAAGGCGTTATTATTTGCGGATATGCCGTTATCTGCGGAGACATTCCCGGCGGATTCCTGGGCGACAGCCATAAATGCCGCCGCCGCGACTGCCGTCAATGCCGTCAATACCGGTTTTTTCATGCTAACGACTCCATTTTCTTCCTCTTTTTCTCGGCCCTCTGCTCAACTAACGAGTAGACGACCGGTATCAGCACCAGCGTTATTAACGTTGACGTCATCAGCCCGCCTATGACCACGCGGGCCATGGGGACCTGCGCCTCGCTGCCCTCGCCAAGGCCGATCGCCATCGGCAAGAGCCCAAGCACAGTTGAGAACGACGTCATCAATATCGGCCTTAAGCGGCGCTCCCCGGCGAGCTCAAGCGCACGGAACAGTTCGATATTCTCCTCGCGGCGCATCCTGTTGACAAGGTCCACGAGGACGATCGCGTTGTTGATGGATATACCCACCAATATTATCAGCCCGATAAACGCCTGAATGGTAAACGGAGTTTTTGTCAGCAGCATAACGGCTACGACGCCTATCATCGACACGGGTATGGCGAAGATTACGATGAACGGGTCTTTGAACGACTCAAACTGCCCGGCCATCACCAAGAATATGAGGATGATAGCCATCACCACGGCCAAAATCATCTCGCGCTGCGCTTTCTGCTGCTCTTCCCAGTCGCCGCGTATGAGCACCGCGAACTCTTGCGGGACGGGAATGTCTTTGAGGGCGGCCCTCAAATCTTCTACGACGCTGCCCATGTCGCGGCCCACGTAGTTGATGCTTACGGTGACGATGCGCTCGCGGTCGCGGCGCTCTACGCGCACCGGGCCCTCGCCCGACTGGAGCCACGCGGCGCTTTGCAGGGCCACCGGCAGGCCGGCGTTGTTCAGGACGGTAAGGTTGTTGATGTTGTCGAGACCCTTGCGGTCGGCCTCGGCGAGCCTCACGATAACGTCGTACTCCTTTCCCTCCACGCGCACTTTCGTAGCCGCGGTGCCGCCCATCGCGGTCTGGACGGTGCCGCCGATCTGCGTGGCGGTGAGGCCAAGCTCGGCGGCCTTGTTGCGGTCAATCTTCACGCGGAACTCCGGCTGCCCGGCCTCGCGGCTGATGCGCACGTCGGTTACGCCGGGCACGTCGGCAACGGCGTCGTTTATCTGTTTCGCCAAATCCTGCCCAATCTGCAAATCGTAGCCGCGGATCTCAATGCCTATCGCCTGCTCGGTGTTGCCCATCCTCATTATGAACAGGCCCTGCCCCTCGCGCACGCGGATGGTGGTACCCGGCAAGCCCTTGAGCTTTTCGCGCAGATGGTTGGCAATGTCGGCCGACGACCTGTCGCGCTGCGCAACGGGGACGAGCCACGCGCGCACGCGGGCGGTGTTGGTCCCCACAGCCTGGAACCCAGGGCTCGACGCGATGTTCGCCAGCATGTTGACCATCTCCGGAACCTCGTTGCGGACTATCTCTTCTATTTTGAGGACGGTCTCGTCGAGGCGGTCGAGCTTTGTGCCGACCTCCATCTCTATGTTGATGATAACATCGCTCTCATCGGCGGCGGGCATTAGGTCTACACCCACCATCGGCAGCATGAACATCGACAGCGAGAAGAGGAGTACGACGAACGCTATGACCGTTACGCGGTTGCGCAAGGCCCAGTGGATGATCCTCCTGTAGAGATGCTCGATACCTACATAAAATTTTTCAGAGGCGCGGAAGACCCGGTCCACCGGCCCCTTACCCTCGTGCTTGAAAGTTTTGGGGTTGAGGTATTTGGATGTGAGCATGGGCACCAGCATAAGCGCCACAAAAAGCGAGCATGTAAGCGAAAACGCTACCACGTAGGCGAGGGACTGGTACATGATGCCGGACATCCCGCGCATGAATATCACGGGGATGAACACGACAAGCGTAGTGATTGTGCTGGCGGTTACGGCGGACCATACCTCGCTTGTACCCTTAACGGCGGCATCGTACGCGTTGACGCCGTTTTCGCGCTTGTTGTAGATGTTGTCGAGCACAACAATGGAGTTGTCTAAGAGCATCCCGATCCCCAGCGCGAGGCCGCCGAAGGTCATCATGTTGAGCGTGAACCCGCAGAAGTAGACAAGCGCGAATGTGGCTATGATGGATATGGGTATTGCGACGCTTATAATTACCGTGGTCGAGATATTGCGCAGGAAGAGGAGGATAACGACAATGGCTATCAAACCGCCGAGCACAAGCGCCTGCGCTACCGACATCATCGCGCGCTCCACGTACTTCGCGTTGTCGATGAGGGTGATGATCTCTAAGCCTTCAATGTCCTGATTGACGCGCCGCACCTCGCGCTGCACGCCCTGGGCCACGGCAACGGTGTTGCTGCCGGTCTGCTTGGCGACCGAGAGGCGGATCCCCGGCTGCCCGTTGATACGCTCCAGCGATGTCAGTTCCTCTAACCCGTCGAACACCTCCGCCACGTCGGATATGCGTATCGGCACGCCGTCCTTCACCGTTACGACAGTGGCGCTCACGTCGTTTACGTTGGAGTATTCGGCGAGGGTGCGGACCATCACGTCGCGGTTGCCGGCTACAACCGACCCGGCGGGGATGTTCCTGTTCTCGCGCTGCAGGGCAGCCACGACCATGTCGGTAGACATGCCGTACGCCTCCATGCTTGCCGCGCGCAAAGCGACCTGCACCTGCCGCCTGCGCCCGCCGCGGATATCTACGGTGGCCACGCCCGGCACGCGCTCCAAGCGGTACTGCACCTGGTCTTCGAGTATCTGCTGCAGCGTCGCCAGATCCTTGTCGCCGCCCGTGGTGCCGAGGGTGAGTATGGGCATGGCCGAGACATCGAACTTGCGGATCATAGGCCGCTCCACGCCGTCGGGCAGCCGCCCCAAAATACGGTCGAGCCTGTCGCGCATGTCGTTTATCGCGGCCTCCTGGTCGGTCCCCCACGGGAACGTAACGCGAACGGTGCTGCGCCCTTCGGTTGACGTGGAGGTAATCTCCTCGATCCCCTGCAGCGCGGAGAGCGCGGACTCGATTGGGCGCGTGATGAGCTCCTCGATCTCTAACGGCCCGGCGTTTTCGTACGTGGTGACGACCGTGACCGTGGGCATCGTGATCTCGGGCATGAGGTCTATGGGGAGACGCGTGAGGGAAAAGAGGCCGATGATCACCACTACCAAAAAGATGACCGAGGTCATGATAGGCCGGCGCACGGGGAACGCTATAAGCCCCGAATGCCCGCTCGACGAATCTCCGGCCGGTACCTGCCCGCTCATCAGTTTTTCCCCTGCGGCGGCGTTGATTTGCGTTCGGCGGTTATATTAACCACCGACCCGTTCCTGAGCAGATGCTGGCCCAGCGTGACGATCTGGCCGTCTAAATCCGCCGGCGACAATATCTGCGCGTAATTTCCGTCGTTAATGCCCACCTTTACTGGGATGCCCTTCACCTTGAGCGAATCGCCCACCACGAAGACCGAGTAGTTCCCCTCTTTCTCGACCAGCGCGGCGGCCGGCACCACGCGGGCGGCGGGGTCGTTGCCGAGGGTGATGTTGATGCGGGCGAACATGCCGGGCTTGAGCGCCATGTCGCTGTTGCGCAGGGCGATCTCAACCGCGGCGGTGCGCGAGGCCGACTGGAAGAACGGGGCCTTGCGGTAGACCACCCCCTCAAACGTCTTGCCGGGGATGGCGTCGGTGGTAACTCTTGCGGCCTTGCCGGGCTGGAGGCTCTGGTAGTCGCGCTCGGTAACGGCAAGCTCAACGAATACGGTATCGAGGCCGACTACCGTGATGATTGCCCCGCCGACCGACATGAGCGTCCCGCCGTCTACGTGGCGCTGGGCTACAAAACCCGGCTGCGAGGCCCTCACCTGCGTATAGTCGAAGTTGGTCCTGGCCCTGTCCAACAATACCTGGCGTTGCTCAAGCTGGGCCTTGGCGAGCTCAAGGCGCGACCGCTGGGTCTCGACCTGCGTCTGCAGCGCGTCGAGCTCCGACTGCGAGGAGATACCTTTGGAGACAAGCCCCCGCGCCCGCTCAAGTTCCCGGTCCGCCTGCGACAGCTGCGCCTGCGCCTCCTGCACCGACGCCCGGCTGACGCGCACCTGCGTCTGCGCCTCGTCGAGCGCGTTTTTGTACTCGGTGTCGTCTATGCGCCCCACCATCTCGTTGGCCCGCACCACGTCGCCGATGCGCTTGCCTATGCTGAGCAGCCGCCCGCCCACCTTGGCCGATATGACGTAAGTGTAGGAGGCCTTCACCGTCCCGGCGAACTCCCGGATATCGACCATGGGCCGCACCGACGCCTCCCCCACCTCCACCGCGACAGGGCCCCGCGCGCCCGTACCCGGCGCGGCAGCTGCGGCGGCCTTCGTCTGCGCCGCCATCATCTGCATCACCACAATCACCGCCACGCCGGCAAGGGCGAAAACGGCCAGCACTATCCCATGCTTCTTCTTCATTGGAGGGTCCCCGGGTAAACGCTACCTGTTACAGTTAGATACCGGCACTATAAACATCGTTTCAATAAATCTTTATAATATAATTAACGCCAATATGATATATGCATAAATGGGGTAAAAATATTATGGGATTTGACTTTGACCGCAATTTTATTATTTTACGGATATATGGATAACCCGAACCCGGCTTTCTCAATCATCACCCCAATGTACAACGGCGCCGCCCTGATCTGCGCCACCATCGACTCCGTACTGCGGCAAACCGCGGTGGACTGGGAGATGATTATAGTAGACGACTGCTCGCCCGACGGCGGGGCCGGGGCAAATGCCGTCAAAAAATACGCTGATAGCGATCCGAGGATATTACTCATAGTATCACCAACGAACCGAGGGTCGTCCGGGGCGCGGAATCTGGCTATGGAGCGGGCCCGGGGGCGGTACATCGCTTTTTTGGATTCGGACGATATCTGGGATGACGGCTATTTAGAGCGGATGAGCCGGCACATCAATAACAATACCGATGATGATGTCGCTATTTATTTTTGCGGATATAGGCGGAAAGACAGCAGTTGTCAACAAGAGATACTCCCCCCATACAGCTGCACCGGCAAGAAGGACTTCAAAAAAATGCTCTTCCACGACCCCATCTTCCCCTCGGCTTCGATATTCGATCCCGGCAAATTGAAGTCCGAAGTGTGGTTTAACGAAGATTTGAAGAATCTGAGGGACGATTACGTCTTCTGGCTGGACATAATGGTGCAGGGGTTGGCGGCTATGGGATATGATGATATACTTGTGGATTACCGTATGCGGGATGATTCGGTAACGGCATCGAAGCGCAGGATGATCGTGCCGCAGTGGAACATCTACCGCAAGGTTTTGGGGATGGGGATCATAAGGAGCGGATTTTACATGATGTCTTGGGCTATTAACGGGATATTGAAGTACCGCCGGGTATGATTGCGCTCCCGGATTTCACAAACATTATGCCCGGGCAACCGCCCGCGCCCGGTTCGCCGCAGCCGCGGCATTCTCAGACACCGGAGGTTGTAACCAAGATATCGGCCCCCCCGTCGCCGTATATCCTGACCTCAGAGAGCCCCGACGGTACGAGCAGGCTCTGGCCCCGCGTGAGGTGCGCACACCCGTCTCCCGCCGTCACCTCCGCCGCGCCGGCCGTCACCGACATTACGCGGAAGCCGTTTATCGTCTCCAGTTCCGCCTTGCCGGCCTTCGAAAACGAGTATCTGTTCATAATGAATTTAGTGCTGGTGCACAGGGTTTCGTACCTGAAGGAGTCGTTGCCGTCAACCAGTACCGGCGCGGGGTGAAGCGGCCTCTTCTCGTCGAAGTTGATGATCTCAAGCGCGTCGTAAATTTGCAGCTCCCTCAGATGCCCGGCGAGGCAGAGGCGGTTCCAGTCGTAGAGGCGCAGCGTGGTGTTCGACTCCTCCTGGACCTCGTATATCAGCACGCCCCCGAGAATTGCGTGGACAGTCCCGGCGGGGATGAAGAACGCGTCGCGTCGCTTGACCGGGATAAAATTCATAAGCGACTCAACGGTGCCGTCCCTCACGGCGTCGCCCAATTCCTCCCGCGTAACGCCGCGGTGGTTGAAACCGAGCGCTATCTGCGCCCCCTTATCGGCGTCTACGACGTACCAGGCCTCGGTCTTCCCGCAATCGCCCCACCCGTGCCTGCGCGCCTGCTCGCTGTTGGGGTGCACCTGAATTGAGAGGTTCTGGCGGGCGTCTATAAACTTGAACAGGAGCGGAAAGTGCTTCTTGGACGCCGCGGCATGCCCTACAAGCTGCTCCGGCGAGAGCGCCAAAAGCTCGCCCAGCGTAAGACCGGCGTACTCCCCGGTGGAAACGACCGTCTGGCTGTCCCCCCACCCGCTCACCTCCCACGACTCCCCCACGTTGCGCCCCTCCGGCGCGGCCTTGCCCAAAACGTCGCGCAAAGCGGAGCCCCCCCAGATCTTCTCCTTGAAGATGGGCTCGAAACGCAGCGGGGATGGGAATATGCCTGACATGTACTGTAAATTAACATAAGGGGATGATATTTGTCAAAAAAAGATGCGGGAATTATGTATATTATAAATATGAGGACCATCCTTGCAGCCATCGCCGTCATCATAGCCGCCACCGCCGCGCCGGCCCAGTGGAGAACGCTGGAACCGGGGCTTGAGCTGGCCCGCTTCCCCTCCCCTTCGTACAAAAACGACTCCGCCGCCACGGTCAACATCCTGCGTATCGATACAAAACGGCATGACCTGGTGCTTATGAACGCGAGCCACCCGGACCAGGGGGAGCTTATGACCGCGCGGGGATGGGCGAAGAAGGAACGGCTGACGGCAGCCATCAATGCTGCAATGTACCAGGCCGACTACCTCAAAAGCGTATCATACATGAAGACGTCCGGGCACGTTAACAACACGAGGGTGTCCAAGGATAAGACGATCCTGCTGTTCGAGCCGCTGGCAAAAAACATCCCGCCGGTAACGATTGTAGACCGGGACTGCGACGATTACGAGAAGATAAGCAAGCAGTACGGCTCGGCGGTGCAGTCTATACGCATGATCTCCTGCAGCGGCGGCAATGTCTGGCAGGAGAGCGCTAAGAGGTGGAGCATTGCGGCGGTGGGCACCGATAAATCCGGGAAGATACTTTTCATGCAGAGTACCGCCCCGCACTCCGTCCACGAATTCATCAACATATTGCTGGAATTACCGATATCAATCGACCGCGCAATGTACATGGAGGGCGGCGGCCCGTCGCAGATGTACATCGGCGCCTCCAAAGACACACTCGAATTCTTCGGCGATTTCTCCGCGGGCGGAAAAGCCGCCGCGGCCCCCCATCTGCCCAACATCCTCGGCATCCGCCCGCGTAAATAAAAATATCCCCTGCAAAATCCTGCCCGTGCTTATGGCCACGCCGCGCTTGTACTTGCCGAATATTTTGCCGGCGCCCGGGCAAACCAGCCGGTTTCCGCCAAAAACAGCACAACCCGCTTAACCCGGTTACGGCTGCATTGCGAGGCGGAAACCTGTAGTGCTGCCTTTCCACCCTGCCGATGAGTATTTGCGGCCCGTAACGCGGCAGCCGCGCGCCGGTTCGCCCCAGTACCCGCCGCGGTGCACGCGTTCGTTCAGCGTATTTGCCGACGGCCCCTGCGGGTTGACCGGCGGCGCAGCCCTGTAGTAAGATTCAGCGTACCGGTCGTAGACCCACTCGCCTACGTTCCCGCTCATGTCGTATAGCCCAAGTTCGTTCGGATTTTTCCGGCCCACGGGATGTGTCGTTCTCTCTTCCGGAACCTTCGCCCCAAACCACGCTACATCTTCGGGGTTATCGCTTCCGGCGTATTTGAAACCTCTGCTCTTTTGCCCGCCGCGCGCCGCGTACTCCCACTCGGCCTCGGTGGGCAGGCGAAACCTCCTGCCCGTAGCCGCGCTTATTTTCGCGATAAATTCGAGCGCGTCGTTCCAGCTGACCATATCGACCGGCAGGCTGCCTGACCCCTTGTTGTACGACGGGTTGCCACCCATCACATCCATCCACAGCTTTTGCGTAACCTCATATTTCCCTATGTAAAAATCCCCTACTGTCACGCTGCCCCCGGTCATTTCGTGCCTTGCCTTGCAATCGGAGTCAATATCTTTGTCGCACCCCCGTTTGAACGTGCCGCCCTCCACAAACACCATCTCAAAACCGCCTATTACAGATACAGGCGCAGAGGAGGAACTTGCCGGCGGTGCGGGAGCGGGCCCGTCCGAAATCCCAAGCGTTGACACGATCCTGTTTATCGCCACCTTCAGATCGTTGTTGTTTTCGAGCTTGCTCGTAGCCACGCCCATCGCGGCGATGTACGCGCCCTCCACGTCAACCATCTTGGCGGAGAGGAAGTAGCCGTCAAGCGACTTCGACGCCTCCACGGCGATAACGTACTTCACGCCCCACTGCTTGCCAAGCGCGGAGATCTGTTCGTCGTCTACCGCCCCGCTTCTCTGGTACACCTGCTCTTTCGCTATCATGTCGAGAACCTGCGCGGTGCGGTCAACCGCGGCGTATTTCCCGCCGTTCACGATCTCCATAGTCAAAAAACCGCCGAGGGCCGCGTAAAGCCCCTGTATGGGCGCGTCTCCGGCGAAATAGAACGCCACGTTCTCCTTCTTGCCCTGCCCGGCGTAAGCGGGAGTGAAGACCGCGCAATGCAATATGCAGTACATTACGCAGCGGATAATAACAGCGGCGCGTCCTATTCGCGCATCCTTACGGTAACGGCCGCTCATTTCGGCGCGTCCTCAAGGTCTTCAACGCACTTAAACTCCTTCCAGCTGCGCGGCCCGCGGCCGGTGGCGGTAGGATCCCTCCAGGCCTCGCGGTACGCGTCGATGCTCTTTTGGGGAACGTACAGACAAGCGCTCAAAGGAATACCGTAAAACGTCTCCTGCCCAATAGATGGCGGGACAGGGTTCAGGCTGATGATGGATTCTAAGCGCGGGGTAACGGACAGGCTCTGCTGAAACGCCCCTTTCCCGATGCTCTTCACGCCGGCCGGGATTGTCAGGGAAGTCAGAAACGCGCAGCGGGTAAACGCGTAATCCCCTATTTCAGTCACACTCTTGGGGATGACGTACGCGCCCTCTTTACCTCTCGGGCACATTATAACGACAGTTTTGTTCTTATTGAACATAACGCCGTCTGCGGAACTGTAATTGGGGTTATTCGCCGCGACATTTATGGAAGCGAGCTTGGGAGCGGCGAACGCCGACTGCTCAATCGTCTTAGCGCCGCTGCCGATATTAACAGATGTCAGCCTGAGGCATTCGTTAAACGCCATCTTGTCTATTAACGTCACGCTGTTGGGGATGGTAACGGAAGTCAGCTTGTTGCAATCGCCGAAAGCCACGGCTCCAATAGACGTTACGCCCTCGGGAATGGTAATTGATGCCAGTGCTACGGAACCGACAAACGCAAAATTACCGATAGTCTTCACGCTTTTGGCAATAGTAACGGAAGTGAGGCGGCTGCATTCGGCAAACACACCGTCGCCGATAGAAGTCACGCCGTCCTCAATGACCGCACTGGTAATATGCTCAACATTTTTCATGGTCGAGTTGGCAATGGAGATCCTTACGCCGAGCCATGGGGGCTTGGGGGAGTTTTTGTCCAGAATATTGTAATTCTCCATTGGCCCCTTACCGCTTATGGTGAGCTTCCCGTCGTCGGTCAGCGTAACCGTCGTAGAGCCAGACTTCCACGTCTCCGTCTCCCCCCACGCCGCAACCGTCATAAGGGCCAGAAGTACAACCGGAGCAATAAATGATTTTTTCATTGCGGGCAATCCTTTCGGTTTATTTTGGATAGATTCTATAATAATAACAATATAATACATTTATTCAGCCGATATATAATATTTATATAGATTCACCTATTAAATATTATACCTGCGCCGCCCTGAAACATCACGGCTGCCGTGCAGTTGCAGGGTGGTGCGGGTATAATATTTAATCGTTTCTTCAATATTTATTCTCCGTCATAACAAGGCGGAAGCCCAGCGAACCCGAGCCTTTGCGCTCATCTATGCGCCCCATGTCGTATGTGCGCACCGGTATGCGGCAGTTGTAATCCCGCTGCATGGAGTTGCCGCCGCGCTGTACGCGCCCTTCCCCCTGCGGCGGGCCCTGCGGGTTGGCCTTAGGCGCCGCCGTGTAGGGCGCGTACCAGTCCGATACCCACTCCCACACATTCCCGGTCATGTCGTACAGACCGATCTCGTTTGGCTTTTTAAGCCCTACGGGGTTCAGCCCCCTGCCCCTGCTGTCTTTATTTTTGCCGTGCCAGGCGACCTCGTCGAGATCGTTGCCCCCGGCGTATATGTAGCCCTTGCTTGCCCCGCCGCCGCGGGCGGCGTACTCCCATTCAGCTTCCGTCGGCAGGCGGTAGGTCATGGAGCCACCACTGAACAGGTTTACCCTCTCGATAAAATCCATCATTTTTGCCCACGTAAAATTAGTTACCGGCAGATCATCCCCAACAAGCGGCGACGGATTATCATCGCCGCCCATCATCAGGCGCCACTGTATCTGCGTTACAACAAATTTGCCGATGTAAAAATCATCCAATGCCGCGCTGAACGCCGGAGCCTCTCTTTTTGCGTCGCACTTCTCCTGCTCTTTTGTGCAGCCCATGGTAAACGTACCGCCCTTCACAAAAACCATCTCCATGCCGCCCGGGCCAACTACGCTATGGAATGCGCCGGATATTTCCAGCCATCCGGCAATCTCCTGCGCCGCGGCCCTTATGTCGTTATCGCTCTTGAGCCTGCTGTCTAACATGTCTTTCTTTACGATATTCCCATTGTCAACGTCAACGATCGTCGCCGCAAGAAGATACCTCTCCCCCTTTTGGGACACTTTGATGTCAAATACGTACCTCGCCTTCCACTCCCTTCCAAGCGCGGATATCTGTTCATCGTCCACCGCGCCGGCCCTCTGATATACCTGCTCCGCCTCAATCATCTTTCGGACCTGCGGCGTACGGTCTACGGCGGTGTATTTCCCGCCGCTTACGATTGCCATCGTCATAAACCCGCTAAACGGCCTGTAGACGGCATCGTCAAGTTTGACGCCGGTGAGGTAGAACGCGATTGCCGGCTTTTTCTCTTGTGCGAAAGCGGCGCAAAAAGCCATACATAAAATCAAAACCGTCATCAACGTACATCTCATAAATACCCCCTCCCCCCCAGGTCAATCCGGTGTCAGCGCCAGACGGAATCCGTAAAAATACCCCTGATCATTGGGGGAACTGTAGTTCCGGTAATCCGCGCGGAAGTAGTCGTCCCGGCTCCTGTCCGCCCAGCTCCCGCCCCTCAAAACGCGGTAATCGCCCTTCTCCGGCCCGCGCGGGTTGGTCTTTGGCTCAGGATCATATTTACTCGTGTGCCTGTCGTAAACCCACTCCCAAACATTACCGCTCATATCGTATATCAGCAGCTCATTTGGTTTTTTACTGCCAACGGCATTTGTCTTCCCGCCGCCGTTGCCGGTATACCAGGCCACTTCGTTCAAATCGTTGCCGCCGGCATATTTGTAACCGTTGCTCTTCTCTCCCCCGCGCGCCGCGTACTCCCATTCGGATTCGGTCGGCAGGCGGTACTTTTTGCCCGTCAGCGCATTCAGCTTTTCGATAAATTGATGCGCGTCGTTCCAGCTGACCTGCTCAACCGGCAGATCGTCCCCGCGGAAGAACGACGGATTGCCGCCCATCACCGCCACCCATAATTTTTGCGTAACCGCGAAAGCGCCTATGTAGTAATCGTCAAGCGTAACGCTGTGCGCGGGGCGGCCGTTGGTGCAGCAGTCGAGCTCGATGGGCGCGTCGCTCCCCATGGTGAACGTGCCGCCTTTTACCAATACCATATCAATATTGTTGACGACAGCCATAACCGCCGCGGAGGGCGCGGCGGTTTTTGCGGATACGTTAACATGCGCACCGGATTTGGTTTCAGCCCCTTCCGCCCCGGTTTGCGCCTGCTGGGCAGATACCGCCTTACCGCCGCATCCTGAATTGACAAACAGTAAAGCCGCGGCGCACATCCGCAATGTTATCGTTATAACTCTTTTCATCATAATACCCTTACTTCTTCTTCCGCGGCGCAGTCCGGCCCAGCATCTCTTTAAGCGCCTCGATCTCCCACTCAGGGCCGCCGCCTTTGGCCGCCCTTATAAGGCCATCGTCTAACTTCTGCTCCATCTTTTCTATAAATGCGTCGTACTCCTTCTTATACTTAGCGAACTCAGCCGGGGCAGAGTTGTTTTTCACCATGTCAAGCATAGAATCCAAACTCGATTTATGCGCCATCATCATTGTAAAATTTTGTGTGGATGTGGCTATCGAGGCCCACCACGCACGGTGGTCGGCCGGGTAATTTGTCATAATTGCCTGCAAGATCCTGCCCGCGCTCGCAATGTCACCCCTGGCCAAACTCTCACTGTGGCCTTTGATCATCTCCTCAATGGGCAGCACAAACTTTTGCGTAGCGCGACCGGCCTCCTGGGGCTGGGCCGCTTGGGCGGCTTCCCGCTGCCCCTGCCCGCCGCGCGAATCATCGGCAGCCATCTTTTTACCGCCCACCGTACCAGTGTACGACGCACCGGCAGTAGCCGGCCTCTGAGCCGACGCCGCCCTCTTCTCAGCCCGCTTCGCCTCCTCCTCCGCCTTCTTCGCCGCCTCACGCTTCTGGCGCCGTATCTCCGTCGCCTCACGGTCCCTTATTATAGCCGAAACCAACTTAAACCCTTTCCCCGCACGCATAAAACTGTAGCGGGCCTGCTCCCCGTCTTCTACTGTAAGCGACAGCACTATCAACGGATGCTCCCAATATTTGTACCTGTCGCAATCGTCAAAATATTTGGAGGATTTGGTCGCTACGCTGTTGGCGCCGTCGTTTACGTCTTCATAAATGCTGCAATCTTCGCAACCTGGCTTAAGCACGTCTGTCCAGTCCCTCTGCATAAATTTGAAATAGTCGGGAATAAAATCCTTCGGCTCGCTCACCCCGGTGACGTAAGACTGCCCCCCCAAGTGCCAGTCTATAGAGTCGTGCGAGGCGGCTATCAGCTTCGCGACGGTCATATTGGGAAGCAGTTCCTTTTCAAGCCACTGCCTGAACTCCTTTACCAGCGCTTCACTCTGTTTAGCGGTGCGTTCGGGCGGCTTTGGCAGCTTTTTGCACCGCTGGCTCTTCGCCTCCAGCGCGGCCTTGAGAGAATCGGCTACAATCACGAAACGCGGCTTGGCTGCGCAGTTGTAGCTTTCGGCCTGCTTAGTCTTTTTTGCGGATTTGGATTTGGGCGCGTCGAGGGCAAGCCGGAAACCGGCTTCGTCGCCGACACTGTAGGAGGCCCTGCTTATTACACGGACACTTCTGCGCCTGTCTGACTTCTCGTCATCGCAGTCCTTGCTGCAGCCCCGCGCCACCCGGCGGGCATATTCGCTGTCCGGCGCCGGCCCCAAAGGATTGGCCTCACCGGCCTTCCAAACGTACTCGCCGTATACGTCGCTGACCCACTCCCGCACGTTGCCGGCCATATCGTGTATACCCAACTCGTTGGCCCTCTTTTGGCCCACCGGATGGGTCTTGTAATAGATCTCCTTCACATTGTACTTGCCGCCGCGTGAAACCTCATGCCGCTCGCTGTTGCCGCTGAACCACGCGACCTCACCAAGGTTATTCCCCCCGGCGTACCTGTACCCCTCGCTCTTCAATCCGCCCCGCGCCGCGTACTCCCACTCCGCCTCCGTAGGCAGGCGGTATGCCTTGCCGGTCATACCATTCAGCTTTTTGATAAACTCCTGCGCCATGTTCCAGTTTACGCCCTCCACGGGGCGCGAGTCGTCCCCCGTCCACTTGGAGGGGTTCTCGCCCATCACCTGCACCCACAGCTTCTGCGTCACCTCGTACTTCCCGATGTGGAAATTGTCGAGCGTCACGCACCGCGCCGGCCGCTCCTCCGCCCGGCAGGTAGTGTCCGGCTCGTCCGCGCACCCCATAACAAACGTCCCCCCCTCCACAAGCACCATCTCAACGCCAATCTTGGCCGAAGAAGCCGCCTGCTGCGCCGAAGCATGGGCGTTGAACAGCAATAACAGGGTAATTGAGGCCAAAAACGCAGTTTTCATCGTTTTTTTTCCTTTGACAGGGTTTATCCAATACATATTACGAATATAATACATTCTCAATCCGGGCGCAATTCAGCCATCAAATAAAAAAGCGGCATCCAGCCGCACCCGCAAAAAAATTAATAAAAAAAGGAAGAAAACTGGCTCTGAAAATAACGGGTGAATTATATTCTGTCATCCCCTCCAATAAAAGTACGAGCCGTTCATCAGTCAGACGAACGGCTCTATAATAACCCCCGGCGGTGTGCCCTGCTCTCCCACACAATACCATCGGCGAAAGCCCGGCTTAACTTCCGTGTGATGTTAATTCCATTTTTACCTATCGCCAATTTTTCCATTTATATAGCTTTCTACCGCCTCCAAAAACACCTTCGCATTTTCAAATTGCGCCGCAGCCTCCGCTTTCGCTATGAGATAAAAATCATGATAATCGCTGTCGGTACGTACATCAAAGGCGTTATCAACAATTTTTGAGAACTCTTTTGGAAAAATGCCGTTCCTTATGTAATCTCTATGAAAAGCGGTAATTATACCGGAATGTTTCTTGGAATCAAACCTGTCAAAGGCCAAAACTGCCCGCATCGCGTGAAAGATGGCGTAATACGAACGGTTAACGGAATTTTTCAGCGAATCTGCGGCCAACTCCCTCTCCGCACCCGCGAGACACTCTTTCGCCTGCTCAAAACGGAATTCGGCCAAATCTTCAGGGGTACGGTCAATTTGCATACAATTCTACCCCATCCTTCTTTACGTTCATATAGAATGGAGATGCCCCAAGATATTTATGGTATATGGCGCTGCAGGCTATATGCAGGCAGACAAGCACACCGTATTCTAAACTCAGGTAACCCAAACGATCGCGGATCCTTTTGCGTACATCATTAGCGTCCTCCTGCGCAATATCGGCCAGCACTAGAATATCAATATCAGACTCGTCATCGTAGTCACCTCTGGCGTAAGAGCCGAAGAGGACTACTTTTTCAAGTTTTTCGCCTAAAACGTCTTTGGCGGAAACACATATTTTGTCTGTGACTTCATTCAATACTGATTTTGTACACATAGCATCCTCCTTTTACAGAAAATAATATATGCGCGAAATCAATACCCCCAAAAAAGAGAGCCGTCCATCGTGATGAGATGAACGGCTCTAGAAAAAACCCCGGCGGTGTCCTACTCTCCCACGCAGTCGCCCACGCAGTACCATCGGCGCAGCAGGGCTTAACTTCCGTGTTCGGAATGGGAACGGGTGTGAC
>WQRV01000043.1 GCA_009786575.1 Chitinispirillia bacterium | reverse complement strand
GAGCTTTTAATGCAAGTGATTACATGCGCCCGCCGGTGCCGCAAGCTGCCTCTTTTCCCCCATATACGGTATCACGCCGGCTCAATGAGGCGACAAAACATTTTCCCATAGTCTTTGTACCTTGATTTTAGCTACGCTAAATTACCATTTATCATTACCCCGCCAAAACATTTTGACTTTGAATTTGACTTTCGCCTTTACCATAACCTATATTTATTACAAATCACCGGCCGAAGTGGCGAAACAGGTAGACGCACGGGACTCAAAATCCCGCGATGGCAACATCATCTCGGTTCGATTCCGAGCTTCGGCACCATAATTTGTAGTATAATGTAATAAAAAACGCTCTCTTCAGGACGTGCCGCAACGTGTCAACGCCCCAACACGACAATCCATCTGCCGCGCAAGAGCGTCCCGCAGGCTATACGCTCTCCCTCGTCGTACCCTGTTACAACGAGGCCAAGACGATAGAGGCCTGCGTAGACCGCATTCTGGCCTTCGCCCAACAAAACGCCCTCTCCGTCGAAATAGTAGCGGTGGACGATGCCTCGACCGACGGGTGCTGGGACATTTTGCAAAAAATCGCCCAAAATCATCCCCGGCAGATAAAGATCCTCAGGCACGAGAAGAACCGGGGCAAGGGCGCGGCGCTCCGCACGGGGTTCACGCACGCCACGGGCGGTTTCGTGGGCATCCAGGACGCCGACGCCGAGTACGACCCCGGGGACTACCTCGCCATGCTGGAGCCCATGCTCGACGGGCGGCGGGCAGATGTCGTCTACGGCTCGCGCTACCTGCGGCCAAACACGCGCTGCGTGCACCACTTCTGGCACTCGGTGATGAACCGGGCCCTCACCGCCGTCTCCAACGCCTTCACCGACCTCGACATCTCCGACATGGAGACCTGCTACAAGCTCTTCCGCCGCGAGACCATCCAAAAGATCGCTCCGCTCCTGAAGGAGGAGCGATTCGGCTTCGAGCCGGAGATCACCGCGCGGGTGGCGGAGGCGGGCTGCCGGGTCTACGAGTGCGCGATATCCTACAGCCCGCGGGGCTACGAGGAGGGCAAGAAGATCGGCTGGAGGGACGGGATGCACGCGCTCTACTGCGTCTTCCACTACGGCGCCCACAACGCCCCGCTTCCCATCATGGTGCTGATATACCTCTTCATAGGGGCGCTCTCGCTTGCCGTGAACAACGCCTGCTTCGTAATCGCGACCCAGTCAGGCGTCCCCCTCAACCCAGCTATCATCGCGGCGGCAGCCGCGTCGGCCGCGTGCAACTACCTGCTCTGCGTGGCCATACTCTTCCGCCACAAGTCACGCTGGAGCGCCGGGACCGAGATATTCTGGTATGCCCTCTCGGTGTCCCTCATGGGCCTCATAGACTACTCGGTCACCCATGCCCTCATAGCCGCGGTCCCATTCTTCAACGCCCACTGGAGCGGGGCCAAGCTCATAGCCTCCGGCATAGGCTTCATAGGCAACTTCGCCTTCAGGAAGTGGTTAGTGTTCCCTAAGAAAAAGAATACGCAACCGCCGCTTTTAACTTAAAAAAAGCCGGGAATCCCAAGCGACGTCTGAAGATAACGGTACACAAGCAGGCTGCCCGGCACAGTATCGTTTGTCGTAGAGTTTACAAAAAGGAACAGGCCCACAAATATGCTTATGCAAAAAAGCATATACACGATTTTCAGGCGTAACCTGCCGCCCTGCGCCAAACCCCCGCACGAATAATTGCCGCTGCACCAGTAACGGGCGTAGAATATCGCCGGAATAAACATGAATACCGCAAAATCTATCGTGTACCTGCCGGAATGGCCTATAAGCCAGGAGTTTAGAAATATCAATGTGGCGGCGATGGCCAAAAGCGCCGTAGACAGATAAAACGTATCGGGCTTAACCCTGGAAAACATACTTTTAAAATAGAAAAACAGGAACAGTATCACCGGGAAGTTTATCACGCCGCTGCCCTTATCGTAAAACTTTGCAACCGTAGAAATAAATTTGGCGTGCTGCGGAACGCACTCGACAAACGGGAAAAACGGAGAGTAGAAATTAACGGCAAACAGATACGACGCTGACGCCAAAATCGCGTTGACAAACTTCCCCAGCGGATTCAGCAGCGCATACCCCGCAGGGCTTATGGATGTCATATTGTAGTTGATCCCAAAATCAAAAATAGAGCCGAAACGGGCGTAATTGTACATGCACAGCGGAATAGCAACCATTACGTACGGCGCCAGAATAAACACCGCCAGCCTCAATGACCTGTATTTCCACAAAACAACCGGAACTATGACAGACACAAAGGCCAACGTAGGACGGCAGCCAACGGCCAGCGCAAAACACAAGCAGGCGAAAACAACCCTTAATATGTCAGGCTTATCACGCTCAACCGATTTAAGCAGCAAAAAAATACCGGCAAGAACAAACATGAACCCGGACGCCGACAGTATGGAATAGAACCTCGTAAATCTCAAAGCTGAAAACAGGCCGCTCGCGAAAAACAAGGTTAAAAACGCCAGCAGATAGAATACAAAAAGGGTGTTAGGCATATATTTCTTTACGAGAAACCTCCACAGCATCGCCAACAGAACAATTGCTGCGGCAGCAAATAAAAATATCCCCGCGTTGTTCGACAGATACTCACCGGTAATCAATTTATACGGAACATACAGGAGTATCGCGGGGACTACGCCGAAATAACAGTACAGCTTCCCGTTATAATACGCCCAGTCCGACATCCAGTAAACCTCCCTGTGATAGCCGTTCTTCTCTAACCACGCCAAATCGTACGGACGTTCGGCGATAAGCATCATTTCGGGCCTTCCATGGTCCAAATATGTCCTGCCTCCGATGATCGCGTCAACCAAAAACCTGTTGTACTGCTGATTCGGCAAATACTCCTCCCGAAAAACTTTTGAAGACGAGGTAAACGCGCAAACGCCGGAAAAAAGAATCAACAGCACAACCGCAAAGGCGTATATCCTGTTTTGCGCCCTGTTCGCCGGGTCAAATTTATACTCAAACAGAAAATAAGCGGCTTTACAGCGAAGCCTTCCAACCAAAAGCGAAATGACGGCAAAAATTAAACATGAAACAATAAAAAGCCTCAGCCCGCTGAAAAGAAAAGGGATCCGCTTGTTTATCACAACCTTTGAAACAGCCCCGGCCCAGTTTACTTTTAATTCCGAAACATCCCCGCAAGGCTGAACCGGTATATAGTTTTCGTACGGGTAATCCTTGAAGAGCGTTTTGGTATAACCGCGGGTACTCTCTCCGTCAATATACTCAATATATACCGTCATCTCCTCCTCCGCACCGGCGAAAACAGGCTGAACAAATACCGACGTGACCACCCTGTTGAGACCCTTAAAAACCACCCCTTCCAAAACCCTAACGCTGTCTTTCCGCACCTCCCCGGACCCTCCCGGCGAGACTACCGCGGTCTCAGTTTCCTTATATAAGAATTCAGCAAATGTACCGTCCGAGGTAGGGACAACCACAGAATCGGCCTCCCGGGTGAGGCTCAGGGTTTGCACCTCCCCGCCCGCAAAATATTTCAGGTAGTGCGGAATATTAAAAACAGTGGCCTCCAGGGCAAACGCCGCCAGCGCGGCGAGGCAGAACGCCCGGACGAACTCCCTGCCCCTCACAATATTGAGGGACGAACCCCGCCCGAGGAGCGCAAGTATCCCCAAAATGGCCAAAAATGCCATTGCCAGCGCGGAAAACATATTAAAAATTACGGTGGAAACCGCTATCGCAGTATGCGTCAATGCTATTATTCCTTAAATATTATAGATCCCACGATTAAATAATACCCACACCGCCTGTCGTGCAGTTGCAGGGCGGTGTGGGTATAATATTTAATAGCTTCTTCAATATATATTGTACCCAAGTATTCCCGTATCCTGCCCAAAACATATAATTCCCGATACAATATAATATGTGCGGATCCGGGTGTCAACATTT
This sequence comes from Chitinispirillia bacterium, assembly GCA_009786575.1. GTDB lineage: Bacteria > Fibrobacterota > Chitinivibrionia > Chitinivibrionales > Chitinispirillaceae > GUT77. The sequence goes on along the minus strand of WQRV01000043.1, from coordinate 17,601 downwards.
ATTTTACAGTATTTTCCCCTGCCGGGAAAAAGCGCGCCGGACGGGTGGATTTGGAGCCAAATTCCCCGCACGTAAAAAAAAAATAAAAATCTTGCATGGCAGACAGCCATAATATATATTATCCGAACATAACAAAGTAACGTCAAACGGCAGAGCGCGTTGACCGGACCCGGGAGAAACCCTGATTTGATGTCTGCAATACTTACAGCCTTACTAACCTATGCGGCACTGTGTATGCTTACCATATACGGAAAAGTCATCCTATTCCCTGCCGTTTCAGCCAAAAATGCGCTGCCTCCGGCAACAACCCAGCATATCACAAAAAAATATTTGCGCCCGGGAATATCCATGATTTATATTCAACATATATATATTGTAAATTATACCGTATCAACTTACCATACAGCTGTTACAGAAAGGCATTAACATGAAAAAAGCGCTCAAAACCGCGGTCTTCACGCTCAGCCTGGCCCTCTTCGCGCAGGCAGCCACCGTACCCTTACAGAACATGACACCCCTGTCTCTTGGCGTGGAGTATATGCACACGCTCAACGGGCACGCCGGGCTCTTCGACTTCGACTCCTCGGCCCTCGGGTCACACTTGCTGCGCCTGCACTACTCCCCGGCCGAGTGGCTGCGTTTCTCCGCCGGCTTCGGCGGCAGCGTCTCCTACGCCGAACCGTTCATCAAGGGCTCAAACGCCAATGCCTCGGCCACCGCTGGCCTGGGCCTCTACACCCCCCGCCTCTTCGACCTCATGCGGGTAACAGCCGGTTACGACGGGTACTACCTCAGGGCGGCCGAAAAATACCAGCTCATCCACTCCTCCGCCGTCCGCGACAGCACCGGGAGGGTCATAGACACCACACGCACCGGCGACTTCCGGGAAGGCTACACCGCCGCCATGCTGCACACCCCCTACCTCGGCCTAATCTTCCACGCGGGCAGGTTCGCCGATATCGAGATCGGCGGGATCTACCAGATATTCGAAATTACGAAGAAAAGCAGGGAATCGTTCAACGCCGCCGAGGTCAGCAATACCACAAACACCTTCCTCGGCACACCAAACTTCGAAGACATGGATTCTAGGGGCATCGAGAAGATCCAGGAGCAGTTCCGCCTATACGCGGCCCTCACCCTCCACGAGCGCGAGAGCGGGGCCTACCTCACCGGCGGCTTCAGCTACGCCATCACCGACCAGCAAGCCGAAAACAGGAGCCGCCTGACCGACTTCTCATTTTGGGGCCAGATCGGTATTATAATGAAGGAGAACAGGGGCACCGCCGGCCGCCGGCACGGCAGGCACCAGGGCTCATACGCCGACCTCATAACCCGCCAGGAACTCATGGCCGGCGACCTCAACCGCGACATCGTCCGCGACAGGGAGCGCCACGCCGAGTACCTGAAAAAGTGCAAAAACCATAAGCACGACGCCAATAACAGCTGTATTGTCGATAAAAAAGGCAACTTCATCCCCACCGAACGGGACCCCAGGCTGAGGCGCGGCAAAAACGTCTGCCACCCCGAAGAAGAGGTGAGCGCGGCCGAAATCGAAGGCGATACCGATATAACCATAGCGGACACCGGGGAATAAGCCACAAATGCCGAAATTTTCTTACAGCGTCAGAGACGCGCAGGGACGGCTCGTATCGGGCACCATGGACGGCAACTCCGTCGATGAGTGCATCGTGCGGCTCGAGGAGAAGAACCTGATCCCGATCAATATCGAAGAGCTTAACTTTGACGGGAGCATAAAGGGGCGCTCGTTCTTCGACAAGGTCAACGGGAGTCTCATCGCCATGAGCAAGAGGGTGCCGTACCGCGACGTGGTGTTCTTCACCCGCCAGCTGGCGACCATGATAGACGGCGGCGTGGCCCTGCCGCGCGCGGTGGAACAGCTCTCCCGCAACGAAAAACCGGCCTTCAAGCGCATGCTCGAGCAGATCGGCGACGACCTCGGCATGGGCTCCACCTTCTCAGACGCACTCGGCAAGCACCCCGGCGCGTTCAACAACATGTTCGTGGCCGTAGTCCGCGCGGGCGAGGCCGCCGGCGCACTCGACAAGGTCCTCGACCAGCTCGCCAACTACATGGAAAACAGCGAGGCCCTCAAGTCAAAGGTCAAGGCAGCCATGCGCTACCCCGCAGTCATCACCGCCTTCGTAGCCGCGGTGACGGTCGGCATCCTGACCTTCTTAGTCCCCGTCTTCAAAGACATGTACGCCGGCTTTGGGGCGAAACTCCCTGCCGCCACGCTGATGATGATATCGTTCTCGGACGCAATACGCGACAACGCCATCGCAGTCACCGCCGGCATCATAGCCCTCGTCATAGGCGGCTTTCTGGCGCTGAACGCCGAAAAGCCCAAGTACCTGTGGGACAGATACCTGCTCAAATTGCCGGTATTCGGGGAGATCCTGCGCAAAAACATCCTGGCCATCTTCTGCCGCACTATGTCGCTGCTCATGGACAGCGGCACCCCGATCTTGGAGGCCATACAGATCAGCGGCGCGGCGGTCAACAACAAGCACTACTCGAAGGCCCTCGAAGGCGTCTACAACGACATCAAACAGGGCGAACTCCTCTCCGCGTCGCTGGTCAAAGCCGGACACGCGGACTTCCCGGCGCTCGTAACACAGTTAGTCTCGACGGGCGAGGAGAGCGGCAGGATAGACGAGCTGCTCAGCAAGGCGGCGGAGTTCTACGACAGAGAAATAAAAAACGTGGTAGACTCGCTGTCGTCTATCATAGAACCGATACTGATTGTGATCCTCGGAGGTATTGTGGGCACCATGCTTATAGCCCTCTACCTGCCGGTCTTCACCATCGGCAAGATAATAAAGTAAACACGGCCGGGGGCCGCAAGAACGCCCCCCATCGCCTGCTGCCCGCAAGGCAGTAAGCAGGTACGTAAGTATTCCGCAGGCTCTTTGACATATAAAGCAGTAACAGGCGGAACGCCCCTGTCCCCTACCCGCATCTCCCTCCGCGGGCGAGGACGCAAAGGCCGGCGTTCGTGTTGAGGTATTGGTGTTATCCATAACTAACTTTAACATTACAGAGAGGGAGGGCGCTATGAGCGCAGCAATAGACGTATTGGTAGACGCAAGTGCGGTAATGAAGGTACTGCTTGGCAGACCGGAGAAAGACCGCGTTATTAATGTGTTTGATTATTGTACTTTACACGCACCACCCGTGCTTCCCTACGAGATCGGGAATGCCCTGATGGGTGTAAGAAGACATAACGGTTTGGACGAACACGGAGTTATAGGAGCTTATAACGATTTTAAAGAGATACAGTTCGAGTATCAAACCGTATTTGTTGACAAGGCGCTGATTATCGCCTGTAAATATCTAATCTACGCGTATGACGCGTACTATTTGGAAGTGGCGAAACGTCAAAATCTGCCGATTTTGACATTCGACAAGGGCATGATAAGAGTTGCTCGTGACCTTAAACTAAATGTATTGGAGGTATGATTATGACATTTAATTTGTCGGAAACGAAAAACGATCTTTCCAACGTCTTGGATATGGCCGCACATGAAAATGTAGTAGTTGTGCGGGAAGACGGCAGCAGATTTCAGATTCTGCCGATTGCCGAAAAAGTACCGCAAAAAAGATCGTTAAAAAATATTAAAGGGGTAAAGGTAAACCTGACAGATGAAGAGTTAGATGAAATCTTACGTGAAGGACGCGGCGGCCGGATTTTCTGAAATAAATTTCGTAAAACTGCCCAAACTGCCGAAAGGCAAGGGCGGCAATTATGTCCATATGGCGGCTAAAGCCGTTATCCGCCAAAATAGTAAAATCGCAGTACCTTGATATAAACAGTAAACCGTAACCAAACAAAGACCGTAAAACGGAGACTTAAAATGAAGGCGCACTCAAACAAAATCAGAAAAAACGGGTTCACGCTCGTTGAAGTTATCGTCGTGGCGGTTATCGTGCTTATATTGGCGGCGGTGGCTATTCCTATGTATAATGGGTTTGTGAGGCAGGCACGCTTAGATACCGTCAACAACCTCGCGGAGACTGCCGCGGCAGCCGCTAACTCGTATTGGCGCAAAACCAATAGCAATCCGCCCAATATTGCTGCGCTCAATGTTCATTATAATGCCAATAAATACGAATTGTTATGCCATAGCATCGCTGCCAATGGCGGTTTAGCTACTTGCGCCGCTGGAAATACTTTTATCGTAGTGCGTGAAGTACCAAATACAAATACGGATATTTTCGCGGCTGTTAGGTTCAGAAATTAAGGAAATATAATAGAGACATGTTAACTGTAAAAAATAAAAATATTCGCTCCAGAACCGGCGGCTTCACCATTGTGGAGCTACTCGTAGCCGCCACGATTTTGCTTGTTGCCGTTATCGCCGTTGTCGCCATGGTGCGCAAGAGTTCGGAGATGCAGATTAACGATTTTCACAGGCGTCAGGCGCGGGCTGTTGCGATGGGGTATTTTGAGACTGTTTTTGCCTATGAGAACAGCGATATGACATACGCTATCACGGGCGGAAATCCGTCTACCTTGACTCTCGCCGGCGTATCTTCGCAGTCTTCGACTGTAAGCAATATCGTCATAGACGACAGGGCCCGCCGCGGCAACGATACTCTTAAGGGAACTATGATTATAACCGTCAGCCACGACTCGCTTGCAAACACCTCCCCGGCATGGAAGATCGGCAGAAACACAGCCAAAATACTGCTCTGGTGGCGAGAGCCGTGGGGCAACGATACCATTACCATGTCAAAACAGATGTTGACGGAGAAGCTATGACGAACAAACCCGCCAACAGAGGATTTACACTTGTCGAGGTAATTGTGGCAGCGGTGCTGCTTATGGCGCTCGCGTTTGGCGCTTACTCGTTTTTCATGCTGTACATAAGAGAAACGCGCGATGCCTCGGTGCAGTTTAAGATGCAGAGACAGGCAGAGGCGTTTATGGACGATGTAGCGCGGCAGGTGCGGTCGTCGTACCGCGTAGTCAGCAGCCGGGCGGATTATGCCGACTCTGTCAATTGGGCGGCAGTAACCAGCGGTGGCGCGCTGCCCAATTCGCTCTTTTGCTTCAACGACTCCAATACCGTCCTGCGGGGGTTCCGATTCGTAGCCTCCGGCAACACAGGCATTATACAGGATACTATCCGCGGCGTGGCGGGATGGCGTAATTTTACTATTGACGGAGATTCGATTACGCTGGCGCGGGTAAACGGCCTTAATTTCTTCGGATTCAACGCAGCCCGCACACAAACTAACGTAAATATGACTCTGCGGCGGATTACTGCAAGCAGAGATACCTTTGACCTTAGATTTACGAGAGGAGACTTCAGATGCAGGGTTACCGGAACAAACTGAAGAAGGCTTTTGGCGGCAATAACGGCTCGGTACTGGTCGGCGCAGTGGTGATCAGCGCGCTAATGGCTATCGGAGTGGCCGGACTCATGGGCGTATCGCGCAATACCGTGAGTCAGGAAATCGAAGCCCACGACGACGCGCGGGCATTTCTGGCAGCCGAGTCGGGACTCATGATCGGATCGCAAATATTTAAAACAAAAGGGCTGAGCGGATTCCACCCCGCCGACTCCTCAATTACCGTCACGCACGACAATATAACCGTCAAAGTCAGCTTAAAGCCGGCTGACCCAACTAATTCCGATGAAGACCACATGCGGCTTGTTTCGAGCGCCAACTATCCGGGGCTGCCCTATTTCAAGGAGTTGGAGTGGGCACTGAAGAATAATAAGCCTTCAAGCGGGGATTGGGGGTATTTTATTGATGACCCCAGCACCACACCTTTAAGAAGAACTACTGTGTTTGACGGTCCTGTGCATTTTAATAATTCATTACTTATTCCAAGTAGTGATGTCCCTACGTTTAGGGGAAATGTGACCATAAATAACAAAAAAAATTATGGTAACTCGAACTACGGCATTGGTAAAAATGATTATAAAAATGATTACAGGAAAGGTATGCAAGGATCTAACGAGAATAAGGTCATGAACGGCGGCTTAGACAATAATTTTAAAAAATACACTGTTAATGATAATGAGTATGCAATGATTTTCAAGGATAAACCTACTGGTTGGGGACCTGCTAATACAATAAAAACTGATGATGACAACCTTGAATGGCACTACCTTCCCATCCCAAACGATGCAAGTAAGTCTTTTCTTAAATTCGGGATTGACGGTACAAATGGTGGTACTGTTGCGACGGTTAATAATAGTAATGGTACAGGAACGGCTTGTAACGATTGTTATACTTTTTTTCAACAAATCGCCAATAACCAGTGGGTTCCGCATAAACGGACTATCCCTCCAGTCACAAACGGTACAGAATTAGTTATATATGCCGATTTTGATTTAACTATAACAGACGGTAGAATGAGTGGTATAGTCTCTGTAGCTACAAAGGACGGTTCCGATATCAATATCGACCTTACAAATTCTCGTACCCATAACGGCTCACTCGCTTACAATGGTTATACACTTCCTTCTAACCCTGCATTGCCTGCGAGAGACAAGTGGGATACGGCAAATAAATTTTCTGATGCCCATAGCGGTAGTGACAAAAATTATAATCTTCCAAAAGACAACGATGATGGTTACTCCAATCTATTGGCGTTCTTTTCCGGCAGGAACATCATCATCAAACCGTTAAGCTCTACTTATTCCGAAACTTCGGCTTCGCTTAATAGTAGATGTGTCATCACAGCACAATTGTTAGCGCCAACGGGTCGTCTAATCCAACCTACTGACAACAATGGCTTTAAAGAAAGTATAAATATATTTGGTGCAGCAGTCGCCAAACAATGGTGGGCTCAAACAAGTGGTACAAAAGATGAAGACGCTTTGAGGGTATTTCACGATTCAAGACAAAAGAACGCTCCCGGCGTAATCGTTACAGGTCAAGGCCCCGGCACCCCCGGCTCCGGCGACGGCAGCGGCAAGATCGACATGAGTCACTGGAAGGAAACCAACAGGCCGAGGTAGCGCAGTAGCTTGGTTTGGTTTAATATCAATATCATGGTTTAGCAAGTTGGCAAGATGCAATGTAAGACAAAGGGAAGCGAAATAAAGTAAAATAAAGGAAAGTAAAGAAAAATAAAGGAAAGCGGGAAAAGAAAAGATGGGCAAGAAGCAGACATTTGTAGGATTCGAGCTCGACGCGGTCTCCATCCGCGGCGCGAGGTTGTCTATGGAGCAGAGGGGCAAGGGTGGTCAGCCGGAGTGGAGGCTTTTGACGGCTGAGGAGGTTACGGGCGATCTTTTTGAGGATGCGCAGGCGCTTGTTGCGCTCAAGAAGCTCAAGGAGAAGTTGGGTGTGCAGACGGGCGACCGTGTGTCTATATGTCTTGGCGGCAAGGCGGTGTATGCTGTTCAGATGGATGTTCGCCGTTTGCCTGACAATGAGATGGCGGGCATGTTGAAGCTGGAGTTGCGCAAGAGTATGCCGTTTGAGGCGTCTGCCGCGAGTTTTGACTATCAGTTTTTGCCTGTGGGTGAGGATCATCCTAAGGATGCGGGTATTCCTGTGATGGTTAGTGCGGCTGCGAATTCGTTTTTGAACCGGTACGTGTCGCTTTACGACCGTGCGGGTTTGCGTCCGTATCACGTTGACGTTTTGCCTATTTCGATAGCCAACGCGTTTTGGGCGTCTAAGGCCGGTGCGGCGGCGAAGCCTGAGGACACGCATTTGATTTTGCATGTTGGTTCTGATGTTTGCACGCTGGTGATAGACGGCGGCAAGAGCCCGTTTTTCACGCGTTCGTTTTCGTTCAACATTGGCCAGGCGATAGGTTCTGCCGGTGCGGCAGGTGAGGGCGGCGCCGGGATACCTGACATATTGCTGCAGATGAATGTTTTGTCGAGCGAGATAACGAAGTCTGTGACGTATTACAAGAATACGTATCAGGGCGGGGCGGTATCTACGATTACGGTGATGGGCAATCACGCTTCGCACCCTGCGTTTGACGCGTTGGGGCAGAAGATGGGTTACGAGGTGCAGACGGTCGAGACGGCCGGCGCGGTTTTGGCGGTGAAGCCGCCGGAGGCTGGCAAGTACGATTTGGCGGTGACGCTGGCGATGCAGGCGGCGTGACGCATGGGTGTGCGCGGCTGTTCTTTATTGGATACAAGACGATGTAAAGGCGGTCTTGGCCGGCCGCTGCTTAAAGATGAACCTAAGAAAGGGGTTTGTGACATAAAATGATTAAGTACAGGATGAATCTTGTAAGATCGCTGAGGGTTGCGGAGAAGCGCGACCAGACGCACAAGGCGTGGGCGACACTGATGCTGCTTGGCGCTTTTGTGGTTCTTGCGGGTGCTGGGTACTTTGTGTATGACCGTGTGGCCGGGATGCAGCGGGTTCTTAATACCGAGCGTACTGAGCTTAGCAGGCTTGACGCGGAGTATCAGGAGCTGCTGAAGCATTACGAGTCAACGCAGTCTACGGTTGACAGGGCTGACATTGAGCTTTTGAATCAGATTCAGACGGGCAGGATATACTGGACGAAGAAGCTGGAGGCTATGGCGCGTCATCTGCCTGAGAATGAGCCTATATCGTACTGGATTACGCGGTTCAACTATCGCGGTGCTGCTTATGGTGTGAGCGGGTACGGTTATATAACAGAGCGTCAGGAGCAGCTTTTGGCGCTTGACGATTACTTGAACAAGCTGCGCGCCGATCCTAACTGGTCGGACGTTTTTGGCACTACATCTTTGCGGTCGGCTGTGAGGAGTGACGAGATTGAGAAGGGTGTGCTGCGCGAGCGTGTTAGTTTTGAGTATGCTTCCATGAAGAAAGGCGGGGCGCAATAATGAACGTGAGCAAGAAGAAGGGGGCGAACGCGAATACCGGCGCGGCGCTGCTGGTTTTGTTGATGCTGGTGATAGGCATTGCTATTGTTTGGGCCGACCAGACGCTTATGCCCAAGTACAAGCAGCAGTTTTTGGAGATAGAGAAGCAGCGTATAACGATATCCAACCAGCTGATGACGATTAAGATCGTGCAGGAGGACATGAACCACGTGCGCGACCTGATATTCAGCAACATGGATTTTCCGGGCCAGCCCGACTCTGTTGACCACGAGTCGCAGTTTTTTGAGTTTGTGACGTCGTGCGTGAACGACCTGAAGCTGAAATTGGTGTCGGTGCGCCCCGCGTCCCCGCATACTTCCGGCAGGATAACGACCTACAGTTACGATGTGGAGATTGAGGGCGATTTTTTCCGGTTCGGCGAGTTGTGCGCCAAGTTTGAGAACAATCGCAGGTTGGTTGCGATAGAGGGTTTTGACGTAGACCTGATTGGCGACCGTGAGGGCCACGGCCTCAGCAATTCCGATTTCAGGAGCGAGAACAAGAACATTCGGGTCAAGATGAAGATCAATACGTTCAGGATCAGCAAGTCGTAGCGGTGCGGCGCGTCTTTTTTGGGCGCTATGAGTATTTTGGCAAGGTATCAACACCAGAAAGGGTTTAGGGAATAAAATGAAAGACGGAAGCGTTTCGTTTGTTGAGAAGTACGGGATTTTTGTTGTTGTTTCGGTATTGGCGGTTGCGCTGGGCGGTTACGCGGCGTACCGGGTTGACAACCGGAACAAGGAATTTAAGAATACGGTTAAGCAGCAGCTTATGGTTTCCGACGGTTACGACCAGCAGCTGATTGATATGGTGAGGCGTTTGGAGGACGAGCTTGCCGAGCGCGCGAGTTTCGGTTATGCCGGGCGGAAGGACCCTATGAGCGGGACAACGCGCATAGTTGCGCAGAGGCCCGTGCCGCAGGTACGCAGGGACGGTTCGGCAAAGCGTCCGGCGGCTGCGGCGGCGCCAAGCGTTGCGGTGAACGTGCCTGAGGCTGTTTTTGTTGAAGCGCCGGATCCCGTTCGTTTGACTGCGATCATTTTCGACAACGCGAAGAAGACCTACACCGCGATAGTGATGGACGGTTCGCGTTCGTTCTCTTTGGCGGTGGGCGACCGGATTGCCGGGAGGCGGATAACGCGCATTACGAACGAGGATATTTATATGGAGAACGAGACGGAGCGTTTCGTGTACAACATAATGGGCGGGAGTTCGAGGATACAGAAATAGTTTGGAGTGTGGAGTTTGGAGTTTGGGGTGATTTGGTTTGCAGGGGCGAGTTTTGCGTAGTTGCCCGGGAATTCGTGTACGATAGGTGTTTTGCACCCCGGAGGGGTGCAAAGCTCGGTAGAAAGGTAAAAAAAATGTTTTACGCATCCCGGAGGGGTGCGTAGACAGCTGAACGGGAAATAATAACAATTTTTTAAGCATATCTTAAGAAAGAGGAGGTTTAATTGAAAAGGTCAAATGTCTTAATAAGCGCGGTGTGCGCGCTGTTCATCGCGCAGTCCCCGCTTTTCGCACAGCGGGCGGAGAACTCCCCTGTTATCTCGGGGAACGTCAATCCGTCTCTTAAAGCGCCTATCACTCTGACCGCGCGCGAGGCGAGCCTGTCGGAGGTTCTGCGCGTGCTTGCCGACCGTTCGGGCATGAATTTCGTTGTGGGCGAGGGCGTGACGCGTGAGAAGATCACGATCATCCTCAACAACACGCCGCTCGACGAGTCGATCAACCTCCTCGTCCGCGCGTCGGGCCTGTCGTACGAGATCATCGGGAACTCGATTCTCATCGCCGAACCGGACAAGCTCAAGGAAGACGTGGGTTTGTCGTCTTACGTGGTGGAGCTGAAGTACGCAAAGGCCGATGAGGTCGCGGCCGCTTTGGGCGATCTGACGAAGAACATTCAGGTAGACAAGGGCGGCAACAGGCTGATCTGCTTCGCGAGCCCGAGGGTGATCATGGAGATTGAGCGTCTCGTGCTGGCGCTTGACAAGCCGCACACGCTGATCATGCTTGAGACGAGGCTCATAGAGGTGAGCGTAGACAGGATGAACCAGTACGGCCTGAAGTACGACCAGCTGAATTTCAGTACCCCCGGCGGCATTGGGACATCGTTTACCGTGCCTACTACATCAGCCAAAAGCACTTTTGACCTCGGCGGGACTGTGCGCAACGGTTTTGACCTGAACGTGATCATCGACCTGATGGTAAAGAACGGCGACGGCCGCGTTCTGATGGACTCGAAGTTAACGACTACGAACAACCGTGAGGCGACCCTGCACATCGGTGAGGTTTACCCCTACGCCATTCAGTCCTACAATCTGTCGTCTTCCGGCGGTATGAACCAGCAGATTGAGAAGGAGAATGTAGGCGTTATGCTGACCATGACGCCGCATATTAATGATGATAACCAGATCACCCTCAGCCTGACGCCGGAGGTATCGAACATCATAGGCTGGAGCGTGGGCGACGTTCCCCGCATCAGGACGCGCAAGACCAGCACGACGGTCCGCGTGGAGAACGGCCAGACGGTCGTCCTTGCCGGGCTGTTGTCTGAGGAGAAGACGACTACGGTCAACAAGCTGCCTATTTTGGGCGACATTCCCATTCTTGGCCTGATGTTCCAGAACAAGCGCGAGGAGATGAAGAAGACGAATTTGATTATTGAGGTTGTGCCGCGTATTATTCATAACCCTGCGGAGATTGCGCGTTACATGAATGTTCCGGGCGACCGCCGCGGCGGCCATCGCGTAGGCCCTGGCCCTCGCGGTGACCGCCGGCGCGGCCCTCGCGGCGACCGTGCGGAGCGCAGGTCTCAGCAGCCTGACGCAGAGCAGGTTATTGTAATTGAAGAAGAGGGGTCAACGAGCGCCGCGCCGGCCCCCATTCAGCCTGCGGCCCAGCCGCCGGTTGACCCGGCGCCAAGCGCTCCTGTTTCGCATCCGGCACCGGCGGCGGCACATCCCGCTCCGGCAGCGCCCGCTCCAAAGCCGGCGCCGGCCGGGCATTAACAGCGGTACGGGCGGAAACATTTAAGGGTGCGGCCTTTTTTTTGGCCGCTCCCCAATTTGAATGGTTGGATTATGCGCCATTTACGCAGCGGGGCGCATAATTATTGAAGAGATTAAATACGCATTTTAAAGAGAGGGTAATGCTGGCATTATGGCAAACGAGGTGACACACATCAAGGAGTTGCTCCTTACAACCGCAAACAACGGCGCGACCGACCTGCTCCTTTGCGTAGGCCAGCCCCCCAAGGTGAGGCTCAACGGGCAGTTAGTGCCGTTAGAGTGCGCCCCCCTTACGCCCGACAAGACGCGCGAGCTCTGCTACCAGATAATGACCGAGACGCAGCAGAAGATGCTCGAGGACAACTGGGAGATCGACTTCTCATTCGGCATGCGCGATATCTCGCGTTTCCGCGCCAACGTGTTCATGCAGCGCGGGTCGGTATCGGGCGCGTTCCGGCGGATACCGGTAAACATAAAGTCTTTTGAAGAGCTGAGTTTGCCGTCCGTAGTTCAGCTTATGTGCGAGAAGCCAAACGGGCTGATATTGGTTACAGGGCCTACCGGCTGCGGCAAGTCTACCACGCTGGCGGCGATGATCAACCAGATCAACGCCACGCGGTATCAGCACATTATTACCATTGAGGACCCGATAGAGTATTTGCACCGCCACAACTGCTGCACGGTTGAGCAGCGCGAGGTCAATTCCGACACGAAGTCTTTTCAGGCCGCGCTGAAGAGCGTTTTGCGCCAGGATCCCGACATTGTGCTTCTGGGCGAGATGCGCGACCAGGAGTCCATACAGGCCGCGCTGACTATCGCCGAGACGGGGCACCTCTGTCTGGCAACGCTGCACACCAATTCCTGCTCGCAAACCTTGTCGCGTATTGTTGACGTGTTCCCGGAGGGGCGTCAGCAGCAGATACGCACGCAGCTGGCTATGAGTTTGAACTGCGTATTCACGCAGTCTTTGGTGCCCAAGATCGGCGGGGGCATACAGCTTGTGATGGAGATAATGATAGCGACGTCGGCGATAAAGGCTATGATCCGGGAGAACAAGATACATAACATAGACAACTCGATCCAGACGGGGTCGAAGTTCGGTATGCAGTCTATGAACCAGGCTCTGGCCAACGCGGTGAAGACGCGCAAAGTGACGGAAGGCGACGCGATGGCAGTAAGCCCCGACCACGACGACTTTAGGATGTGCATGTCAAGAACCTAAGCCCCGGTACTGTAATCCGGCGCCGGGAAGCGGTACAAGCGTGATAATATGGACATATGTCCGACAACGAAAGGATCTACGTAAAAAATGGTTTCCAACGACAATGTCGCGCCGGCGGGTGGCAGCAACACGTTCGTCATAGCGCTGCTCGGGTACTCCCGCAAGGATTTTGACTACATAACCAGGCTGATCAACCTGATCAACCTCAACCGCCCCCTCAAGCTGGGCGTGAGCGACCTGGCGAAGTCGCAGAACGTCAAGTGCGACCTTGCGATCGCGATCTTGGACAACGTCTCCAACATCGAGCGCTACAACAAGGACGTGGCGCAGATCAAGCAGGCTTCCAACCCGATAATTATATGCGCGGCGCGCGAGGCCGACCGGCAGGTGCTCGAGAGCCACCGCAGCGGGCTCAAGGCCGACTCGCTGATTTTCATGCCCACCTCGCCGGAGCACTTCATAAAGGTGATCCAGCAGGCGGCTATAGACACGCAGCCCGAAGCGTACAAGCCCGACACCGTGGTGCTCGAGCGCGTGGACAGCTCGCCCTCCGCCGGCAAGATCGGCGACCTGTTCGTCAAGAGCAAGCTGATAAAGCAGGAGCAGCTCGAGAAGGCGCTCGACTTCCAGCGCAAGAACGGCGGCCGCCTCGGCAACGCGCTCATCGAGCTGGGGTTCATAACCGAAGAGCAGAAGATAACGTGCCTCGCCGAGCAGCTCAAATGCGCGGTGGCCGAGGCGCGCCAGTACGCCGCCGTAGACCTCAACACCGTAGCGCTCGTGCCGGAACACCTCGCCAGGCGGTTCAACTGCCTCGCGCTCGAGAAGCACGACAACGAGCTCATCGTAGCCGTAACCGACGTGCTCGACCTCAAAATGCTCGACGCGCTGCGCGACACCACCGATATGCGCATCATAGCAATACTCGGCAAAAAGGACGACATCACGACGTCTATAGACCGGTGCTACCGCGACATCTCGTCGCACAACGACGCCTCGCGCCTCGCGGAGTCTATAGAGGAGCAGGTAGAGTTCGTGCAGAGCAAGGAGGAGGAGGCCGACATTGAGGATACTGCGGCAGCCGGAGCGGAGCTTGGCATCATCAAGCTCGTGAACATATTAATTACAAACGCGATCCGCGACCGCGCCAGCGACATACACATAGAGCCCATGGAGAACGAGGTAGTAGTCAGGTACCGCATAGACGGTGATATGAGGCGCGTGATGTCGCCGCCAAAGCGCTCGCACCACGCGATCGTTGCGCGTATCAAGATTCTTTCCGACCTCAACATTGCCGAGCGGCGGCTCCCGCAGGACGGCCGCATGATGATCAAGATGGGCAGCCACGAGGTGGATATCCGCGTGTCAATTTTGCCCACCATCTTCGGCGAGAAGGCGGTGCTGCGTATTCTCGACAAGGAGGCGTTCGAGAAGAGCACGGCAAACCTCGGGTTCACGCAGCACGACGAGCAGATATTCAGGTCGCAGATTGCCAAGCCCTACGGCATCATCATAGTAACGGGCCCCACGGGGAGCGGCAAGTCTACCACGCTCTACAGCGCTTTACAGGTGGTAAAGAATGTTACGAAGAACATTATCACGGTTGAGGACCCGGTCGAGTTCCACATGGACGGCATCAACCAGGTTCACGTCAACACGAAAACGGGGCTGACGTTCGGCGTGGCGCTGCGTTCGATTCTGCGCCAGGACCCCGACGTCATCCTCATCGGCGAAATCCGCGACAACGAGACCGCCGACATCGCGATAAAGATGGCGCTGACCGGCCACCTTGTGTTCTCTACGCTGCACACAAACGACGCCGCAAGTTCCATAGCGCGCTTCACCGACATCGGCATCCCTCCCCTGCTCCTCGGGTCGTCGCTCAACCTGATCGTAGCGCAGCGGCTTGTCAGGAGGATATGCGTTAAGTGCAAGACGCCGTACACGCCTGATCCTGAGCTTGTGAATAATTTGGGGCTCGACCCGGCAAACGTGCCGCAGCTCTGGAAGGGCAGCGGCTGCGTAACGTGCAACGGCACCGGCTTCTCGGGCCGGATAGCGATCTTCGAGATGATGCAGGTCTCCAAGGCGATAAGGAAGATGATACTGCGAAACGCCTCTACGATAGAGATACAGGAGCAGGCGGAGTCGGAGGGGATGAAGACGCTGCGCAAATCGGGCATAGAGCTGGCGCTGAACGGTACGACGACGATTGAGCAGGTTATCGCGGCGACGATTGAGATTTAAGTTTGGAGTTTGGAGTTTGGAGTTTGGAGTAACGGGGGTATTATGGCTGGTTATAATTACGACGAATTGTTGACGAAATTAGTCGCCGACGGGGTATCGGACGTTCACTTCAAGGTGGGCAAGCCGCCTATGGTGCGTTTCAACGGCAGCCTCAAGCACCTGAAGGATGCCGAGATGCTGATGCCGGACGACACGCTCAACCTCGCGAAGCACTTCCTCTCCCAGCAGGTGTTCGACCGTTTCAACAAGACCAACGAGGCCGACACCTCGTACTCGATTGCGGACGTGGGCCGCTTCCGCGTGAACGCGTTCCGCCAGCGCGGCAGCATATCGCTGATACTGCGCGTGATCCCGAACAAGATACCGTCGTTTAACGAGCTTGGCCTGCCGCCCGTAGTGGAGAAACTGATAGACACGCCGCGCGGGCTGATCCTCGTAACCGGCGTAACCGGCAGCGGCAAGTCGTCTACGCTCGCGGCGATAGTAGACGCGATAAACGAGCGTTACCCGGTGCACATCATAACGATTGAAGACCCAATAGAGTTTCTGCACAGGGACAAGCGCGGTTCGATAAACCAGCGCGAGATAGGCATAGACACGAACGATTTTTCTACGGCGTTCATATCGTCGCTGCGCCAGGACCCCGATGTGATAATGGTGGGCGAGCTCAGGGATACGGTTACAATGGAGACTGCGCTGCGGGCGGCGGAGACGGGGCACCTTGTGCTGTCTACGCTGCACACGAGCGACGCGAAGGAGACGATCAACCGCATAATAGACTTCTTCCCGCCGCACCAGCAGAAGCAGATCCGCATACAGCTCGCTATGAACCTGAGCGCGGTGATCTCGCAGCGTTTGATTTCAAGAATGGACGGCAGGGGCCGCGTGCTCGCCTGCGAGATAATGGTAGTAAACGCGGCGATCCGCGACCACATATTAGAGCCGGCCAAAATCGGGGAGATAAGGATCAACATGGCCAAGGGCAGGGAGCAGTACGGCTCGCAGACGTTCGACCAGGCGCTGATAGACCTGCTGAGGCAGGGCGTAATCTCCGAAAAGGAGGCCCTGATGAACGCGACAAGCCCCAACGACCTGAAACTGCAACTGACTACGGGGACATCCGGCAGCAGCACGGGGGAAATCATATCCGGCGGGGATTTTTATTAAATTTGCATTTTGATAGATATTTTATTATATTTATAAATAGAAATGGGATTTGGCAATATGGCGACGCATAAATTTACAGTATTGATTGAAGAAGATGAAGACGGCGGCTATATAGCAACAGTCCCGGCATTAAGAAGTTGTTACACAGAAGCCAATACCATCCCGGAATTATTGGAAAATGTCAAGGATGTTATCGAACTATGCCTTGAAGTTGAACGTGAAGTTATCAATCCCGGCTTTGAACCTTTCGAACCTACCGAATTTATTGGGGTACAACGGGTAGAAGTTACCGTATGAGCAAGTTAAAAATGACTACCAGCACTAAAATGTGCTCGTTATTGAAAAAAGAGGGTTTTATTGCAATACGGTAAACGGGAAGCCATCGTTTTTTTCTGCATCCTGATGGGCGTTCCGCAGTGGTTTCCATACATCCCTGAGATTTGAGAAGAAAGATTGTACGAAAAATTCTTGATGATATCCGCATGTCAGAGGATGATTACACTAAAAAAATTTAAGGTTGCTTTTTTTTACGTCTGGCCTGATCCAGATGTTTCTTCCAGGGCGGCTGATTTCCTATGGTGTCGTTTATGATGTCGGTGGTTTCCATGATGACGATGAATGCGGCGGGGTCAGCGTTCATTGTTACGGAGCTTACCACGCTGACGTGGTGGCTTCTTACTATTGAGTAGAGGATAGGTTCCTCAATTCCGCTGTAGCCGCCCTTGGCGCTGAGGAGCGTGACCCCGATTCTCTTCTCGCGGGTCAGCGTGTCGAGAATCTCTTTCCAGTGCTTGGAGATTATCATCACGGCCTTGCGCTTGGCGAGCCCCTTGAAAACAGAGTTCATGGCCTGAGAGTTCATGGCCACGAAAACAAACGAGTAGAGGACGTTTTCTATCGGCAGGAAGAAGCACGCTACCGCCATAACCATCGCGTTCATCACCAAGTTTGTCGTACTCAGGTTGACTGAGTAGATTCTGTTGATGATGATGGATATGATCTCGGTGCCGCTGCACGTCCCGTTGGTGCGCAGGATGAGCGCGACGCCCGCGCCGTTGAGGATGCCGGCGACCAGCGCGCTCAGCAG
>WQRV01000042.1 GCA_009786575.1 Chitinispirillia bacterium | reverse complement strand
TGTTGATTTTTAATCAAGGAAATCCTTTAATCATGTAAATCAAGGTTCAGACAAAAAAGGCGGAATGTGCGCTAAACCCCAATTTACCGATAAATCTTTGCGTAAATTTTGACATCCCGACCGCTATAATGTAGATTTATGATACGGCTGTTTAACCATGATTTAGCCAAAAGGAACTTGCAGGATGAACGCATCAGTCGGCGGTAAAAGTAGGCGTGCTGCAGGCCGCGTTTTCGGCGCGTTGGCGGCGGTGGTACTGTTGTCGGTTTCGCTGGCGGTGCTGTTATCGGTTCCGGCGGTTAACGCGCAGGGTGAGAGTTTTACTGATACGCGGGATGGGAAGACGTACCGTACGGTACAGATTGGGGATCAGACTTGGATGGCTGAGAATCTCAATTATAAGACCGATAGTTCCACCTGTTACGGTAACAAAGAACGTAATTGTCGAAAATACGGACGGCTTTACGATTGGGATGACGCTATGAAAGCTTGTCCTGCGGGGTGGCATTTGCCGAGTAATGATGAGTGGTGGGTGTTGACGGATTTTGTGGGCGGAAGAGAAGTGGCAGGAACGAAATTGAAGTCGAAGACAGGGTGGTCTAAGGGTCAGTACTATAAAGCCGCTACGGACGATTACGGCTTTTCGGCCCTGCCGGGCGGTTACCGCATCCCCGATGGCATTTTCCACTACGTCATCAACATAAGCGGCTTTTACGATGCCGGCAGCTACGGCCGCTGGTGGAGCGCCACGGAGGGCGGTGCTACGTTCGCGAGATACTGGGACATGAGCTACAGCTACGAGGGCGTGAGTTGGAACTACTACGACAAGGCATTCCAGTTTAGTTTGCGCTGCGTGGAGGATAAAGCGGTACAGCGGTAGCGGTAAATGTAAATTTAGCTTTTGACTTTGGTTTAAAACGGCTCCGCCACCGCCTCCTTATCCGTATTCTGCATCACCTCAACCTTAACCTTGTCAATACGCTGGTTATCCATCTTTAGCACGGTAATGCGCAGCCCGGAGTGCTCGAACTGCGTACCTTCCAGCGGCACATCCCCGTATTCGTGGTATATGAGCCCGCCCAGAGTATTGTAATCGGCGTCTTCGTCTAAGCTTATGCCCAGTTCGTCGTTCAAATCGTGCAGTTCTATGTGCGGGGTGACCAAATACGTATTCTCGTTGACCTGCACGACCGCTTTCTCTTCCTCGTCGTACTCGTCCTGGATATCGCCTACGATTTCTTCCAGGATATCTTCCATTGTAGCAATGCCCGCCGTACCGCCGTATTCATCGACAATCACCGCCAGGTGCAGGTGTTTGACCTTAAACTCTTTCATCAGGTCGTTGATTTTTTTGCCCATAGGCACGTAGTGGCATTTTTTCATGAGGGACGGCAGGTGCCACTCTTCGGGCTTGTGTTCGGAGAGCCACGACAGGATATCTTTTGCGTAGAGTATGCCTACGATTTGGTCTACGGTATTTTTGTAGACGGGGAAGCGCGAGTGTCCTTCGTCTCTGATGAGCGTGAGGACGGTGTGCAGGTCGGCGTTGATTTCCGCGCCGGTGATTTTGATGCGCGGGACCATGATTTCGTCTACGGTCGTTTCGCTGAGGTCGAATATGCTGCGGATCATTTCGCGTTCTTCCTCGTTGAGGGCCTCGGTGTGGTCGTCGCCGGCGGTGATGCGCGCCTTGTCTTCTTCGGAGAGGAACGCCAGCTTCTCGTCGTATTTGAGGATGGAGAGCAGGGCCGACTGGATGGCGTAGTAGAGCCATGAGAACGGCAGCAGCAAGAACGAGAGCAGTTTGTATATGTAGAATGACGGGATGACGTAGCTGCTGTGGAACCTCAGCGCGAACGCCCGCGGGATGTAGTGCGAGAAGAGGGTGAGCGCGAAAAACGAGATGCCGATGGGGATGCCCCACATCTGGACCGGCCCGGCGTTTGGGAAAAGGGCGGCGTGGTATTCGAACGCGATGGCCGCGAAGGAGATGTTGCAGGCCGTTTTGCCTATAGCGACCGTGCCGCTGAGCCGTGCGCGCTCCTTCAGGATGGCGCCGATTTTGGGGGCGTAGTAGCGCAGGCGCTCGTCGTCGGCGCCGGCCGCGCTCTTCTCCGTGGCGGAGAAGATGATCTTTATGGCAGAAAAAAATGCCGACAGGGTAAAAACGCAGGCCAGCCCTATAATATGGATATATAAAGGGATGCCCGCAGCGCCATCGTCCAAAAAATCGCTCCTTTGTGTTCCGGTTAAACCAACGGCGCCGCCGTTGCGGGCGGTACCGGTATGATAAGTATAATATAATTAAGGGACATAATTGATGTCAAATTTAAAAATAGGCCCGCTCTTTCGCCTCCATCGCCTCCCGGCCGGCCTTTTTGTGGTGGTCGTAGCCCATCAGGTGCAATAACCCGTGTATTAGCAGGCGTTTGAGCTCCTCCTCGTAGGTCAGCCCGAACCGCCTTGCCTGGACTTTCGCCCTCTGGAGCGATATGTATACCTCGCCCAGCAGGTCATCGTCGCCGAAGGGGAAGGAGAGGACATCGGTCGGTTTGTCCTTGCCGCGGTACCGGCGGTTCAGGCGGCGGATGGTGCAGTCCGAGCACAGGATAACCGTCGTAGACCGGTCAAGATTTACGCCTTCCCGCCGGTATACCGACTTGGAGGCCTTCAGGAGGGCCTCTTTGGGGCAGGGGAGGGATTCGTATTTGTGGATTATTTCTATCATAAGATAATTATAGGCCCCACGATTGAATATTATACCTGCGCTGTCCGGCAGCATCATGGCTGCCGTGCGGTTGCAGGGTGTTGAATATTTAATCGTTTTTTCAATAAAAGATACTATATGGGTTTGGCGAAACGTATATTTATTATTGTAACTGTTTACGGTTAATCCTATAAATGGAGGTTAATATGCCCGTGATTTGCAGGAATTTCGTTAATATAGCGCTGATTTTGGCGGTGTTGTGCGCGGTTCCGTCGTTTGCCGGCGAGGAGATTGAGGATCGTTTCTGCACGGTCAGGGGGGTTGTGGGGAGCGTACAGGTGCGTATAGACGCCAATTACAAGAAAGTCCGGCGGGAGATGGCGGTCAGCCGGCCTGTCACCGCCGGGGTGCCGTCCGCCGACATATCGGCCAGCATAACCGAGGAGTGGACCCCGCTGCGGCTGAACATGGTTGTAGGGGAGCGCTGCGAGATACGCACCGGCCCGGAGTCGGAGGTTCGGCTTGAGACCGCGGAGGGGAGTATGGTAAAGATCGGCGAGAACACGTCGGTCGAGGTCGCGGCGCTGAACGCGGTGAAGAAGGCGGCGCGGGGCAAGCAGGAGGTCACGGCCAATGCCCGGTTTAAGATTAGCGCCGGCAGCATCGTGGCGACCATAAAGAAGGCGCTTAGCGGCGAGTCGCCGAACGTGCGGTTCGAGACGCCCACGTCCACGGCGGCCATCCGCGGCACTACTATAGAGATAGAGGCGCAGGGGGATGCCAAGACTGTGATACGGGTGTTCGACGGTACGGTGGAGGTAGCGCCGGCCGGGTCGGACAAGTTTGTGCCGCTGTCCCACGGCAAGATGGCCGAGATCGGGTCCGGCCAGCGGGTGGTCATAGCGAAGGACGTGCCCAAGGCCTACAAGCGCAAGGCCGTCTACGTGAAGGGCGAGGTGCCGCCGTCTGAGGGGAGCAAGGGGCCGCCAGCCGCTCCCGATAAGACCGTGCAGCTGGCCGCGGCCGGTACCGGCAGCAAAAAGGCTGTTGAGGAGAACGCCGCTGTTGCCCGGGAAGAGGTGAAGACTGTTGCCGTTGCGGCAATGGACTCCGTGTCGATCTCGCTGGGGCTTAGCCTCGGCGGCGATGCCGACACTATACAGTGCCCCGTCGGCAGCACGATTACGGTAGAGGGCGTGGTGAGCCCCAAGAACGCGGTGGTGAGCGTAAACGGTGTGCATGCGAAGCCCGATGCCACCGGCATTTTCAAGCGGACATGGGCGGCGCCTAAGGAACCGGGCATCTTCACGCTGACCGTATCGGCGGAGAGCGGGGGCCAGGTGAAGGCGATCACCCGCACGATCAGGGTAACGGAGAAAAAGTAAATAGTGTATGATTAGTCAGCACAAAATCAGAAACATCGCGATTATAGCCCACGTTGACCACGGAAAAACAACTTTGGTTGATGTACTGTTCCAGCAGAGCGGCATGTTCCGCGAGAACCAGCAGGTCGCCGAGAGGCTCATGGACTCCATGGACCTCGAGCGCGAGCGCGGCATCACCATCGCCGCCAAGAACGGGTCGTTCCGCTACCGCGGCCACCATGTCAACATCATCGACACGCCGGGCCACGCCGACTTCGGCGGGCAGGTGGAGCGCGTGCTCAAGATGGCCGACGGGGCCCTGCTTGTCGTTGACGCGCAGGAAGGGCCGATGCCGCAGACCTACTTCGTGCTCAAGAAGGCGTTGGCGCTATCGCTGCCTGTCATCGTCGTCATAAACAAGATCGACAAGCCCGCCGCAAGGCCCATCTGGGTGCTCGATCAGGTGTTCGACCTCTTCGTAAAGCTCGACGCCCCGGATCACGTTTTAGATTTTCCGGTAGTCTACGCATCGGCCAAAAACGGATATGCCAAGGACGACCCCGATGACGACAGCGAGAACATGATACCGCTCTACGAGAAGATCATCAAGCACATCCCGCACCCGGACGGCGACCCCGAGGCTCCGCTGCAGATGCTCGTCAGTTCCATAGACTATTCGCCCTACATGGGGCGCCTCGGCATTGGCAAGATCACGGCTGGCACGCTCAACGTAAACAAGCAGATCGCGGTTAGCATGCGCGACGGCAGCGTGGTCCCGGCCAAGATAACGAAAGTTTTCGCGTTCGAGGGCGTGCAGAAAGTCCCGGTGGAGATCGCCTCGGTAGGGCACGTTGTAGCGGTGGCCGGGATGGAGGAGGTTACGGTGGGCGTAACGTTCACCGACCCGGAGAGCCCGAACCCGTTGCCGCCGATAGAGATAGACCCGCCCACAATATCCATGAACTTCATCCCCAACGATTCACCTTTCGCGGGTACGGAGGGGAAGTTCGTTACGTCCCGGCACATACAGGACCGCCTGATGCGCGAGATACTGTCTGACGTGGCGCTTACGGTCGAACCGCTGAAAGAGACGATCGGCTACAAGGTCTCCGGCCGCGGCGAGTTGCATCTGTCAATCCTTATAGAGCGCATGCGCCGCGAGGGGTACGAGTTTCAGGTAACGAGCCCGCAGGTCATCATGCAAAAAGGCGAAGACGGCAAGACGCTTGAGCCTTTTGAAGAGCTTACGGTAGACGTGGATGAGAAGTACGCTGGCACGGTCATAGAAAAGATAGGCATGCGCCGCGGGATCATGCAGGAGATGGCGCAGGAGAACGGCATGGCGAAGATGATGTTCAAGGTGCCTACCCGCGGGCTGCTCGGGTACAAGTCGGAGTTTATGACGGATACCAAGGGCATGGGCGTGATGAACTACGTTTTTCTCGAGTACGCGCCTTACGCGGGGGATATCCGCACGAGGGCCAACGGCGTGCTGATAGCGAAAGAGCCGTGCACGTCTGTCGCGTATGCACTGTTTAACTTGCAGGACCGCGGCGTTATGTTTGTAGGGCCGGGCGTTAAGATTTACAGGGGGATGATAGTGGGGGAGCACTGCCGCTCCAACGACCTCGTCGTCAACCCCGGCAAGGAGAAAAAACTTACGAATATGCGCGCGGCCGGGTCAGACGAGAATGTTTTGCTCACGCCGCCTTTGGATATGAGCCTTGAGGACTGCATCGCATATATCAATGAAGATGAATTAGTAGAAATAACGCCCCTTACAATACGCCTCCGCAAAAAGGATAACAAGTACTGATGGCCAATAAATGCACAAAATGCGATGCCTACTGCTGCCGCCACGTGGCGATAGTAATCGAAACGCCCCGGTTTTTGCAGGATTACGATGAGGTCCGCTGGTACCTCTACCATAAAAACGTCTGGGTGTCGATCGGCCACGACGACACGTGGACAGTAGAGTTCAAAACGCCGTGCCGCCACATTATGAAAGATTTTAAATGCGGCATATACCCCAAGCGCCCAAAGATTTGCAAAGACTACCCGGGCAAAGACGAACTGTGCGAGGGCGAGACCGATGAGCCGTCGTACAAAAAACTTTTCAAAAACGCGAAAGAGTTCGAGAAGTACCTGCGTGATGAAAATATCACTTAAACCCGGCAAGGATAAGCCTGTGCGCTCCGGCAACCCGTGGGTATTCTCAGGGGCCGTCGCGGATGTCAGCGGCAAGCCGGACGAGCATAACCTTTGCATAGTTTGCAATGATAAGGGCGAGCAGCTCGGCATCGGCTATTACAACGAAAAATCGGCGATATGCGTGCGGGTGCTTAAAGTTAATTACGGCATTGAACCCGTTGGGGCAGCTAAGAAATCCGGCGGTAAAAAACAGTCTCATCGTGTTGATAAAAGTGCAGGTACGGATAAGAAACGCGGTGTTGATACCGGTAAGGATCAAGCTGTCAATACGGATAAAAAAAATATCCCGCTGACGTTCACCGAAAACGACCTGTACCAGCGCATCAACACCGCGGTAAGCCAGCGCCGGAATGACATGGTGCTGACAAAGGAGACCGACTCCTGCCGCCTTGTCAACTCGGAAGGCGATTTTTTGCCGGGGTTGATCGTTGACAGGTTCGGTTCAGGCGTATGCATACAGATAGGCACCGCCGGTATGGAGACGTGGCGGTTCGCTATTGTCAACGCGCTGACCAAAATCTTGTCCCCCGCGTTCATATACGAGCGCTCCGATACCGAATCCAGGAAACGCGAGGGGCTTTCCGACAGCGAGGGGCTGATGCTGGGCACGCTGCCGGGTCAGCTGGTCATACGTGAGAACGGCGTCAAATACCGTACCGACCTGAGCCAGGGCCAGAAGACAGGTTTCTTCTTTGACCAGCGCGACAACCGCGCCCTGCTCCGGCGCTACAGCGCGAACCGTAACGTCTGCGACTGCTTCTCCTACACCGGTGGCTTCGCCCTGAACGCTGCCCTCGGCGGCGCGAAGTCGGTCCGCGCGGTAGACTCATCCGCCGACGCGGGCAAACACCTCGCCGAAAACGCGAAACTGAACGGCGTCAACGTAGAATTTATAGAGGCGGAAGTCTTCGGCTACCTGAGAAAGCCCCAGCCGCCCACTAACCTCCTCATACTCGACCCGCCAAAATTCGCCCGCCACCCCGGCGAGGTCGAGCGGGCGTCACGCGGGTATAAAGACATAAATCTGGCGGGCCTGAAAATGCTGGCCCCCGGCGGGATACTCTTCACATTCTCGTGCTCCGGCGCGATAGACCCGTACCTCTTCCGCCAAATAATCTTCGCCGCCGCCACAGACGCCCGCCGGGAAATACAGATACTCCATACCCTAACCGCCGGTTCCGACCACCCGGTAAACGCGGCCCACAAGGAGGGCGAGTATCTGAAGGGGCTGGTCCTGAGGGTGGTATAACGGCGCAAATACCGGAATACTGCAAATTTCGGCGATTTCATCAAAAATTTTCTTGCGCGAACCCCTATCTCTTATATATATTAATACTATAAAAGGGTATTTTTCACACCAGCTTAGGGGGTATTTATGAACAGGGCCAGGCTGTTCCTCGCGCTCCTCGCGGTACTAAGCGCAATAATCGCGTTGATATTGACGGTATCCTGCTCATCAAGCGTGGACTACGACCCCAAGGTGTACTGCGACCTCGGAAACGGCATCTGTCTGTATGCCGCAGCCAGCGAGTGCACCCAAAACGAGGGCGTTGCGGTCAACGCCTGTACCACCGGCGGCGGCCGGGACTCATCCGGCGCCGATACCACCGGCGGCGGTTCCGGCCTCTACTGCGATTTCGGGAACAACACCTGCGTGCCTATAACCATTGCCGAGGCGGGCATGTGCGTACAGGGTGCGGGAACGGTGACCGGCACCTGCGGCACCGGCGGAGATAAAGATACCACCGGCGGCGACACCGTTACCGTTGCGGAGTACAAACTCATGACCGGCGTCTACCCGGCAGGCGGCGGCACCATCCTGCCCAACCCAGACCAAAATACCTACTCCGAAGGGACCGAGGTTACCGTAACCGCGTCGGCAAGCGTGGGATATACGTTTACCGGTTGGTCGGGAGACTCGGAGTCTTCGGAACCCTCGATAACCGTCACCATGAACGCAGACGTGGCGCTAACCGCCAACTTTGAGCTGTTTGCCGAAGATACTACCGCCGAAAGCCACACACTAACAACCGGCGTAACCCCGGCGGGCGGCGGTATCGTATCGCGCAGCCCGAATTTGACGAACTACGCCGAAGGGACCGTGGTTACCGTAACCGCGTCGGCCACTATGGGATATGTGTTTACCGGCTGGTCGGGAGATTCGGAGTCTGCGGAACCCTCGATAACCGTCACCATGAACGCCGGCATGGCGCTAACCGCCAATTTCGAGCAGATTACCTACTGCATACTCACGGTCAACATAACTCCGGCGGGCGGCGGCACGGTATCGCGCAACCCGAATTTGACGAGCTACCCGGCGGGCACGGCGGTTATCGTAACGGCAAAGCCGGCCGCCGGATACAAATTCAGCGGCTGGACTGGGATGGCGACGGGAATGGATACGTCGGTAACCGTTACATTGAACACGGATGTGACGCTAACCGCAAACTTTGAGCCGGTCACGTACACGCTCATGACTAATGTAACTCCAGTGGGCGGCGGAATAATATCCCGCGACCCGGATCAAATAAACTATGTTGCCGGAACAATAGTTACCCTGACGGTAACGCCGGCGGAGGGATACATATTTACCGGGTGGTCGGGGGCGTCTACGTCTGCAAACGCGCCGGTAATGATTACGATGGATAGCAGTCAAACGCTTACCGCTAATTTTGCGGAAGGCTTTGTTGATTTGAGAGACGGGAAATCTTATCGTTCGGTAAAAATAGGTACGCAGGCGTGGATGGCGGAGAATTTGAATTACAACGCGGACGGCAGCGTTTGTTACGATAGTTTGGAGTCTAACTGTAATATCTACGGCAGGTTGTACAATTGGGCGGCTGTAATGGACGGAGCGTTGAGTTCAGAGGCAAGCCCCAGCGGTATTCGGGGCGTTTGCCCTGTGGGGTGGCATGTTCCGAGTGATGCGGAGTGGGAGACGCTTGTGAAGTATGTTGATCCTGCTGCGTCGGGAAATGACGGCAATATGGCAGGAAAAAAGTTGAAATCGACAACAAGGTGGGGTGACGTAGGTAACGGTACCGATGATTACGGCTTTTCGGCCCTGCCCGGCGGCTACGGCTACGGCGGCGGTTTCAACGATGCCGGCTACGGCGGCCACTGGTGGAGCGCCACGGAGGGCGGTGCGGGCAACGCCTGGTTCCGGGATATGGGCTACGACAACGACTACGTGATCAGGGACAACTACAGCAAGACATACCTGTATAGCGTACGTTGTGTTCGGGACTCCGCGGCATCGCAATAGCGCAGCAATTGCGAGCCGCCGCCCCGAGCCGCCCCTTTGCGGCCCGGGGGGCTGTCCCGTTCCTCAAAAAAAATAAAAAATTTCTTGACACCTGCCCCCCAATATATTATTTTACTATCAAGTAACCGTAAAAAGCCACCACGAAAGCCGCTACCGGCAGTACCAGCGGCCTCTCGAATAATAATAATGTTCAAGCCGTGAAAGAGTTTTACCGTGTTGAAATCCACAGTATTGTGATATATAATATATATTATCAATACTATCTAAAACCGATAGATTCCGATCTATTATAAAAGTATGTACCATTAATTATCCGGGGTGAGTTTGATATGAACGTAGTAGAATTGAAGCAGATGTCGATGACGGAGTTGTACGATTTGGCGGAGAGCAACAACGTCGGCGAGTGCCGCAGCCTCCGCCGCCAGGAGCTTATTTTCAAGATTCTGCAGTCCCAGTCGGCGCAGAATGGGCAGATGTTCGCCGAGGGCGTGCTGGAGATCATGCCGGACGGGTTCGGGTTCCTCCGGTCGCCGTCCAACAGCTATCTGAGCGGCCCGGACGACATTTACGTCTCTCCGTCGCAGATCAAGCGGTTCTACCTGAAGACGGGCGACACCGTTTCGGGCCAGGTGCGGCCTCCTAAGGATTCGGAGCGTTATTTCGCGCTTTTGCGGGTTGAGATGATCAACTACGAGGACCCCGAGGAGTGCAAGCGGAAGATCAACTTCGACGACCTGACCCCGCTCTTCCCCGAGCAGAAGCTGAACCTCGAGTACAGCGCCAAGGAGATCGCGCCGCGCATCATCAACCTCATCTCGCCCATAGGCAAGGGCCAGCGCGGCCTGATCGTCGCGCCGCCGCGGACAGGTAAGACGGTGCTGCTCAAGAGCATAGCCAACGCGATCCTCGCCAACCACCCCGAGGTGTTCCTGATCGTGCTGCTCATAGACGAGCGCCCCGAGGAGGTCACCGACATGCAGCGCTCCGTGAAGGCCGAGGTGATAAGCTCGACCTTCGACGAGCCGGCCGACCGCCACGTGATCGTGGCCGAAATGGCCATAGACAGGGCCAAGAGGCTCGTCGAGCACAACCGCGACGTCGTCATCCTGCTTGACAGCATCACCCGCCTCGCCCGTGCGCACAACACCGTGGCCCCGCACTCGGGCCGCGTGCTCTCCGGCGGTGTGGACTCCCAGGCGCTCTACAAGCCCAAGCGCTTCTTCGGCGCGGCGCGCAACATAGACGGCGGCGGGTCGCTGACCATCATCGCCACCGCCCTCATCGAAACCGGCAGCCGCATGGACGAGGTCATCTTCGAGGAGTTCAAGGGCACCGGCAACATGGAGCTCGTGCTCGACCGCAAGATCGCCGAGCGGCGCATCTACCCGGCCATCGACCCGTTCAAGAGCGGGACGCGCAAGGAGGAGATGCTGCTCAGCCAGGAGGAGCTAAACATGACCTGGGTTCTGCGCAACTTCCTGGCCTCAATGACGCCTATCGAGTCCATGCAGTTCATGAACGAAAAAATGGGCAACACAAAGAGCAACCGGGACTTTTTGGCAAGCATGAAGTCCTAGATCCCACACCGGCAGCCCATGGCGTTGTAAAGCCGCGGCATGCATTGGCTCTGCAATGCCATGGGTTGCCTATAACCGAGGTTATATACGATGAACATCGCAATCATAGGCATAGGCAACATGGGCAAGGCCCTGATCGCCGGCCTGCGGAAGGCCTACGGCGCGGATGTCCGCATAGCCGGGTGGGACAAGTTCCCCGAGATGGTGACGGAGGCCGGCGGGGGGGTTGAGCCTATCGACCCGTGGGGCTGGAAGGCCGCCGGCTTTGTGCCCGACGCGCTGATCCTGGCCGTGAAGCCTGGTGATGTCCCCGATCTGCTCGACGTTGTTTCCAAGGTATCCCACGAGCACAGGTTCGATTTTCTGCTGATCTCGGTGGCAGCCGGGGTCTCTATATCGTCTATCCGCGAGAAGGTAGGCGGCGGCGCGCGCGTTTGCCGCGTGATGCCCAACACCCCCGCGCTTATAGGCGAGGGGATGAGCGCGTACGCGTTTTCCGAGAACTGCGAGCCGCACGATGTGAGGGTCGTGGAGGAAATTTTCGGCGCTTGCGGGAGGGTTGTTTGCCTCCCGGAGGGGATGATGGACGCGGCGACGGGGCTTTCGGGCAGCGGCCCGGCGTTCGTGTACAGTTTCATAGAGGCGCTCGCCGAGGGCGCCGTTGCCGCGGGGATGCCTTACAAGGCCGCGCTGGATTCGGCTGTGCAGACGGTTATAGGCGCGGCGATGATGGTGCGGGAGACGGGTGAGCACCCGTCGGTTCTGCGGTCGCGGGTGATGTCGCCGGGCGGTACCACGGTCAAGGGTTTGGAGGCGCTTGAACGCGGCGCGTTCAAGGGTACGGTGATGTCGGCGGTTGCGGAGGCCGCGGCGCAGTCTGCCAGGCTGGCATCGAAAAAATAATTGCCGAATGTTCATAACTCAAGTATTTTTGCGGTAATCCGCCAATTATTCACGATTCTATGCCGGTTGATAATACCGGTATTTCGCTGGAAATTCCCCCTCCTGCGCTGTTTTTTAAGAAATAGGTGTTGATTTCCTGTTGTCCGCAATACTATGCTATATTGAACGGGCTCTTTTTCAGTAAGGAGGGGTTTATGAGCAACATCACCAAAAAGAAGTTGGTCGAAAAGGTGTCTATCCGCACCGGGCTGACCCAGATAGACACCAAGATCGTCCTTGAGTGTTTTCTGGACGCTCTTTCCAACTCTCTAGAGCAGGGCAACGGGATCGAGATCCGGGGATTCGGCAGGTTTAAGATCAAGGAAAAAAAGGCTCGCACGGCGCGTAACCCGCGTACAAACGAGCCTGTCGAGGTACAGGGGGGATACAAACCTATTTTTGAACCTTCTCGTGAATTGAAGAAACGTGTTAACGACTCATTGTTGAAAAAATAGACATTTATCATCCACACCGGCATTACTGAACCTCTCCAAATAAAAAGGGCGGCCGTACTGGGCCGCCCCTGCAAATCATTGTCACTAAGCAATCATCAATAATCGTCCATACCGCCCATGCCGCCGCCGGGTGTGCCGTGGCCGCCGCACTTCTTCTCCTCCGGTTTGTCGGTGATGATGCACTCGGTCGTCAGGATCAGCCCGGCGATCGACGCGGCGTTTTCGAGGGCCGAGCGGGTGACTTTGGCGGGGTCTATGACGCCGGCCTTGATCATGTCCTCGTAGGCGTCGGTGTAGGCGTTGTAGCCGTAGGCGCCCTTGCCGTTCTTTACGTCGTTGCAGACTACCGAGGCCTCCTTGCCGGCGTTCGCTACGATCATGCGGAGGGGCTCCTCGCAGGCGCGGCGGATGATCTCGGTGCCGATCTTCTCGTCGCCCTCGAGCGTGAGCTTGTCGAGCGCCGCCGCGGCGCGGATGAGCGCTACGCCGCCGCCGGCAACCACGCCCTCTTCAACGGCTGCGCGGGTCGCGTGGAGCGCGTCGTCTACGCGGGCCTTCTTCTCCTTCATCTCGGTCTCGGTAGCCGCGCCGATCTTGAGCACCGCCACGCCGCCGGCCAGCTTCGCGAGGCGCTCCTGGAGCTTCTCGCGGTCGTAGTCGGAGGTGGTGTCCTCAATCTGCTTGCGGATCTGCCCAACGCGGCCCTTTATGTCGGCCGCCTTGCCCGCGCCCTCGATGATGGTCGTGTTGTCCTTGTCTATATTAATGCGCTTCGCCTTGCCCAGCGCGTCGAGTGTCGTGTTCTCGAGCTTGTAGCCCATCTCCTCGGAGATCAGCGTGCCGCCGGTGAGGATGGCGATGTCTTCGAGCATGGCCTTGCGCTTGTCGCCGAAGCCGGGGGCTTTCACCGCCGCGATCTTGAGTGTGCCGCGCAGCCTGTTGACCACAAGCGTCGCCAGAGCCTCACCGTCTACGTCCTCGGCGATTATGAGAAGCGATTTGCCTTTCTGCGCTACCTTCTCGAGGAGCGGCAGCAGGTCTTTCATGGCGCTTATCTTTTTATCGAAGATGAGGATGAGCGGCTCTTCGAGCACGCACTCAAGGCTGTCGGGGTTGGTTACGAAGTAGGCGGATAGGTAGCCGCGGTCGAACTGCATCCCTTCTACTACATCGAGGGAGGTGTCCATGCTCTTGGCCTCTTCGACGGTGATGACGCCGTCTTTGCCTACCTTGTCCATCGCGTCGGCGATGAGGCTGCCGATCTCGGTGTCGTTGTTGGCACTTATGGAGCCTACCTGCGCGATCTCCTCTTTCTTGCCTGAGACGGGTTTGGCGCTCTTCTTGAGTTCCTCGATTACCGCCTTGACGGCCTTGTCGATGCCGCGCTTGATTGCCATGGGGTCGGCGCCGGCGGTTACGTTCTTGATGCCGAGGTGCGCGATTACCTGAGCGAGCACCGTAGCGGTCGTGGTGCCGTCGCCGGCTACGTCGCCGGTCTTGGAGGCGACCTCCTTGACCATCTTAGCGCCCATGTTCTCGAACTTGTCTTCAAGCTCGACCTCTTTGGCTACCGTGACGCCGTCCTTGGTAACGGTGGGGGAACCCCACGACTTTTCGAGGACCACGTTGCGCCCGCGGGGGCCCAGAGTTACTTTAACCGCGTTGGCCAGGGCGTCTACGCCCTTGAGAAGTTTTTCCCTCGCGGAAATATCAAAAGCAAGAACTTTTGCTCCCATAATAATTTCTCCTTATTTTAATAGTTATTAACGGTTGTCGATTTGCACAGATTACACAGACAAGTTATGGTTAAAGTCAATGCTTCCGCTCGTGCCGCACGTTCCAATACGCGTAGGGTTGCTTCAATGCACCGACAAAAAACATAATCCAAAAAAATTTTGGCTTTTGCTTTGTATACGTCAATTATACCGTCAAACAATCAAATATCGTAATTGGTCTCCTCCCAATACTTGTAATCTACCCCCCCGTTGTCATAATGCGGCTCGCCGCCGTCCGCCTCCCTGTTGCGGTCGCCCATCCTGATAAATGTCCTCAACACTATACTGCAAACCGGTACCACGATTAAAAAAAGAGGCAATAGCAAAAATTTCATATCTCTCCCCAACTTTAAGTTGTTTAAGACGGTACAATCACCATATCGTACACTTATTTATTACTGCTATAAGCGCGCTGTCAAAGACCCCCCACAACTCAGACAACAGCCAAAACGTCACTCTCACGAACGATCAGGTACTCAACCCCGTCAATTGTAACTTCGGTACCCGAGTACTTGCCGTACAGCACCTTGTCGCCCACCTTGAGCGTCATGGCGTTGCGCTCGCCCTTATCGTTCACCTTGCCCGGGCCAACGGCAACGATTTCGCCCTTCTGCGGTTTCTCCTTAGCGTTGTCGGGGATGAATATCCCGCCCGCAGTCTTCTCCTGCGCCTCCATCGACTTGAGGATCACCCGGTCCTCCATAGGCCTGACTTTCATAATACAACCCTCCCGTAAAAAAGGTTTTTATGTTAAAAAAACAGCGAGCTCCAAACTACGCCTCTCGTTAATGCAAGTGGTGTGCCACAGGGCAAAAAGCTGTTTTTCAGGTCGTTTGAGGGGTTTTTGTAAAAAATAACCGGTAAACTGTTCTATTGTGAAACGTTTTTATGTTCCAAATCAGATCAATACGAGTTTTTAACCCATTTTGGTACAACGTGGATAAATTACTAAAAAATTGGGAATTATATACTTGATTATGCAGACCCTCACTAATCTACTAGGCAAAATTTGCCGATTTGCCCCAAGTTACTCCTAAATTTCCAGAAAAACCCTAAAAATCTGCTTAAAATGCTTGATTTATACTTAATATATTAATATTATAGTGGCATGAAAGCAGAAAAGGTCAAAAAACGGGGTTTGCCAAAAGCCAGAGTCCTCTCGGTTTACGAGTTTATGCGTTGGATTCCTGATGAGGAAACTGCTATCCGCTACCTTAAGAGGATTCTTTGGCAAGGCACTCCGACCTGCCCGTTCTGCAGGAGCGAGAGACACCACGTCTTGAATAATGGGGTCTATTTCTGCGATAGATGCCGGAAGACTTACACTATCCGTACCAACACCATTTTCCACCGCTCACATATTCCTTTGCACAAATGGCTTTTCGCCATGTACCTTGTCGTTACGGCACGTAAGGGCATTTCTTCTCTACAACTATCCAAAGAACTCGGAATCACGCAGAAGTCGGCATGGTTCATGTTACAGCGGATACGTACCGCTTGCGGAAACCGCAGCAAATGGCTTCTTGAAGGTATTGTCGAGGTCGATGAGGTCTATATCGGCGGGAAAGAGAAGAACAAGCACTCCAAGAAAAGGCTTTATCCCGGTGGCGGTTCGGGCGGTAAGATTCCAGTAGTCGGCATGAGAAGCAGACAGTACGGTCGTGTTGTGGCTCAAGTCGTGGATCGTCCTGACAAGGAAACTCTAACGAAGGCCATACGGGACAATATCAGCGTAAAACATTCGCGCACCGGGGAAGCAACTGTTATCTGCACGGACGACAGCCGTCTCTATAACGATGTAGCCGAACATTACGAACATAAGAGGGTCAATCACTCCGCGAAGCAGTACGTAGACGGTATGGCATCTACAAACGGGATAGAGAGCGTTTGGGCATTGTTGAAGCGCGGGTTCTACGGTACGTACCACGCTTTTAGCCGTAAGCATATCAGCAGATATATTGACGAGTTCGTATTCAGATTGAACGGTGGACGTTGCTCATCAAGTACAATGGATAGATTGCAGTGGCTTTCGCTAGGGGCTGCGGGAACGCGCTTGACGTACAAGATGCTGACACAAGGAGTTTAGCAAGCAGCGTAAGCTACATTCAAAAAAGATAGTCCGTATTAAACATGGCTATTGTTATTTTCGTCTGATTGTGGTATATTAGGATTATAGCGCAATTTTTGATAACTAGCCTACTTAACTAATGTAATTTTCTATCCGGGTATGATACAATATGAATTGGCTGCCGAATTCCAAAAAACTTACCAATATGCAATTAAGCGAAGACGTTTATAATGTCGAAGCTGTTGACTCGTTGATTCAAGACCTTGATGGTAAATCTGAAAACAAGTGGACTAGATTCGAGATAGCCCAGGGGTCTGGATGGCGTTATATTGGCAGATTACCTTGGAACTCCGGGGCTCCATACACTTCAAATTTTAACGGGATTATAAACCTTACAGCCAAATCCAATTCCACTGCCCAAAGCATAGCAATTTCGCTGTACATAACCATTCCCAATGTACCAAGTTCAAGCACTCCAAATTGGAAATTCGGGTGGACAGGCGTTGTAGATGGAACTCCTACCTTTGGATATACCCGTGATACATCAAACAGATATTTCTACTTATGGATAAGCCGGGATGGTACTTCAAGCGGTGGAACCGTATATCCTATAACGGGAGAAGTGCATCCATTTTCTCAAGGAATATTTGAACCCGCAGGGACACACACTACGCCTTCTGCGCCAACGGGAACAGTAACAGCAATAGAACAAATTGGTGGAACTCAAGCGGGTGGGAGCGGGACGGTAATGAGTGTTGCAGGGGCCAACGGAATTGAGATTACTGGCACGGCAACAACTACGCCAACCGTCAACCTTGCTAATATGTCTCGTGGATTGTTGGGCTATACGAATGCAACTGGTTCAGGTCGTCCAACAACAATATCTTTTGGTACGACAGATAATACGGTATCAGAGGGCAACCATACGCACAGCAATTACGTGACAACATCAGGGGTTACTTCGGTATCGGGCAATAATGGATTGACCGGAACGGTTGAGAGTATAGGCAATATAGGATTAGCAGGTGTAGCATCATATACAGTATTAGGAACAAATGCTACATCGGGTACAAGTAATATACCTAATACAATAGCTGCTGCAAGTACAGCAAGTACAGTTTTAGCAAGACCTGCAAGTGGAGGATTAGCGTTTAGTAAAGTTACGCCTGCAATGCTTAATAGCAGTAGCGGTACAGCAAGCTCGAGTACGTTTTATCGCGGAGACGGGGCTTGGGCGACAGCAACGCCCACTTTTAGCGGACTTACACAATACGGTATGATGTATGCCTCGTCAACATCGGCTATAAGCAGTACCGTAGCGCCTACTGCCAACACAGTGTTGTTTGCTACTAGTGCTACGGCTGCCCCATCTTGGAGGGCTATGACAGGTTCAACAAGCCTACGCAATTCTTTGGGGCTTGGTACTGGTAGTTATGCGTTGCCTAATTCGGTGGGCGGGGCAGGAACGTATTTATCTTCAGATGGCACTAATCTCTCGTGGGCATCTGTAACGGCTACTATACCTTCAACTATAACAGTAGCGAGAATAAATGGATCAACAGGAGCAGCGCCGCTGTTAGTATACCCGAACTCAGGAGCGTCTAACCCCGTTCTTAGGGTATTTAGTACAGATCCTAACGGTGTAGAATGTAGTTCGGTATTAACTCTCGTTGGAAGGGATACTACACTGACAGGGACTACGTGGGACAGTAGCATTTTCAAAATGTACAATGAAAGGTCCAACACTTACGGCAGTATGTCTATGGGGGTTTTGACAGGTACAATTCTAAACGACAGCAATACTGGGACGTTTATACAATCGCGGAGAGGCTGGGTAGCAGGGACGACAGCAGTGAGCACGTTACAGTTAAATCCCGCAGGTGGCATAATACAACTTGGGGATCGTATCAGGGTTAGACCATATCAATCTGGGAGTGACGGAGCTCCTGCGGAGGGCAATATAATTTTTTCGTATGGTCAATATCGAGTCGCATTAGGCTTTTACTCGGATGGCGGGTTCGGAATACTTAAAAGTAGTAATAATGGCCAGACGTGGGCAATGGCGCAGGGCTGGTAATTAATCACAATAACCTTTACAAGGGGGCAGTATGCAAGACAAGCTCAATACAATAAAGGACAATCTTTTAGAGGGTTCAAAAGAAATCGCTCAAAAAATTTCTCAGGTAACATCATCTATCCAAAACTTACAAACCCAACTTCAAGAGCTTGTTGGACATAAGCTCAGGAATGAAGGTGCTTTACTCGCTATCGAGGAAGCTCTCAAAGCGGACGAGTTGAAACCGTCTCAGCCAGATTGAAACCGTTAAAAAGTAATAATATTACCGCACACCCACTATTAACGACACACACTCTTTCGTCCCATCAATGCCAGTGATTGTACCTTTAACCAAGTATGTACCTTCGGATACCGTTCGACCCTTACGATCTTTGAAATCCCATGAACCAACTGAACGGCGATTTCGGTTTAAGTTATCAGTGACTTTTATCTTGTTGACATAATTACCATAAAGATCGTATATTTTCAACGTACCGTTTCGGATCGGTTTGCCTTGACGGAACAAGTTGACAATACCAAACCGTCTGTTGACGGGGTTTGGGCCTGCAGAGAATGTAGTAATTATAGGAAAGACTGGCACTATTACAACGTGGCTGTTATCATTTTCTGGAATGAAACGGTCTGTATCCTTAATGGATATGTTACCGTCTTCATCAA
Source organism: Chitinispirillia bacterium (assembly GCA_009786575.1). Taxonomy (GTDB): domain Bacteria; phylum Fibrobacterota; class Chitinivibrionia; order Chitinivibrionales; family Chitinispirillaceae; genus GUT77. The sequence goes on along the minus strand of WQRV01000042.1, from coordinate 2,991 downwards.
TAAAATACGCCATCAGCAAGATGTCCTCACGGGCGTTTTTGTCCTGACGTTGGGCCGTTGTTACACTGTCGCTCCACATATAGAAAGTGTAACCCGGATTTGGAATAGCAATAATATCAGGCCCACTTGTACCGTGATTGATTTGCACTGTATGCGATGTTCCCAAGTTAACAAAGTCACTCGCTGTAACAATTTGACCGTATTCCCCTGTACTGTAGCTGAAGGTGTAAGTATTAATGGCAAATTGGGCTGTAACTGAAATGTCGGTATCTGTGTAATCATCGGTCCGTGATTCAGTTGTCACACCATCGCTCCATCCTACAAAATGATACCCGGTATATGGTATTGCTTCTACTGAAGTACCTCTCTCCCCAGGATAAATTACCTGTGTAGAAACTCCTTGTAACATACCGCCAATGCTAGCGGTATACCTCAAGGTACATTCTGGATCATAGTCACCAAAGGAAATATGAAGGCTTCCAACATCACTTACCGTACTGCCATCCTCAAGAAATGCCATAGCAACCATGTCAATGATTTGGCCCTCTTCGCCATTCGTCACCCGTACCGTAAATGTGGCCAAACCAGTTGCCGGGTCTGTAGTAACGCTCTTAATGCTCATGTCGCCCGGTGCTCCCACATCGGCACTATTTGGCTGAAGTGAGGTTATGGAGACGGTTACAGGACAGTCAACGGGGTTGCCAAAACTGTCTTGTACTTCTACAGCGGCAATGAAATCTACACCAGGGATGATAATTTCCGGCAGAGTGCCTGATGGTAGTTGGGGTTTGGAAATGGGTGTCTTGAAAACAATCGCAGCGGGATTACACGAAGCATCTTGAGCAATCGCGTTGACGGCCATCCCCGCGGCAAAAACCGTTGCCAACCCCAAAACCGAAATTCTGGACATATACAGCCCCTTTTCACTATATAGAAAATATCAACCCCGTAAGCACGGAAATCCCGTCCCGGAATCACTGATGTTATTTAATATGGATTAAGGGCATTTAGAAAGTCAAGGGTCGGTATAAGTTTTTTGAAAATCCGGTTTTTAATCCCGGAAATGTTGCATTTTTTGTTCGTTTTGGGTATATTTCCTATATTAGGGGTTGGAAACTGGGCAGATTTTGCCGAATTCCCCTCCAAAAATTAGCAACTTTCTATCAGGAACCCTCGAATAGCAAGTTGAAAAACGGAAAACCGGCGTTTTTGACCCCGGCAGGGCCAGATTTGAGGTAGGGTTGCATAATAAAGTATATAATTTCCAAAAAATTAACCCCCCGCCGCCGTATATATATTATATTTATTAGTACTTTAAACCGGTTCTTATACCATTAACAAAAACCTGATCAGGAGATTTTTTATGCTTTTTGCATCTACGTTAAAAAGGCCGCGCGCCGGCAGGGTGCGGCGGATAGCCGCGGTATCGGCGCTTGCGGCGCTTATGGCTGTTGGGTGCGGCGAAGATTCGGCCGAGCCTGACCCGACACCCGGCCCCGGCCCCGGCGGCAACCCCGCCGATACTGCCGGCGCGGTGTACATTACGAACCCGGTCGTCGCCCCGGCTACCCCGGATCCCGGCCCCGCGGCCGGCGTTACCCCCGTTGCCCATCACGGGCGGCTGCGTACCGAGGGCGCCTATATCGTCAATCAGCACGGCAGGGCGGCGCAGCTGCGCGGCATGAGCCTTTACTGGAGCATACAGACCACCGGCAGGCAGTTCTACAACGCGCAGGCTGTTGATTTTCTGGCGAAGGACTGGAAGGCGTCCGTTGTGCGCGCGGCTATGGGTGTTGAAGATAGCTTCGGGGGTGACCAGCAAGGGTACATTGCCAACCCCGCCGCGAACAGAGACCGCGTGGTTACCGTTGTTGACGCCGCCATCGCCAGCGGCATTTACGCCATCATAGACTGGCACTCGCATAAGGCGGAGAACAACCAGTCGCAGGCGGTGTCGTTTTTTCAGGAGATGTCGGCGAAGTACAAGGACTATCCGAACGTCATCTATGAAATTTACAACGAACCGACTACCAGCGGTTCGATGACAGACGACCTGTACTGGCAGGCCATAAAGCCCTACATGCAGGCCGTTACGAACGCCATCAGGGCGAATGACCCCAGCAACCTCATAATCATCGGGAACCCGCGCTGGTGCCTGCTCCCTGACCTTGCGGCCGCGAGCCCGGTCACAGGTGCCAATATCGCCTACACCGCGCACTTTTATGCCGGCGAGGCCACGAACTCGGAGGCTACCCTCAACCACACGGCGCGGCTCAGGGAAAGAATTTACAGGACCATGCAGATGGGCTTCCCGGTTTTCGTCACGGAGTTCGGCACCGTCGCCGCGGACGGGGCAGGGGCCGTAAACACCGCGCAGACGGACATATGGATGGATTTCATGGATCAGTTCCATATCGGCTGGGCTAACTGGTCTCTCAGCTCGCTTAGCGAGAGTTCCGCCGCGCTCATGCCGGGTGCACCCACAACCGGCAACTGGAACAGCAACCTCTCTGCGTCGGGTTCATATATTCGCACCAGGCACCAGACACCGCGGAAAGCGGTGCCGGCGTTTTATACGGCTAAGGTCAGGCAGATTGGCCAGGGAGAGGTAGCGGTAAGCCCGCGCCCCGCAACCCAGCAGCTGTTTACCGCCGGGCAGACGGTCTCGCTCATAGCCGAACCCGCCCCCGGATGGAGATTCGCGGGGTGGGCCGGTACGCATCCATCAACCGAGACGATGCTCACGCACATGCTCACCGGGAATCTGGATGTCGTAGCCAGATTCGAACCGCAGTGATATGCGGGGTAAATGATAATTTATTGGTGTGTTTATGGACATTTACGGTTGTTGTTTAATATACACCTGTAGGGGCGACCGTCCCCGGTCGCTCGCAACGCATGGATTGCGTTATACGTTGAAATCAAACGCAATATCGTAATTCCGGCGGGCGATCGAGGGCGATCGCCCCTACAAAACCGTTTTGNNNCCGT
>WQRV01000041.1 GCA_009786575.1 Chitinispirillia bacterium | reverse complement strand
CCTTTATTTCCCAAAATTTTTCCAACGGTAGATATTGGGACAGAGGCCGTGCGTCCATCATTGGCATTGGTTACCGGCGAAAATTCACGCACTATGCTTTCAGCCGTTTTTTTGTCAATATGTTCGCCTAATTTAACTATAGTTGCCGGAAGATTCCGGATTTCTTCGGCCTTAACCTTCCGCGCCTCGATCTGATCTTGGGACATATTGAACGGTAGCTTTTGGTTCTCAGTTTCCGCAGCAAGTGCGGCATTGTTTTCTTGCATTTTCGCATCCAATCTTGAATATCGGCGCTCGTGCGGTTCTCACCGCGAACCTGTAAAAATATGTAATTAGCGGAAATTCACGATTAGAGGCGTTTTTAGACCGTGAATGATAGAGTTACTGTGTCGGTAATAAATATAATATGGTGCGGTGTTAGAATCAAAATGAAAAATTATTTTTTTGCAGGCTGGATATTGCAACTACATACGTTGCGGGCGACCGGGGACGGTCGCCCCTACGGTATTGTTTTGCGTGATACCGGCAATATCTGTTCCGAGTGATGCGGGAGTTCTCGGGTACGGTAGTCGAGTACGCCTCCCGTGTTCCCGGCGGTACCGGTGGTCTTTGGGGTGGGACGATTGTCAGGTCACGCCCTTAATTTCCCCAAGCAAATCAAGTCCGCCCATCCCCATTTTGGAAAACGCGAACCGCTTTCCGCCCAAATCCTTGAACCTCGCCCCGAGGCGGCAGGCGTCTTTGCCGTCCGGGTTGCGGTGCGGGAGTTCTTGGGTACGACCGTCAGGAGGAGTTACTATCGTTGAGCGCCTCAAGCTGTTTCACGCCGCTGGAATTGATTATCGCGGCGAGTTGCAGTCTGGCGAGGCGGTTGAGTTCGGATACGCGTTCTCGTTGCGGCAATCCCTTTTCTATGTACAAGGCATTGATATTTTCCAGATTGGCGAGTACGAGCAGTTGTTCTATTGTTGCGTGGTCGCGCATATTGCCGTCTTTTTCGGGGTTTGCGGTTCGCCAGTCGGCGGCGGTTATTCCAAAGAGGGCGGTATTCAGGAGGTCGGCTTCGTCGGCGTAGACGAATGATTTTTGCTTGGCAGTCAGTTCGGGCGGTATGAGGTGGTCGCGTATGGCGTCGGTGTGTATTCTGTAGTTTACTTTGGCCAGTATGCGTTTGACGTTCCAGTCGAGAGAGGCGCGGCTATTTTCATCGGCTTTCAGGCGTTGGTAGTCTTTTATGATGTAGAGTTCGAATTCGGCGGATATCCAAGAGGCGAACTTGAAGGCGATGTCTTTGTGGGCGAAGGTTCCGCCGCCGTAGCGGCCTGATTTTACGGTCATGCCGGCCGCGTTCGTGGAATTTATCCACTTTGCCGGGGAAAGTGTGAATGCGTTTGAGCCTGCCGCAGTTTTAAACCCCTCGAATTCGAGGGGTTTAAAATCGGGGTTATAGAGCTGTTCCCAGATTCCCAGATACTCGATAGTGTTTCGGACGCGAAGCCAGTTAGCGACCACAACATTGGGTTCCTCCGGGTTTTTGTAGCGTGCGATGTCGGTCAGGCTGATAAAATCGTTATCCCGGCCCTGCGACAGTACGGTGATTTCGGTGCCTTAAACCAAAACATGAAATTAGCGGAAATTCACGATTAGAGGCGTTTTTAGATCGTGAATGGTAGAGTTGTTGTGTTGGTAATAAATATAATATGACGCGGTTTTAGAATCAAAATGAAAAAACATTTTTTTGCAGGCGGGATATTGCAACCCCACAAGCTGCGGACGGCTGCGGGTATACTGTTTACGACAGCAGGTCCGCCTCCCCCGTAGACTGTATCAGCACCGTTGTGGGCATTCCCTGGAGCAGGTCAGTGAAGCCTTTCTGGAAGTTTACCGGGTCTGTTTTGTCGTTTACGTTGAAGCCCATGAATATGACGGTTGACAGGCCGGACTGGCGGCGCAGCATATTGGGGAACGTGTCGTCGGTGAGAATTGTTTCTATCGCTACGTCCATGCGGGCGGCTTCGATGAGCCGCTCGAGATCTTTGTGTGCGGCGTCCATTTCGCCGACGGCGTTGACCAAGCGCAGTATTCTTATTTTCGCGCCCGACCACTCGGGGTTGAGCGACAGCAGGTGCGCGAGGATGACCATTAGGGACCCGTTGCGTTCGCCGCGCCACCAGATGTCTATTCTGCGGTTGCGGCGCTCTTTTCTTGAGTCTTCTGGCAGTTCCCGCCCGCAAATCAGGCCGATGCTCATGTTGAGGCTTGCGGCGGTGCGGATGCCGTCTACGAATTGCTGCGCGCGCGCGGGGTCGCGCGACCAGCCGAATATCGCGAGGTTCGGTTTTATGGGGCCTATGGAGTTGGCCTGCAGAAAGTGGTCTACGCCGGTGTTGTAGTCTGGGGTGACGAGCACTTCGGGGAAGGCTTTTATGCGCTGCTGCGCCAGAAGCTCGTTAAATTTGGCGAGGTGGTACGCACGCGTCTCTTTTTTCTCGGCGAACTCCCCTTTTATGAGCGAGGCGATGGTCATGATTCCGCGCCCGCTTGAGAGCCAGTCGGCGTACTTCAGGAGCGGCGATCTGTGTTCCGGGTCGCCGATGAAAGCCGCCACGGTGGGCCGCCAGTTTTTGGCGTGTACGGGCAGCGACGAGAGGGTGAGCAGGTTGTTTCTCGTCCTTGAGTAGATGAACCCTCTTCTCGCGTCGCCGAAGGAGGCGGACATGACGTACTTTTGGACGTAGAAGAACAGCCCGGCGAGCACGAGGGCGGCCAGCAGGGCGGCCGTGGTGTCTATGATGAATGTTACTGAGAAGCAGGCTATGGCGCCTACGAGTGCCGCCGACCAGTGGAAGAACTTGAAGCGGGGCCTGAAAGACGGGTTGCGGCTGAACGACTCCACGAAGGCAGCTAGGTTTATGATGCCGTAGGTCCACAGGAAGAGCATGGCCACTACGCGGGCCATGACGTTGAGCGCCCCTCCCCCGCTCCCGCCGCCGCGGCAGGCTATGTAGAGGACAGTGATGCAGATGGCGAACACGAGCATCAGCGCCCGGCGCGGCTCGCCGTTTTCGGTCATTTTGGCGAAGATGTTGAGCGGCTTGAGCAGTTTGTCCTGCGCCAGCGCCTGCAGCACGCGCGGCGTGCCGAGTATCGTAGACAGGATGTTGGAGACCGACGCGGCGAACATGCCGGCAACGACTAAGACCGTTGTGAAGTACGGCCACAGGCCCGTGAGCGTTTTGTACGAGTCGCCGGTAAGCTCTTCCCTTGAGCTCGCGCCGCCCCAGAGTATGATCTGGGCGGTGTATATCACGAAGCCGGTGAGGATGGCGGCGAGCGCCCCGAACGGTATGGAGCGGGTCGGGTTTTTGAGGTCGCCGGACATATTGACGCCGGAGAGGATGCCCGTCACCGCGGGGAAGTAGATGGCGAAGAGCGCCCAGAACGGGAAGGGGCTGCCTTCGAGCGGGGCGGTGTTGGCGGCAAAAGTGCCGGGGTTGAAATTCAGGGCCGCACCTATGATGAAAGAGGCGATCGAGAGGATGAGTATGCCCATGATCACGAACTGGAACTTCATCACCACCCCGGCGCCCTTGAGCGAGAAGAGGGCCAGGAACGCGAAGACGGAGTAGGCTATTATGTCGAAGTATATGTTGAGCTGCGGAAAGGTGTGGACGACGGCCTCGGCTATACCGAGCAAGTAGAACGGTATGGAGAGGGTCTGGGCCAGGAATATGGTAATGGCGATTGCGCCGCCGAACTCGGGCCCCAGGGAGCGCGAGATGAGGTAGTAGGTCCCGCCGCCCTTGACCTCGGTGTTGGTAGCGATGGCGGATATGGAGAGGCCGGTAAGGGTGGTTATGCTTTTGGCTATGATGAGTATGGCCAGCGCCCCGTAGATGCCGGCGTGGCCGACGACGAAACCGGCGCGCATGAACATGACGACGCCCAGGATGGTGAGGATCGTGGGCGTGAAGACGCCGTCGAAGGTTGAGAACTTCTTGAGCTCCGGCTGGGCGACCGCGGGTCCGGCCCCGTCTGGAGCGCCGTTCTGCCCTTGCGGCGGAGCGGGATTAGGGAATTGGAGCATATTCATATCGCTTGATTTGGCCCTGTTTTTAGTGTAAATTCAATATAATATATGGCAGCGGACTTTTGGGCCGATATTGTTTTTTTATTAAAAGATAATTTTTCTATTGACAGGCGTATGTTCCATAAAGTATTTTTGGTGTGTTGAAAACCCTATTGCGGGGTGCCGGGCGCATGGCTCAGTTGGTTAGAGCGCCGCGTTCACATCGCGGAGACCGCTGGTTCGAGTCCAGCTGCGCCCAATTTCACGGTTTACGGCAATCGCCCTGTTGACAATTACTTGGGGCGTTAACATATATGATAGGTTTGACATGAACAACTTCAATATAAAACTGACTTTTTCGCCGGCCTTGCCGGCTTCCGTGTTTATTGTTATATTGTTATCGGCATTTGTACTATTGTTGGCTCCGGCAGGCGCGGTTGCGCAGCCCAACTGTATTTCGTTTGAGTCTCCGCTGGCCGGATCGGTCCACTCTGCTCCGCGCTGCACGGTTTCGCTCAATGTGGAGTGCGTTGGCGTTACGCAGGTTGACCTGTACGTGCGGGTTTTTGTGGGTGGGAGCGACAGCGCGGTAATCAGGCCCATGAACGTGAGTTTTTCGCGGCCGCCGTACAAGGTTTTGTGGACCACGAACGACCTGCCGAACCAGCTGTTCACCGGCGCGGCTATAATGGCGGAGGCCACCATCTCCGGCGCGCCGGCGCAGATCGCGCGCCAGGAGGGGATATTCCTCACGCACAACAAGCCCGCGCGCAAGTTCATTTCCATACCGTACATGCCGGCCAGCGCCAATAATATTGATGGGGAGCACTCGCAGAAGTTCAACCTCGGCGACCCGCAGAAGTCCGCCGTAGCCTCGATTGTGTGGAGCGAGAAGGATCTGACTTTCAACGTAACAGTGAAGGATCCGAGCATTCAACAAAACCAAGCCGGCCGGAACATGGCTGAAGCCGGCCTCGAAATACTTATCGACCCGTCGCGCAATAAGTCTCCGCACCCGGCCGACAGCGTGCTTTTCTTCGTCGTACCTCTCTCCGGGACGCCATATAGTATAGATTATCACGCCGAAATCGCCGACGGGGCGTTCAAGCTGATACCGAACTCCGCGCGTGCCAACTACCCGCACAGCGTGGGAATCAGCAACTTCAAGGGCTACTCCGTCCGCTTCTCGGTACCGCGGGAGACATTCGGCAAGGTGTTCCCCGACACCATAGGCGTCAACATGGTGCTCAGGACTTTTGGCGACCACGGCCAGATACACAAGATCTCCCTCTCGGGCAACAACATATACGAAATGTACAGCCCCTTCATCTGGAACGACTACCACAGGCTCCCCAAGCCGTTCTTTATGAACATTGCGCTCCAGTGGGTCATCTTCTCCGTCGCCGGTTTCCTGCTGGCAATGCTGGCATACGCGATTATCGCCAGGATGCGCAAGCCCCAGCTGCTGTCGAACTTCGAGCGCTCCGAGGAGGAGAAGCAGGCGTTCGAGCGGGTGAACGCCGTCATAGAGCAGCAGTTAGTCAAAAAAGACCTCACGGCCGAAGCGGTGGCCGGCGCCTGCGGGATGGACGCGCTCACGCTCACCGGCGTGATCAAGCGCAATACAGGCTTCACGTTTATAAACTATCTGCAGTTCTGCCGGACGGAAGTGGCGAAAGAGCGCCTGCGTTCCTCGCGTTCAAGCGAAAAATCCATCGCCGACCTGTGCGGCTTCGCGAACGCCATGGAGATGGAGAAGTGCTTCCAGAAATTCCACCACACGACGCCGTACAAATTCCGTACGCAGCAGCAAGTGTCGTGACAGTTTGGAGTTTGGAGTTAACGTCAAAAACTCCACACTCCAAACTCCACACTTACCAATAGTACCCGTTGCTCGTAAACGTCACCGTATTATCCAAATAGGTGTACATCAACTTTGCCCCCTGGTGCATCAGTTCGTTTATCATCCGTATTGACGGATGGCCGTAGGAGTTTTGGGCCGCGCAGGATATGACCGCAGTTTCCGCCGATACGTATGAGAAGAAGAGGGGGCAGACGGAACCCGCGCTGCCGTGGTGCGGGGCCGAGAGTATCTGCGCGCGCAGTTCGTAACCGCTTTGCGCGGCGATGGAGGCCATCGCCGCGGAGTCTATGTCCGATGTGATCAATACACTGCTGTAGCCGTGGCGGACGGAGAACACTAAGCTGTAATGGTTACGTTCCCTCCCGTCAAGCGGAAGTCCGATATCGATGCCGCCGGGCGGCCAGAGGCAGATTATCTCTACATTATTAAGATATTTCAGCGTATCCCCGGCGGTGACAAGCCGGAAAATCACGCGGTCCGACCACACACCGGAGCCGGCCCTGATCTTCGCGGTATCCTCGTAAGGTGTGGTGATGATGAGGCCGGTCCAGTCGATGCCGCCGTCGATGGACTGAAGCCCGCCGCAGTGGTCGGCGTCGGAGTGGGATATGATTATTGATTCTATGCGCGGGCGGCCAAGATCATTGTACGCTAAGCGCCATGACGGGTACTGATTCGGCGGCCCCATATCCCAGACGGCAGCGCGCCCGTCAATCACGCCAAACTGGGCAAGCCCCTGGCCCACGTCTGCGACGGCAAATGTAAAACGGCTTCCCCCGCCGGATGTGTTGACGGGATTACCGCCGCAGTTGAGGAAGAGGCTGATGAACGTCAGTACAATGTTAAAACGAATAGCTTGACGATCCCTTAATATAGACACCTTCGGCTCCTTTCACGTTGACGGGCAGCTCTATTGTGACGCCTGTCCACGTTTTTTTGTATAGGTGGATTTCGCTTTTCAGTCCGTACCAAAATTCATGATCAGGCCCATATTTGCCCCTGATAAACGGGGTGATGACGGCGTTTGGGACAGCCGTTAGCGGCAGTTCGAGTGCGTATGTGTTTCTGGCCTCTTTGTAATATCCGTAGACACTCTGCACAGACGCGCGTATCTCAGCCGGATAACCTGTTTGCATACTGAAAGATGCGCTTGACGTATGTAAGGCTGAGTCAATACCCATCGTGAATATTCTTGACGCGTGTTTGACGGAGATAGCGGCAGTATTAATACGTGCCCGGATCTCTGTGCGCCCCTGTACACGTTTGACCGCCCCCCCGCTTTCGGTGAATTCGATGTCGGGGATGAGTTTCATCATGTCAACCGGCGGAACCGGTACCGGCACGGTCATTTTCAGGATGTGTTTTTGTACCGGCGGGGAGTGCGGCGGCTGGGACGGTGCCGGTGGCGTCTTCTCGCCGGACTCCGTAAGCAGCTGCCGTTTAACCCTGCTCACCGGCGCGGTGAAATCATCCGGATAGCTTACCAGGTGATACTGGGCAAACGACTCTTTTATACGGTAGCTGACGCGGAGGGACAGCGCCGCCGCGACGTTGTCCTCCCCGAGAGGCAGCCCCGTCTCTAAGACAGTCTGCCATGTTTTCCCCTTGTATTCGCCGTAGATATGGGCGGTGTAGATGTTATCCTCCCCGATAGCAAACCCGGTCACCCCAAAATACATCTTTATCAACCGGTTGACCCGTAAGTCCACGCCGCCGCCCGCCCCCGTCTCCCCCGGCCTGACATGGCAAAACGCGCTCCCGCCAAGCATTGCCGCACCGGGGATTCCCCCCATCTCCACAGATATACCGTTCCAGCTGTTGGTTCCCCCATAAAGCCAGTTTGCCGATACATCCCCCTGTTCCTCCGCTGTCAGCGCGGTGAACCGTCCCCAAAAAAGCTCTCCGGGGACCGGCTGCCTGAAATTGCCGATTTGCGTCTTTATCCCCCGGTACGACAAATCGACCCGCCGCCCCTGCCACATCGCCCCGGAGCCGGAGAGCGCCAGATTTCCCTCCGCCGACACGGCCATCCCGCTCTGAGAGGGTGTGCGTCCCGGGGCGGGCGGCCCGGCGGGCGATGCGGCCTTCACTTTCCGGCCGGGGGCGCGGCCGCGGGCGGATGTCCCGGCGCGGAATCTGACGCGGTGGCCCGACAGCGCGGTGGCCGGCGACCTGTTGATCCCGAAGATGACCTCACCGTTCCCCCCCTCCTTAGAGATGGACTCGTTAAACCGCAGGACCGGCTCGAAATCGGCAAGTATGGGGAAATCGTTGAACAGCCTCTGTATTTGGCGGTTGTCGAACGGCCTGTACGCCTCCAGCTGCTCCGCCGCGGGGATCATTTCGCCGATCTCCGGAAAAATCTGCGCAAGCATCGGCAGTTCCCCCTGCGGCACCGAGAGCGGGAGGGCGTAGAAGACGAGAATCTGCTCGTACTGGAGCGAGTCAATCGCCTCCTCCTCCAAAAGCGCGGCAAGCCCCGGCTCGTCGGGCGGCAGCCTGGGGGGCGACGCGGCGGCGAGACATATAAGTAACAATATTGCGGCGGCAGTGTGTTTCATAGTATATTATCTCTATACACTCTTGTATAGCGTTAATAGTAAATAGGCAAACGGTGACAGCAGCGGGTAACGGCGAACCGCGGCCCGAAACGTCAAACAAAGAGTGAACGCTTCCGTAAAACGAGAGAGATTTTAAAGCAAGAGAGTAAACAAAAAAAATAAACCGAGAAAAAAATGCAAAAAAAGAACGCTTCCAATAATCTTCATATAATATACATTACGCGCCGCGGCCGCAGTCAATGCTTTTTTATTAAAAGTATTATTTTGTTATTTTTGCTGCATGCGTGGCCGGTATCAGCCCAGTCATCCGCCGTAAATTCCGCCAATATTGCCGCGGATACCGCCGCGGGCGCTGTCAATACCGCTATTAACGCTGTGGGTACTGCCGCTAATGCCGTTGATACCGCGGATTCTGCCGCGGATACCGTAAATACCGCCGTCAATACCGCGGATACCGCCGTTAACCCCAATTCCGGCCAGAGCTACAACTACAATTTCGCCTTAGTCCTAAGCGGCGGCGGCGCCCGCGGCCTGGCCCAGATCGGCGTCCTCATGGCGCTTGAGGAGGCGGGGCTGAAGCCCGACCTGATAGTCTCCGTGAGCATGGGCTCCATAATCGGCGCGCTATACGCCTGCGGCTACTCCCCCCGCGAGATCCTCGACTTCACCAAGTCGGCGGACTGGAGCCGCATCGCCGCCAACAGCAGCCAGCGCGGCGAACTTTTTGTTAACCAGAAAACCGGCCCCAGGGGGCATCTTTTCGATATGCGTTTAGACGACAACCTGCGCCCGGCGCTGCCCAACGCGATATCGGGCGGCCAAATATTCTACGAGGCGCTTGCCGCCAGGCTGCTCCCCGCGCTGCACCACGCGGGGCTCGATTTCGACCGGCTGCCCGTTAGCTTGCGCGTCGTTGCCACAGATCTTCTGACCGGCAGGCCGGAAGTCTTTTCGAGCGGCAGCCTGATGACCGCCATCCGCGCCTCAAGCGCGGTGCCGTTTGCCTTCTCGCCGGTAAACATCAACGGCAAGCTGCTGGCCGACGGCGGGCTGACCTCGAACATCCCCGTGCAAGCCGCGCTCAGCGAGAACCCGGCGCTTACCGTAGCCGTAGACGTCACCTCGCCGCTCTGGGCGCACGAAGACCTGAGCAACCCGGTGCGCCTGATGGAGCAGATCATTGCCATAGGGATCGGGCAAAACAAGGAGGCGGATTCGCGGAAGACGGATCTGATCATCGCCCCGCAGCTGCACGGGTTCACTAACACCGACTTTTCCAAGATCGACACGCTGGTGGAGCGAGGTTATGCCGCCGCGCGCGCCGCCATCCCGGCCATCAGGGCGAGGCTTGCGGAAATTGCCGGGGGCGACACGGCAGCGGCCTGCGCCGAAGCGGTGAAGGTTATCATGTACGACAGGGGCGGCTCGGCCATCCTGCAAGCCGATTCCGTCCGTATTGATGCCCGGTTTTCCTCAACAACGAACATCGCCTGCGCCAATCCCCAGCTGAGAAAGCTGCTCACCGGCAGCTCTTTGGAGTTCGCCTCCATCGACTCAATACGGCTGGACGGCGGCGTCCTGCGTATTTTTTCGGAGACTCCCGTCGTAAGCGAGGTGCGGATATCCGGCAACAGAAAGACGGCAAGGGGCCTCATGCTGACGGCGAGCGGCATCAAGCCGGGGGTGCGGCTTGAGCATGCTGCGATCGAACGGGGAATCCTGTCGCTCTACTCCACCGAGCTCTTCGAGAGCGTAAACATTGAGACCGAACCCGATAACCGCGTCAGCATTCAGGTTGAGGAGAAGAAGTACTGGCGCATCCGCGGCGGACTGCGTTACGACGAGTTCAACCGGGGCGAGGGATTCGTAGCGCCGGCCTACGTGAACCTGTTCGGCCGCGGGATCTCGGCGGCGCTGCACCTCCAGTACGGGATGCGGAAAGAGAAGTACGCTGTCGATCTGAAAAGGATGCTGTTCCTCTCCTCTAACCAGGCGGCCAACGGCCACCTGCAGGTTTTCACAGCGCGGGAACGGATTTATGACCGCACAGCCTACCCGCGGGAGGATGGCCCCGACTCCATCGTCATCGACGACGTCCTCCTCGGCAAGAGCGGCGCGTCGTTAACCGTAGGCACCCAATTAGGGAAAAAAGTATCGGTCGAGGCCGGGGCCAAGCTCGAGAACTTTCAGATATTAGAGAGCAGCCGCAGCCTATTCGACAGCGGCCTGGGCTTTAGCTTCCGCAACTCGCTCCCCTACTTCCTGCTGCGCCTGAACATAGACACCCGCGACGATGCCACGTTCACTAAACGCGGGCAGCGGCACATCGTCACGGCCGGCATGGCGGGCGAGGTTATAGGACTGGGCGGCACTGAGGAGTTTTTTAAGGCAGACGCCAGTTTCAGCCGCTACTTCACGTTCCAAAAGCGGCACACATTCCATATACAATCCCTCTGGGGGTGGACAAACGACTCCCTGCCGGACGTCGAGAAGTTCTACCTCGGCGGCGCCATCCCCGAGCAGAACTACCGCGACGCGGATATATACAACGTAATCCCGTTTATGGGAATGAAGCCCAAGAACGCCTCAAGCGACCTTTTCGGCCTGCTGCACGCCGAGTACAGGTTCGCGCTGGCAAGGCACGTCTTCATATCAGCGACCCTGGACTGGGCGCGGCTGTGGACGTACGAGGAGTTCCGGTCCACCCAGCGCGGCGATGCCGCCTCTTCGCCGAAAAACCCGCTCGGAGGCGGCATTGGGATAGCCTGGCGTACCCCGCTTGGGCCTGTGCGGGCGGCCTACGGCCAGCTCATACGGTACAGCCACGACCCCGGCGCCATCCCGGAACCCGTATTCTACTTCTCGGCCGGGCATGATTTTTAAACCGCCCCAGCGCCGGCGGCGGCATCCTGGAAGCCGCCTGAAAACGCGGCATCTCCGGCAAACGGTGCGGGTTTTACCCGGGCCGTTCTCCCCTCAATCAACAAAAATTTGTATTTTGGCCTTCCCCTATGGTATAATATAGCTATGGAAGAAGCTAAACGCAAAACAATCTTCATGGTTGACGACAACCTGACCAACCTCACGGTCGGCAAAAACGCCCTTTTGGGTAAGTACAAGGTATTTACCATACCTTCAGGCAAAAAACTCTTCGAAATGCTCGAAAAAACCACCCCGGACATGATCCTGCTCGACATCGAAATGCCGGAAATGGACGGGTATGATATAATTAAAGAGCTCAAAAAGCGGCCAGAGACCGCCGAAATCCCCATAGTATTCCTTACCGCGCGCAGCGACAGCAGCAGCGAGCTTGAGGGGCTATCCCTGGGGGCCATAGACTACATCTCCAAGCCATTCTCGCCCCCGCTCCTGCTCAAACGCATCGAGGTGCACATGCTGGTTGACGAGCAGAAGCACGAACTCGAAAACTATAACCACAACCTGCAGTACATGGTAGACGAGAAAACCAAGACAGTCCTCGACCTGCAAAACGCCATCCTCAGGACGGTGGCCGAGCTCGTGGAGTGCCGGGACGACACCACGGGCGGGCACATTGAGCGGACGCAGAACTACCTGAAGATACTCGTTGACGCGCTTTTAGAGCACGAACTTTACAAAAACGAGGTAACATCCTGGAACATAGACTTCCTGCTGCAGTCGTCGCAGCTGCACGACGTCGGCAAAATCAACATAAAGGACAGTATCCTGCAGAAGCCGGCGAAGCTTACGCCGGAAGAGTTCGACGAAATGAAGACGCACACCACGTTTGGCATAAAGGTCATAGAGAAGATACAGGAAAACACCTCTGAGGCAACATTCCTCGAGTACGCCAAGATTTTCGCCAGCACCCACCACGAAAAGTGGGACGGGTCGGGGTACCCAAGCGGGCTTAAGGGAGACTGCATCCCGCTGCAGGGGCGGCTCATGGCGATCGCCGACGTGTACGACGCGCTCATCTCCGAACGCCCCTACAAAAAGCCGTTCACGCACGAGGAGGCCGTGGAGATTATAAGGAACGGAAGCGGGACACACTTCGACCCCAACCTTGTGGAAGTGTTTTTGACACATGAGAACGAATTTCGCGAAGTCGCGTTAAATTTAGAAAAAAACAGGGCTCCGGCGCATTTGCGGAGAGTATCCTGTTAGAAAGGCCGTCATGATTAAATCTTACACTGTCGCAACAACGGAGATCGACGACGGGGACGCGGCGGTCCGGGAAGTTACCGCGCAAATTGCGTCTCTTGCACTGCAGAAAAACACCGTGGGCCTGGTCCTGGCGCACCCTGAGTTTGTAAGCTCGGGCGTCTACGCGCAGGTTGCCGGAGCGTTCCCGTTCCCCATTACCGGTATGACGACAATATCGCACTGCACAAGCGGCGCGGCGGAAACCTATATGCTCTCGGCAACCGTCCTTACAAGCGACGACTGCGAGTTCTCCTGCGGCCTGAGCGGCCCTATCCCCAAACAGGACTGCGTGGAGGACGTATCGCGTTCAAACTACGGGAACGTGCGTAAAAACCTTGCCGGCGAGCCAAAGCTGGCGTTCATCTACGCGCCGTTTTACAACACCCCCTATTTAGGCAGCTGCATCGCCGCAATATCGGCAGAGAGCGGCGGCAAAATGCCCATATTCGGCGCGGCGGCAAACGACGACCATAGCGCCGGCATGACCGGCGCGCGGGTACTCTTTAACGGCGCGGCATACGACGACAAGTTCGCCCTCCTGCTTGTAAGCGGCGGCATATCGCCGGCTTTCTACGTCGTCTCGGCAACGGAAGACTCCATGGTCATGCCGCGGATAGGCGTAATCACCAAAGCCGTAAACAGCAGGATGATGGAGATAAACAACGTGGGGGCCGCAAAGTTCCTGAGAAACGCCGGCTTCCCGGTAGACGAGCCGGGCAACAACAGCGGGCTCCTGTCGAGCATATTTGTGCTCCACATAGACGACGGGAACGGCGGCGTATGCGTTTCGCGCATCCCGCACGGCGTCACGGACGACGGCGGCATCCTCTGCGGCGGCGACATGATTGAGGGCGCGGTGCTCTCCATCGCGTTCAACACGCAGGATGTCGTGCTCGAAACGGCTAAAACGGCCGCAGATAAGATATCCGGCAGCCACAGCGGCGGCACGGTAATCATGCACCCGTGCCTCGGGCGGCGCTACGGGCTTTTGAGCGAACCGATGGCAGAGCTGAAACTGCTGCGCAAATTACTGGGCGGCAAGTTCACCTGCGCGGCATCCTACGCAAACGGGGAACTCTGCCCTACGTCCGTAAACGGCGGCAAGGCAGACAACCGGTTCCATAACCAGACGCTGGTCGCCTGCGTTTTTTAACGAAAGACAGGCTATGTCCAACCATACAAACGTACAGCTCGACGAAACCGGCGCCCTTAAGGAGGAGATAAGCGCGCTGAAAAAGGAGAACCGCTCCCTCAGCCGCAAGCTGAAGGAGACGGGCTACCTCGTGTCGTCTTACGAGCAGTACGCCGTATTCCAGAAAAGCGTCTACGAAGCCATAAAAAAGCAGAAGAGCGCACAGGACATCTACCTGCGCCTGATATTCAGCAATACCCCCGACATCATCGCCGTCTTCGACCTCGAAAAGATGTACATGATGGGCGCAAAGAAGACGCTGCGCAAGATCGGGATCGACGCCGACGCGCTTACCGGCAAGAGTTTCGAGGCCATATTCTCCCCCATCATGCCGGAAGACTGGGTGAAAGAGATGCTTGGCGGCCTGCAGACGGCCCTCGGCACCGGCAAGCCTAAGAAATACGCCAACTACCCGACCGCCGTAGGGGGGCCGGGCGGGGAAACGTACTACTACGAGATAAACATAATCCCCTTCCGGGACGTTGGCGGCAGCGTACTTGGGGCGGTGCTCAATATGCACGACGAGACCGAGCTCCACGAGGCGGTGCTCGCCGCGGAGCGCTCCAACCGCGCCAAGACGAACTTCCTTGCAAAAATCAGCCACGAAATCCGCACCCCCATGAACGCGATCGCCGGTATGGCCGAGCTCATCCTGCGCGAGCACACCACAGGCCTCATACGCGAGCACGCGCTGAGCATCAAGCAGGCCAGCGGCAACCTGATGGCAATCATAAACGACGTGCTCGACTTCTCCAAAATAGAGTCGGGCAAGCTCGAGACCGTGGAGGCCGGCTACCAGTTCGCCTCGCTCATGAACGACGTCATAAGCATCATCCGCATGCGCGTCATCGACAAGCAGATATTCTTCATCACCAACATAGACAGCAGCATCCCGGCCCACCTCATAGGCGACGAAATACGCATAAGGCAGATACTCCTCAACCTGCTCTCAAACGCGTTCAAGTACTGCGAGCGGGGGTTCATATCGATCCACGCCTGCTGCGAAGAGATCGGCGAGGGCGAATGCGTCGTGGCGTTCGACATATCAGACAGCGGCCTGGGGATAAAGCCGGAGGACCACGACAAGCTCTTCACCGACTTCGGCCAGCTCGACCGCGTCGTGAACCGGGAAATCGAGGGGACGGGGCTTGGGCTCGTCATCACAAAGAGCCTGTGCGAGGCCATGGGCGGCGTCATCGAAGTTTACAGCGTCTACGGCAAGGGCAGCACGTTCACCGTCAAGATACCGCAGAAGTTCACCACGTACAAGCCGTTCGCGGAGGTAAACGACCCCCAGAGCAAAAATGTCCTGATCTACGAGACCAGGGCGGCCTACTCAAGCTCCATCATCTGCTCCATAGACAACCTGAATGTCGGCTGCCGGTTAGTCACAAATCAGTCAAAATTTTTAGAAGCGCTCAATAAACGTAAATACACGCACGTATTCGTATCATCGTTCCTGTTTGAGAGTACCGAAAAGGTCATCAGGAATCTGGGGATAGACATTACGCTGGTTCTTCTGGCGGAGTACGGGGAGAGCGCGATAAACACTAAGAACGTGAAGACGCTCGAGATGCCGGTGCACTCAATCTCCATCGCGAACCTCCTGAACGGCACCGAGGACCTGTCGTACGCGGAGAATTCGCAGAACGGTATACGCTTCATCGCACCGTCGGCCCACATTCTGATAGTGGACGACCTGATAACGAACCTGCGCGTGGCCGAGGGGCTGATGATGCCGTACCGAATGCAAATAGACGTCTGCCGGAGCGGTTTTGAGGCCATAGAGCTTGTGAAGCAGAACAAGTACGACATGGTCTTCATGGACCACATGATGCCGGAGATGGACGGGATTGAGACAACGCTGAGGATCCGCAAGATGGGCGAGGAGAACGCGCGCTACGACAAGCTCCCCATAGTCGCGCTCACGGCCAATGCGGTGTCGGGCGTGCGGGAGATGTTCCTGCAGAACGGGTTCAACGACTTTCTGGCCAAGCCGGTCGAAATGGCGAAGCTGAACACGATACTCGAGACCTGGCTTCCCAAGAAGAAGAGGGAACCGTACACGGCGAAGGACACAGTAATGTACGCGCCGGCGTTTGAAATACAGGGGATAGATGTAAAAAGCGGCGTTTACATGACCGGCGGAAGCGAAACACAATATTTGCGCGCGCTATCCGCATTCTATAAAGACGGATCGGAGAAGATAGAGCAGCTGCGGGCCTGCTGCCACAAAAGCAACATGAAGCTCTACGCCGCCAGCGCGCACGCGGTGAAGGGCGCGGCGGCAATGATAGGCGCGGCAAAGCTCTCGAGCTTCGCGAAGGCGCTCGAGCTGGCGGCGAAGAACGAAGATATCGACTACGTGCGGAAGAACAACGATATCTTCATCGAAGACTTCGCGGCGCTCTTGAAGAACATCAGCTACGTGATAACGGCGAGCGGCAAGAACAAGGGCAAAGCCGGATCGGCGGCACAGGCGCGGGTACACATCCTCAAACTGCGGGATGCGCTGAAAAGTTTTGACATAGAGGCGGCAGACGCCATACTCACGAACCTCCAGAGCGGGGCGTGGGACGAGAAGACATGCGAAACGCTGGAAAGGATCGCGAACAAGATCCTTATCTGCGAGTACGACGAAGCCCTGGAAATCATCGGGGACGCGATAGACGAAGAGCGTTAGGCGTATGTACATATACGACGCAGTGCAGGGTGTTAATGTATTGATGCGTAAATAATAACGCACATTAACAAAAAGGGTGGCCGGGTATGGAAGACTTTATAAAAAATAACATCGAGGAGTTCAAGCGGGATGGGAAGAGCTTTATCTACTTCAACATCTCGGGGCTCACCGACAACGACCAGTTCGAGAAGTTCGCCGGCGCGGCCAAGAAGCTCATATCGAAGTACGAGCCCAAGTCGGTGTACGTGCTGACAAGCCACCTGACGTTCTTCGACACGAAGACCAAGGAAATATCGGCCGGCTGGATAATCCACAACAAGCCGTACGTAATAGCTTCTGCGCTCGTAGACATAAACGGGCTCACGAGGATGGTGGCCAAGAGCATATACAAGCAGGCAGGCCGCGAATTCGCGACCCCGTTTACGACCAAAGAGGAGGCTATCCAGTGGCTCTTGACACAAGATAGCGTAAATTGGGGTGAAACATCTTGAAATTGACATTACGAGAATATTATCTTTTATGTAGAGGTTGTATTTTGGTACAAAGTTTGTCCGTTTTCCTTGAAAGGGGAATGTTAGTATGACTATATCTTCCAGAGGAAGGTACGCGCTCCGCATGATGATTGATATCGCCGAGAACTGCAGCGAGGGATTTGTCCCTATTAAAGAGATATCCAAACGCCAGAATATCTCAGTCAAGTATCTGGAACAGATCGTCTCCCAGCTGACCAAGTCTGGCCTCTTGCGCAGCGGCCGCGGCTCTCAGGGCGGTTACGCACTCACCAAAACTCCCAGGGAGTACACCGTCGGCGAGATCCTCCGCGTGGCCGAGGGCGGAACCATCGCCCCCGTGGCATGCCTGGCCGTCGAAAATTACGACTGCAACCGCAAAGACTTCTGCCAGACGCTCGACTTCTGGAAAGGTCTCCGCGACGCGATCGACAAATACGTCGATTCGGTAACGCTGCAGAACCTCATGAAAGAGAAAACCGCCAAAAAACGGGGCAGCAGGTCGGCGGGATAACGCAAAAACACGGCGTCCGGCGGACGGGGCCGGGTATAACCGGCCCCTCAAGCAAACCATCTGCCCGTAAAACAGGGGCGCTGGCCGGCGGAAAGCGCGGCCCGCAACGCCCCCACAGTTGTGCCGTCCCCGGCTGCGGGGAGCGGTATTTGCCCCCTTATTCCCATATTTTTCCGCCAGCGCCGCGGCCTCCGGGTAATTTATCTTGTTGCTATTGATTTTTTCGTATCAATAAATCTATAATATTGATGTATTCTATTTTTTAACAACTTTCAAATTTATCCAAGGAGCATTGTATGAATCTTAGAAAAAAGTTGGTCTGCCTGGCAACTATTGCTGCCGTATCCATTACCGGTGTCATTTCCACCGGCTGTTACGGTAAGTACGCGCTATTCAATAAAATAGTCAAGGCTTACGGTTCTTTGGGGAACAAGTGGATCAGTTCCTTAGTTCACCTCCTGACGGCGCATGTCGTGTTAGGGTTCTGCGTATTTGCCGACTTCCTCATTTTTAACACCATCGAGTTCTGGACCGGCTCGAACCCGCTCGCCATGGGCGACACCTACGAGGAGACCGCCGAAGACGGAACCAGGATCGCCGCGCAGAAAAACGGCGACGGTACGCTGTCGGTCAACATGTACGACCCGAACGGCAATACTTCCAGCTTCAAGCTGGCCCGCGACGGCAATATGATCCGCGTTTTCGATAACGACGGCAACATCATTGCCCTCCACTCGGCCCAGTAAGCCGGAGGCAAAGCAGCCGTAGATTTTTGTACCAACAGGGCGCGTAACCAATTGATTATGCGCCCAATTCCAAACCCAACGAGGGAAACCTATGAAACTGAAAATTCTGATCTGCGCTGCAGCGGCTATGGTGATGTGCCTCAGCGGACCGGCGAGCGCTTTCATAAGCCCAAACGCGCTCGGAGTAGTCCTCGGCACGAGTACCGAGATCAACTACCAGAAGGCTATGGGTGCCGCGCGGCTTGAGATAGGCGTGGGGTGGGACATCAATGCAAGCAGCCTGAACGGCGGCGTCCGCTACCATGTTCTGCACAGAAATATCTCAGACGGGCTGCATTGGTACCTCGGCCCCGGCGCCGGCCTCTACGTCCACGACGGCGATAACGACAACGTCCATCTGTACGCAGGCCTGCCAATCGGCATTGAGTACAACTTCAACAAGCAGGGGGTGCCCCTCCTCCTCTCGCTCGACCTGTCGCCGGGCATTCAGGTATTCCCCAAGATCACCGAGGCTTGGAGCATCGGGCTCGGCATACGGTGGACATTCTAAACTGAAAATTCAGGACATGCCTGCATAAATAACAATGGCGCGTAACCGACCGGTTACGCGCCATTTATTGTTTGACGACCATCCCCGCGCCGTCACTTCACAGCCTGCTCAATCCTCAAGAGCGCCTTATCGACGTTCTCCGGCGAATTGAAGGCGCTGATGCGTATGAACCCCTCGCCGCACTTCCCGAAACCCGCCCCGGGAGTACAAACGACCCCGGCCTCGTTCAGCAGCATGTCGAAGAATTTCCACGAATCCGACTTGCACTCTATCCATATATAAGGCGCGTTGACGCCGCCAGTACAACTGTAGCCGAGCGATGTCATTTTTTCCTTTATCTTCCTGGCGTTGGCCATGTAGTAGCGGATGATCTCACGGACTTGCGTTGGCCCCTCGCCGTGATAAATAGCCTCCGCCGCGCGCTGGACCGGGTAGGATACGCCGTTGAACTTCGTGGTGTGGCGGCGGTTCCACAGCCCGTGAATCGCGTGCGCCGCCCCGTCGGCGCTGTAGGCCATGCAGGACTTGGGCACGACGGTAAACGCGCAGCGTGTCCCCGTGAACCCGGCGGTTTTAGAAAAACTCCGAAACTCTATCGCCACATCCCGCGCGCCCTCGATCTCGTAGATGGAGTGGGGGATGGAGGGATCGGAGATGAACGCCTCATACGCCGCATCAAAAAGGATCAGCGCCTTCTCCGCGCGGGCGTAGTCCACCCAGGCCTTTAGCTGCTCCTTGGTCGCCGTCGCCCCCGTGGGGTTGTTCGGGTAACAGAGGTAAACCAGGTCAACCCGTTTATCCGGCGGCCCGGGCACAAAGCCGTTGGCCGTGTTCCCCTCAAGGTAGACAAGCCCGCCGTAGCGCCCGCCGGCAGCGGCGCCCGTCCGCCCGGCCATAACATTCGTATCCACATACACGGGATAAACCGGGTCCGGCACCGCCACTACTATGTCATCGGCAAAAAGCTCCTGGATATTCCCGGTATCACACTTGGCCCCGTCGCTGACAAATATCTCATCCGAGGCCACATCCGCCCCGCGGGACTGAAAGTCGTTCTTGGCAATCTGCTCCCTCAGGAACCCGTACCCCTGCTCCGGCCCGTACCCGCGGAAGTTGCCCGCCTCCCCCATCTCCTCCACGCCCCGGCGGAACGCCGCGACGCAGGCTATAGGCAACGGCCTCGTAACGTCACCGATGCCGAGCCTTATGATCTCCTTGTCGGGATTCTGCCGCTGGAACGCCGCCACGCGCTTCGCTATCTCGGCAAAAAGGTAGGAAGACGTCAGTTTCAGGTAATTCTCGTTGATTTTAATCATAAGATCCCATCAATCCGCGCTGTTGGTAATGTTTAAGACCTTGTCCAGGTTCGTCACCTCGAACAACCGGTTCAGATAGGAATTCTGGTCAGGGTTGGCGTTGACGATGGTCAGCGTCCGCTTCTCTTTTTGCAGCAGCGTGTGGAAGTAGACGATTACGCCCAGCCCGTGGCTGTCGATGAAGTCGGCGCCGGTTACGTCCACCACTATGCGGGAGAGCTCCTTGTTCTTGTAGAGGCTGTCCATCTTGTGCTGGAACTTCTTAACGTCTACGTCCACGATCTTGCCCGTGAGCTCCAATACCGGGTTTTTGTCCTCAGATTTGATGACTATTTCAAGAGCCATGCGGTCCTCTTTCTTTTAAAAACTGTTATTTTTAGGATAAGGCCATGTATAAATATTATTTTTGTGATAGGAAAAAGTCAATATTTATAGTGCGAAATGTGGAATGGGGGGAATGGGGAATGCGGAATGCAGAGTTCGGAACCCCGAGAGACTCGCTGACGGGGGGATGGCGAAATGATGACGGTATATGAGGTGCACCCGGTCAACCCGCAAAAGCGCGGGCTCGAGGCGGCGGCGCGGATACTGTCGGCCGACGGCGGGACCGCGGTCTACCCCACCGACTCCGTCTACGGCCTGGGCGCCTGCGTCACCAACATTAAGGGGATAGAAAAGATCGCCCGGATGCTCGAAAAGGACAAAACAAGGCCGTTTTCGTTCATTTGCAGCGATTTCTCCCAAATCAGCAAATACGTGAAGGTCTCGAACGCGCACTACCGCCTGATGAAGCGGTGCCTGCCGGGCCCCTACACCTTCATCCTCGACGCGACGAATCTGGTCCCAAAACGCATAATGCCCAAGCGCAAGACCGTGGGGATACGCATGCCGGACTGCACCGTCGTCCTGAAATTAGTGGCGCTTCTGGGGGAACCGCTGGCGAATACCTCCATCAACATCGCCGGGGAGCTGGCCAACGACCCCCTGGAGATCAAGGCGGCGGTGCAACACGAGGTAGACGTAATGCTAAGCGCGGGGCCGCTCGACAGCCCGGAACCGTCTACGGTCGTTGACCTTACGGGGCCGGCGCCGGTAGTGGTGAGGATGGGCAAGGGGGAGTGGGATGAGAACTGGGATTAGAACGAAATCCATACATTGAAAGGTTCGTGTAATACTATGGGAAAAGAGATTGAACGGCTGATAGGCATCGTGGCCAAACTCAGAGCGCCGGACGGGTGCCCGTGGGACCGCGAGCAGACAAACCACAGCATCCTCACCTGCCTCCTCGACGAGGCGTATGAGTTTTTTGAGGCTGTAGACATGAATGACGACGCCATGATGCGGGAGGAGCTGGGCGACCTGCTGCTGCAAGTAGTCCTGCACGCCCAAATCGCCACGGACGATAACCGGTTCGACATTGAGGATGTAGCCAAAGGGATCGGCGACAAGCTCATCCGCCGCCACCCGCACGTCTTCGGCGACACGCAGGTATCATCGTCAACCGAGGTAATCCAGAACTGGGAGCGGATAAAGAAAAGCGAGTACGACGGCAGCGAGCGGCGCAAATACATGGTCGACGACATCCCCGACGCCCTGCCCGCGCTGTTCCGCGCCGAAAAGATGCAGAGGAGGGTCGCGCAGGTAGGTTTTGACTGGAACGACGCCGGCCCCGCGCTCGACAAGGTCGAAGAAGAGTTCGGCGAGTTCCGCGAGGCGCTGGCCGCCAAAGACGCCCAACACGCCGAAGAGGAGTTCGGCGACATACTGTTCGCGCTTGTCAACGTGGCAAGGCACCACAAAATCAGCGCCGAAAACGCCCTGCGGGCCGCAACGTACAAATTCGCCAAACGGTTCAGATTTGTCGAGGACAAATTCAGGGAAATCGGCAAAGACATGCGCGACGCCACGCTTGAGGAGATGGACGTGTTCTGGGAAGAAAGCAAGAGATCGTGAACGGCGGGTTGGGACGGTAAATGTAAATTTAGCGTAGCTAAAATCAAGGTACAAAGACTATGGGATTATGTTTTGTCGCCTCATTGAGCCGGCGTGATACCGTATATGGGGGAAAAGAGGCAGCTT
>WQRV01000040.1 GCA_009786575.1 Chitinispirillia bacterium | reverse complement strand
GCCATCCACGTCTGACTGCCGATTACCACCGTACGATACGTTTTACCATCCCTTGTGTCCGTAAGCGAGCCATAGTTTATGTCAGGGTTAAACTGGCTGCCACCGCCTCCGCCCTGATTACCGGGATTATTATCTCCATCGTCCCCCCCGCACCCGACAAACACCATCATTACAGAAATCGCCCCCGCAACAAGCCAACCCCGCACCGGCCCTCCAAAACTTAAGCCCTTTACCCTGCCCATATTGCAACCTCCGTTGCTTTTGAATTGTTGAAATGCGCCCCGCCAAATTACCTGCAATCCAATATACATTAGGGACGTTCCGCCTGTCAAATTTTTCTGTGTGAAAATTTTGGAGAAAATATGCCATAAAACCACAACAATTCGGGCAATTAGCATCATAACAGCATGAATTTCAATGAGTTTGCGTTGGCTGGCCGGATATTTGGGGGTATGGGTGGAGGAAAAATTAGGGCGGAGACGGGGGCGTACCCCTGTCTCCGCGCGGCAGCGTTATAATATATTACGTCAAAAATCCACCAAGTCGTCGTCGTCAAGCGGTATAACCTCCTCTGTACGGGCTTTGAACAATTTTGCGGGCGGTTTTACTGCCGGGATGGTTGTCGTTGCCGGCCCGGTTATGGCAACCATGTGCATTGTTTTTGAGTGCTGCGCCGGCATTCTGTAGAATGTCTTGCGGGCGTTTGCCTGCGAGCTGAGTTTGAAACTGCCCACCATGCTGGCGAGTTCGGCGGACTGGCTTGACAGCTGTTCGGCCGCGCTTGCCGACTCTTCGGAGTTGGCGGCGTTTTGCTGTGTTACCTGGTTCATCTGGGCTACGGCGTTGTTGATCTGTTCTATGCCCAGGGCCTGTTCGCTTGACGCGGCGGCAATTTCGGCGATGAGGTCGGCCACCTTGCCTGCGCGTTCGGTGGTTGTGGTGAGCGCGTGGGCTACCTCCTCGGTTATCTTGACGCCGCTGTCGGCGTTTCTGACCGACTCATCGATCATGGCCGCGGTGTTTTTGGAGGCCTCGGCTGAGCGCATGGCAAGTGTTCTTACCTCTTCGGCCACTACAGCAAACCCCTTGCCCGCCTCGCCAGCCCGTGCGGCTTCTACGGCGGCGTTGAGGGCAAGGAGATTCGTCTGGAACGCAATGTCGTCTATGGTTTTAAGGATTTTCGCCGTGTTGTCGGACGATGTTTTGATATGTATGATCGCTTCCGCCATGCGCTTCATCGCCTCGTTTGCCTCACTGACAGCCGCGCCGGCCTCGCCTACAAGGTGTTTTGCCTGAGTGGAGTTGTCGGCGTTCTGTTTTGTCATGGAAGACATCTCTTCGAGGCTCGACGACACCTCCTCAAGCGCGCTTGCCTGATTGTTGGCGCCTTCGGCGAGCGACTGCGAGCCGTCTGAGATCTGGCCGCTCGCGCTTGACACCTGCGAGACGGCTTCGGAGACCTGGGACATGGCGTCGTCGAGGCTTTGGATAACGGTGTCTATGTTCTCTTTCATGTGCGCGAACTCGCCTCTGTACTCTCTCTGGAGGCGCTGCGAGAGGTCTCTTCCGGCGGCAGCGCCGAGCACTCTGCCGCCGTCTTCTATGATGAGGCCGCGCAGGGCATCTATCGTGTCGCGCAGGGCCGGGCCTATTTCGTCCTCTTCGTCCCGCGGGACTATGCTGGCGCTCAGGTTCCCGTCGGATATCTGCTTCATCGTCCCCACCACTACGTTCTGCAGGGAGTCGGCGAACTCGTCCATTGTGGCGGCCAATTCACCGAGCTCGTCGCCGCGGTCCATTCCAAGCCTCATGCCGAGGTGCCCGGCTTTCATTTCGTTCAGCATCCTTACGCTTGCCGCAAGCGGCTTGCTTATGCTGCGGGAAATGAAGTATCCGAGCATGAGCCCGCTTACCACGCCGATTACCAGGAGCGTAATGAGTGTGGTCTGGATATGGCGGAAGGTTTTAGTGCTGTTTTCCCACGCCTGCTTCGCGAGTTTTTCACTCATGGCAACCAGCTCATGCGCCAGGCCGGCCGTATTCATGGCGGAGGCTTTGCTGTTGTTGACTGCCTGCTGAAACTTCGGGTTCAGGGTAACCCTGTTGTGTTCGGCTTCCTGTACGACGATCTCCACGTTTTTTACGTAACTGTTATATTCCGCCTGTATTCTTTTTTTCAGCTCCCGCCCTTCATCGCTTGTCAGGGCGCTGTCGAGCTGGTTGAACTTTGAGCCGACGAACGCTTTCATTGTCTCAATCTCCGCTACCTGAGCCCTGTATTCCGTATCGTTGGCCGTCATCATCGTGCGGACAGCCAGCCGGATATCCGATATACCTAAGGATATATCGTCGATGGCGCTCAGGCCGATGAGCCGCTTGGCGTACAGTTCATCGACCAGCGCGTCGAGCTGGCCCGCGCTGCGTATTCCCATGATGCCTATGAAGGTGGCTATCGCCGCTATGGCGAGAAAGCCGGCTACTAATTTTGTGCCTACCTTGATGTGTTTTAACATAGAACCGCTCCTTTTTGAAAATCAACCGGGGCGGATGATGCGCCCGGGCCGGTTATGATTGTTTTTATAGAAAACAGATATAATTACAAATTACTCGATTAAACACAATATGAATACGGGGCGTACGGTGATATTATTTTCTAAAAAATTGATTGTTTTTTTGCTGTCCATACCTTTATTGTGACTATAACCGGCAAACGCGAGTAGATAAAATTAGCGTAAAATGGTGAGATTTGCGGTGTTTTTATCGACAATATGTAAGCTATAGTGAATAAAAAAAGCGGGTTATGAGCCCGCTTTGAAAAATCGTACAACAACCGGTATAACAGTACATTATTCCAGCTTTTCCCTGATGGTGTACTGCCGTTTTGACTGGAGTGAGTTAGTTATCATCTCGCCTATAAGCCCTATCGAAATGAACTGCACGCCCATCACCATAGACCCAATGGCAAGAATCGTGAGCGGCCTGATTTTCATTGCCCCGTACATGATCCAGTGTACGCCGAAGTACCCCAGTATCCCTGCGCCGATTAGGATGAGAAGCATGCCCAGTATGCCGAAAAAGTGCATGGGGCTTTTCATGTAGCGCTTGAGGAAGAGCAGGGTAATCATGTCCATCGCGCCGTTGAACATGCGCCAGGCGCCGTATTTGGACTTGCCGAACTTGCGGGCGTGGTGCGGGACTACCACCTCCGTTACGCGGCAGCCGTCCCAGTGGGCCAGCGCCGGCAGGTAGCGGTGGCGTTCGCCGTAGATGTCGAGGTTTTTGGCGGCGGCGCTGCGGTAGGCCTTGAACCCGCAGTTGAAGTCGTGGAGTTTGAGCCCGGCGGCCATTGATGTCATGGCGTTCCACACTTTAGACGGGAAGGTTTTTCCGAACGGGTCGTGGCGGACCTTTTTCCAGCCGCTCACTACATCCCAGCCCTCGTCGAGTTTGGCTATCATATCGGGGATAGCGGCCGGGTCGTCCTGCAGGTCGGCGTCCATTGTGATTATGACATCGCCGCAAGCCTGCGCGATGCCCGCGTTGAGCGCGGCCGATTTGCCGCTGTTGCGGCTGAAGCGTATGGCCTTAACGCGGCCTTTGTATTGGGCGCCAAGCGTACGGATCTCGTCGAACGACCCGTCGTGGCTGCCGTCGTCTACGAATACCACCTCGCAGCTCTTTCCCGCAGTGTCAAGAGTTTCCGAAATGCCTTTCATCAGTTCGGGCAGGCTCTCCTTCTCGTTGTAGACCGGTACGACGACAGAGACGTCAACCCTTGTTATAGATTTTTCCTGTAACAAAGAAAATCCCTCCTAACGAACTTACGGCAATGCCGATGAGTGAGGCCAGAAAGCCCATGATGACCGCCTCTTCGGGCGGGAATCCGGCGAGGGCAAAGAGCACCCCGCCAAACGCCTCGCGCGCGCCAAACGGCAGCGGTATGGTCATAAGCATGGCGATTATTGGCACGAATATGAAAAAATACTGAAAATTTTCAGGCGTAAGCAGGCCCAAAGAGGCCGCGGTGAGAACGTGGACGCTTATCCGCAAGAACTGCGTAAGTATCGCGAGAACGGCAACGGAAGCCAGAAGTTTGTAGTCCTGCGCCTCTATGAGCATTTCAGAAAGCATCTCCTTTACCCTGAACTTTTGACAGATGGGAAATCTGCCGGTAACCGAGAAGAAAATGTTTTGCAGCGGCTTTGACATAAGGAAGAGCATTATTCCGGCGAAGAGCGCGAACGCGGCGAAGAGCGCTATGACCGCAGTGGTGATCCGCCCGTGCGTCAGCATCCCGCGGTTTAAGAGGATGATGCTTCCCACAACCGCAAAGCCGCACATCGCCCAAAGGCCGGCGAAGCGGTCGAGCACGGTGGCTGCAAGGCCGATCTTGCCCTTGCCGTCCTGAGAACGGATAGAGGTAACCTTAACGGCATCGCCCACTATGCCGCCCATGATAAAGTTGTTGAAGAACATCCCCACGTAATAAAGTTTGAACGAGCGGGCAAACGGAAGATCGAGCCCCCTGTTTGCCAGCAACAGCTGCCATTGGACGACGCCGATTATGACGCTTACGAAGAATATCCCTACGGCAGCCGCAAGCCAGCCGGGGTTGGCGCCGCGCACGGTATTAACTATAGACTCCCAGCCAAGGCGCTCTACGAGAAACGCAATAATCAGCACAGTCGCCAGAATTTTGGCTGATGATGAGATTATTTTTCGAACACGATTTTTTTCAGCCACTCTTCGATCCTTTGCGCGCTCGCGTCCCATGAAAATTTTTCAGCCCAGGCGCGTCCGCTCACGGCAAAACGCTCTCTGAGCTGCCCGTCGTCAAGTATTTTTTGTATCGATGACGCCAGCGACCGCACGTCGTTATTATCGTAAAGCAGCCCCGTCTCGTTGTGGACGACAGAGTCGCGCAGGCCCGGGGCGTCGTTGGCGGCTATCGGCGTACCGCAGGCGGAGGCCTCGATGTTCGTTATCCCCCACCCCTCTTTTTCGGATGGGTTGACAAAGACCGCGGCCTTCCGCAGCAATTCGATCTTTTTATCCTCGTCAACAAAACCGGCAAAATCAATACGGCCGGAAAGCCCAAGCCGGGCAGCGTGTTTTTTCAAGCGCGGCAGGTCATCCCCTGTCCCTACTACCGCTAATCTGAGTTTGCGCCCGTTTTTTTCGATTATGCTCATGGCGTCGAGGATGGCGTCTACGCGCTTGTACTTCTTCAGCCGGCCTACGAAAATGAGGAAATCTTCATCCCGTACCACCGAATTACCGGGGCAATAGCGGTTGATATCAATCCCGTTTTCGACGACCGTTATCCCCTGCCTGTCCATCCCCAGCCTAACGAGCTCTTCGGCGGTGCTTGTTGATACCGCGCAGCACGGGGTTTTGGCGTATATGCGCGGCGACCGCTTTTCCATAAGATATACGTAGAGCGCCGTGGGCGGGTTCGTCAATCCGAAAACTGTTTTCCCGAACAGGTGGTGGTAGAGAACGGCTGTAGGGATTGATTTGAACTTTTTATTGGAATAGAACGGCAGTTTGTTGACGTCATCGACGATGCAGTCGTATTTTTTTGTTTTTAAGAGCTTTTTTACGATGGACGGCGCTTCCCAGTTGAAGAGTGCGTTGCCGGCCAGGCGCAATACCTCAATGCCGCGGTATGTTGCGGCCGGCTGACAGTTTTTGAAGCGCGTCGTAAGCAGGGTAACGCTATGCCCTTTGTCAACCAGACGGCTGAAGATTTCGAAAAAATGAACCTCCGCCCCGCCTGCCTCGGGGTGTTCCATGTCGCGCCAGTTCAGTGCCAGAATATTCATATCACGCTTTAACCGGTGTTTTCTTTCTGGTAACGCGCCCCATAAACAGATACCCCAGCGCAAAAATCAGCGTGAGCAGACTAATTACAACTCCGGCATTAAACGCCGCCGATTCAAATTTAAATACGACTTTAGACTGTCCCGGCGGTACGACTATAGCCCTGAAGCTGTAGTTTGCCCGGTAGACTTCGGTTTTATTGCCGTTGACTGCCGCTTTCCACGCCGGATACCATATCTCGCTCAGCCACAGTATAGCTTCGCGGTCTGCGTCTACGTCAAGTTCTATGCGGTTGTTTTTGTACTTGGTGATCTGCACTTTCCCCGGCCCGCCCGCGCCGCCGGTGAATTTGGAGAGCTCTTTGGCTGTTACAACAACTTCGTTACGGTGATCGTACAGACGGCTGTTCATGTAGTCAATAATCAACGAATCAATATTGGCGCCGCTGTTACCTTCATCCGAACCGCCAATTACTTTGGCTTTATAAAACAGCTTCGCGCGCGGCAAACGTGTGTCGTTGGTGAGTATGGTGGCCTGGTCTTCATCTTTTTGCTGAAAGTCGCGGTGCGGATTGACGTAATGCCTGACATTCAGCAAGTCTAGAAGAGTCCCGAATTTATCTGCGTTGAGCGGCAGCGATGCGTACTTCAGGCGGAACGGGTGATACCCTTCCGTCGTCTCTATTCCGCTGACGTATCCCTGATTTCTCTCCATCACCGAAGTACCCTGCTCTCCCATAGGAGACTTCATTATGAACTGGCGCGTGTTGACGCGGAATATCTCATCTTTGCGCATGCTCTTTATCTGTTCCACCTGAGCCTTCGTCCTGTTAAAAACAATGTTCGCGCCATCGCGTTTTGTAATGTGCTGACCGGCGGCAAACGTCAGCATGTCGGCCGCAAGGCAGACTATTAAGAGCAGCTTCGCGGTGCTGACCCTGATTTTTCCGGTGAAAAACAATATCAGTACAGCTCCCAAAAGCAGCGCGTTGACAAGCAGGAAGATTCCCTGTTGTGAAGCGTACTGCGCCCTGCCCTGCTCCACGTTCATCAGCGGAAATACCGCCGTCAAGCCGCCGGCAATAGTAATAATTCCCAAAGCTGCCGCAGCGCCGCAGAGCGACAGGATGACGATCTTTGAGCGTTTTGTCCTGAGATCGTCAAGAGAATCGAGGACAGCCGCCGCCAGCACCGGGAAGAGGAATCCCCATATAAACAGAATCCGCGGCACATGGCGGAACGAGTTGAATCCGGGTATCCCCATAGAAAACAGCAGCTTGTAGAAGAAAAAGTTCCCGCCGAGCGCAACCAGCAAACTGAGCAGTATCCATCCGGCAGCCATCATAACCGAACCGTCGGTTCTGATCCTGCGGAAGATGAATACCGAGAGTATCAGCGTAGACACTCCGAAGTAGAAGCATGTTTCCCAGTAGTTGTAGTACCCGTGCCGATACGCGTCCTGCAGCCAAAACACCGGGACGCCCTCCTGCCCGGTGTAGGCGCCGAAGAGTTTAGGGAGGAGCGCTGTTAAGAGCTGCACAAACTGCAGCGACCCTTCGCTGGCGTCATGGAGTGTAAAGTTAATCCGCGCCGTTTGCCCGGCGGCCTCAAAGACCGGCAGGTACTGAACGAAACAGAGGCCGGCGCCTGTCGCGAAGAACAGCGCGGCTATGATTGCCCGTTTGGCGAGAATATTTCCGGGCGGCAGTTGTATGGCAAATTTGCGCGGCAAAGCGGCTGCGCCGCCTGCAGATATAGCGCCGGATTGCGGCAACAAATCCGCGGCAGCCGGCGGTGAAGATACCGGCCGGAGGATAAAGTATACCCCATAGGTAAGCATAAAAACAATAGCATAGAACATAACCTGCGGGTGGCCGGCCTGCATCACCGCGCCGAGCAGCAGCCCGCCCATCACCGCGTACCGCGGAAGCATGCCGCGAACGCCTTTTTCCAAAAGTATCAGCATCAGCGGCATCCACGCCGCTATATAGAATAAGCCGGAGTGTATGATGTGTGTGATTATGTACCCGCCAAACATAAACGCTACCGCTCCGAAAAGCGACGCAGAGCAGGTACGCCCCTTAAAGCGCAGATAGGCAAACATACAGAACCCTGCAACAAGTACATGCAAAACAATAACCGTTTGTATAAGCCGCCATGTCGCCGCGTCGCTAAGCGGCAACAACTGCGTCAGGGCGCTAACCGGGTACAGTATGCCGGCACCGGTCCCGAAGAACGGCATCCCGCCAAAAGAAAACGGGTTCCAGTGCGGAAACTCGCCGCCGAGTATGGCCATGCGCGCAAAGACGTGGGCCGGGTACCCCAGCTGTATGACGTCTTCCCACAAGTTTACGCTGCCGGCAAGTACTCCGAAAAACTGCACAAGCCAGAGCGCCAAGAGCGTAACAAGGCAGAGGGCAGCGCTGCGGCGCGGGGTCAGGAAGGGCACCCTTGCCTTGAGTTCCGGGTTTGGGTTAGGACTGTGCTGATTCTTCTTTTTTTTCTTTGCCACCGCCGTTGCCAGCTTTCTTGTACAGATCTTTGCGAATGGAATCAAGTATTCCGTTAACGAACTTGCCGGAGTCGTCTGTGCCATAGGTCTTGGCAAGCTCTACCGCCTCGTCGATAACCACCTTGAACGGCACCGATTCTCTGAAGTAAACCAACTCGGCCGTAGCGAGGCGCAGCGTGTTGCGGTCTACCGCGGCCATGCGGCGCAGTTCCCAGTTCGCAGCCTTGGCGGCTATCATGGGATCAATGCCGACCAGATTTTCTACCGTTACGCCAACGAGTTCCGCCGCGTATTTTTTTACTTTGACGCTGAGCTGGTCGTTCTCGGCTATGCTCTCAAGCATATCTTTCCATTGGCCGGATGTATCGACCTCGTAGGCATAGAGCGTACGGAGCGCAAGCTCGCGGCTCTTGTGCCTGTCGCTGACAAAATCGTCCGTTGGTTTCTTATCTTTGTCCGGCATGATACCCTCAGATCTTAGTGAACAGATCGGCCATTTCCATTGCCGCCATGGCTGCGTCCCAGCCCTTGTTTCCGGCTTTCGTGCCGGCCCTCTCTACCGCCTGCTCAATGCTGTCGGTAGTCAGCACGCCAAAGATCACCGGCAGCCCCTCGTCGAGGCTGACATTGGCGACGCCCTTGGATACCTCGGCCGCAACATAGTCGAAGTGAGGGGTGCTGCCGCGAATAACCGTGCCTACGCAGATAATTGCGTCAAACTTCTTTGACCGCGCCATCTTCTGCGCGGCGACAGGTATTTCAAACGACCCCGGCACCCAGCACACCGTCACGTCGTCCATATTTGCGCCGTGCCGCTCTAAGCAGTCGAGCGCACCGTATACAAGCTTGCTCGTGATAAGCTCGTTGAACCTGCCGGCAACAATCCCGAACTTCCTGCCCTTAGCCCCAAATACTCCCTGCACTACTGTTGGCATACGCCGCTCCCTTCTTAATTGATATAGACGAAAATTTTGTTATCCGTCTCCCGGCGGCGATCAATAACGGCCGCCCCAAATGTTAACCCGCCATTATCAGATGGCCCATCTTTCGCATTTTCGTATTAAGATACTTCTCGTTGTCGCTGTGCGGGCTGATTTCTATCGGCACCCGCTCAACGATCTCCATTCCGTACCCCTCAAGCCCAACGATCTTGCGCGGGTTGTTCGTCATAAGCCGCAGCTTGCGGACGCCCAGGTCGGCAAGTATCTGCGCGCCTATGCCGTAGTCGCGCAAATCAGGCGCGAAACCCAGCTGCTCGTTCGCCTCTACGGTATCCATCCCGCTGTCCTGCAGCGCGTAGGCGCGGATCTTGTTGACGAGGCCTATCCCCCGCCCCTCCTGGCGCAAATAGAGTATGATACCGCCCTCCGCGGATACTTTACGCATGGCAGTCTGCAGCTGCTCCCCGCAGTCGCACCGCCGCGACCCTAATAAATCTCCGGTGAAACATTCGGAGTGGACGCGCACCAGCGTCGGGTTATCAGGATCGATGCCGCCTGACTGCAATACGACATGGACCGCGCCGGAGAGAGCGTCTTCGTAGGTAATCATCTTAAACGTCCCGTAACCGGTAGGCAGCCTCGTCTCCGCCGCGCGCTTTATAAATTTTTCGTGCGCGGTGCGGTAGCGGATTATATCGACGACGGATATTATCCTTAGCCCGTGCCGTTTGGCGGTGTCCATAAGCTGCGGCATCCGCGCCATCGTTCCGTCTTCGTTCATTACCTCGCAGATCACGCCCGACGGAGTCAGCCCGGCAAGGCGCGCGAGATCTACCGAGGCTTCAGTCTGCCCGCTGCGTACCAGCACGCCGCCGTCTCTGGCCCTTATGGGAAACATGTGGCCCGGCATAACAAAATCGGAGGGTTTTGCAGATGGATCAACGAGCTTGAGAACGGTAGCGGACCTGTCGTGGACGGATATGCCGGTGGTAGTGCCGTCCCGCGCCTCGACCGATATCGTAAACGCGGTTTCGAATCTGGATGTGTTGGACGATACCATAAGCGGGATTCCCAGTTCGTCAAGCCTCTTTCCCTCCATCGACACGCAAATCAGCCCGCGCCCGTGAGTGGCCATGAAGTTGATCTTCTCAGGCGTACACATCTGCGACGCGCAGGCGAAATCGCCCTCGTTCTCGCGATCCTCGTCGTCTACGATTATGACGATCTTGCCGCTGCGGTAATCTTCGATTACCTCTTCTATGTCGCGAAAGTTCCTCAAAATCCCAATCTCTCCATTTTGTCAACCAGATTTTCTTTCCGGCTGCCGGACGCGGAAATCATCCTGTAAATATATCTCGCCATAACATCGCACTCTATGTTGACGATGCCGCCAACACCCTTTGCCGACATTGTAGTCTTATTGATTGTTGCCGGTATTAATGATATTGATACGGTATTGACACCGGTTTTAGCGACAGTCAGGCTGATCCCGTCAACGGCAATTGACCCCTTCTCGGCCACAAACGGAGCCAGCTCTTCCGGGATCTCAATCGTCCTTACAATACTTACGCCGGCATCCTCATCCCCAACAATCCTGCCAACCGCATCCACATGCCCTAAAACAATATGCCCGTCCAGCCTCCCGTCAACCCGGACCGCCCGCTCCAGATTAACCCTCCTGCCGGTAACGGCGCTGTTAAACGACGACCGCCCCAAAGTTTCCGCCACCGCAGTGAAAAACATCTGCCCGTCTAAGCGCTTCTCAAGGGTCAAACAGACCCCATCTACAGCCACCGACCCCCCGGCCACCACCTCAAAATCCCCCAAATCGGCCCTAATGCTGAGCTCAACGCTCCGGCCATACTTACGGACCCCGGTAACGGTCCCCATAGTCTCAACCAATCCGGTAAACATTCTCTTAAAATACATTATGCCAACAAAAATAGCAACGAATTACCATCTTCTAATCTTTAGCCAGCGTATTGGCGATCAACCCCCTAATAGCCCCCGAAGCCTCCCAGAAATACCCCCCTGCCTGAAAACTAAGCCCCACCCGCTGCCGCTTCTCAAATACCTCCTGGTGGTTTTTTTCTATTCCCGGCCCCCTAAACTCTGCCCTCATAGTCATCTTAAAGCCATCCTCCTCCAAATCGTTGTACGTGTGCTTGCTGATCTGCGCCCCTATCCTGATCACCACATCCGCAGGCCTCCCCCCTGCCGCAGGCACCATACCGCACAAATCCTTCAGGTACTTGCGCACATGCGCGTCACTGCTGAAGTCGGGCGGGATGCTTATCTCCGCCTCCTGCGTAAAAACCTTGTACTCGAGCGTATACGTCAGCGAGGGGACCTTGAAGATATACGACAGTTCCTGCCCCCTGTTGAAGCGTATTCCCAAATCTCTGTACCTTATGAATCTGTCGGCTTTTATATACGAGCGCGCGTCGGGGCTTATTGTCAGCATGCTTCCGTTGTGGACGAAGGGGATTTTGTAGTTTTTCATGGGCAGCTCTCCGCGGCCGTCGGTGGCCAGGCGCGCAAACTCGCGGCCGCTCTGCACGAAGGCGGTCATGACGAAACCGGCAAGCGGCACGCTGTCTATGGTTAACATTGCCTGGGGCGACCTCTGCGGCAGCGATCCCTGGCGGCCCTCTATGACCGTGGTTGGGGCTGCTACTCGCATTTTGTCGAAGAGTGCCTGCGCAACGGCGCGGGCGTCGTTTACGCTGACCGCCGCCTTGGCGCCGGCCGGCTCAATCCTCGCCATGGCAGCGCAAAGGGCGGTAATGGCGCCGGGCAGAGCGGCATTAGCGTCGCCGCCGGCGATGCTCGCCGAGAGAGACTGCGAGGCAGCCTGCGAATCGAAGTAGTCGTTGTGGGCACGCAGCGCAGCACGCACCGCGTCTTCGGGAACCAAAAGCGAAAGCGACCAAATGCGGCCGCGCGTTACCGTCTTCTCCTCAGCCTTCTCCAAGCAGCGCTCAACCAGCTTTCTCAGCGCGAAATTTTTGACGGTGTTCGCGGTATCTATGTCTATGTTCATCTCCTGACGGAACCAGATCATAAGCTCCTCGCGAAAATTCACGGCAGCCTCGGCCCTTACCCTGGCGGCGGTCTCTTTGGGGACTGCCCCGAATACCGCGGCACTGGCCGAACCAACCAGCGGCCCCGCCGGCGCTGCCGCCCGCATTGCCAATAACACCAATATAACGGCGATGAGCGCGCTGCCGTTTTTCATATATGCCTCCTGTTTTTGTCCGCCTGTCAGACTTTTTCCGCCGCAAACAGCATCATATCCGCCAGTTGACGGGCCGCTTCAGGGCTTTTCGCTTCGGCGTAGCATCTGATTATAGGCTCCGTGTTCGACGCGCGGAGATGGACCCAGCCGTCATCTCGAATGATTTTGAGCCCGTCCGTCAAATCCTTATTCTCACCTGCAAAGCGTTGGTCAAGTTTTTCGATAAGCGCAGCCGGATTGATGCCGTCGCACGAAATTTTGTCTTTGACTATGTGGTAATGGGGCCACCGCGAGGCCAGCTGATACAGCTTTTGCCCGGTTTTGGCCATCTCTTCGAGAATGAGAGCCAAGCCCGCAAGCCCGTCCCTGCACCATGATATGCGCGGGAATATTACCCCGCCGTTGCCCTCGCCGCCGGCGCGGCAGCCGTTGTCTTCCATCCCTTTTACTACGTTCGCCTCGCCTATTTTTGTCCTTACCACGCTTATACCGTAAAGCCGCGCGACATCATCTATAAGCATAGACGTAGAGAGGTTTGTGGCCACACCGGTTTTGTCTTTGGCCAAAATATTCTGCAATGCCAGGGCCAGCGTCATCTCCTCCGATACCTCCTGCCCCCCCTCCCCCATAGTCGCCAGGCGGTCGGCGTCGGGGTCGAAGACGAAGCCGCCCCAAAAACCTCCGTCGCTCATTAGTAATTGACGGAGGTCGCCGAGGTGTTCCGGGCGCGGCTCCGGGTTGTGTACGAAGTCGCCGTTTAATTTGTTGTGGACGCCCCGCCACCGTACCGACAGCTTGTCAAGCAGCATTGGAAAAACCGCCCCGGCCGCGCCGTTGATCGAGTCTACGGCCACGCTGATATTTTTTGAGCGGATGAGGCCAACGTCAACACAGGATAATATTCTCTCTATATGTATGGACGCCGCGTCGATCGTCTGCGCCGGCTCGTCAATATATTTCAACAGCTCGTCATCGCCCGGATAATCGCCGTCAAAGAATTTTTTGTAGACGTCCTGGCACTCCTCGTCACGGAAGAGCCTGCCCGACTTGTGGACCATTTTGTAGCCGTTGTAAGGGAGCGGGTTGTGGCTTGCGGTTATTATGATCCCGCCGCTCGCGTCGAGGGCGCTTACTGCAACGCAGGTGGTTGGCGTTGGGGCTATGCCAATGTCTACCGGGGTTCCGCCTGCGGCCCTTATGCCTCTGGCGGCCGCCCTCATGAGCGCCTTACCCGTGGGCCTCGTATCTCTGCCTATTACTATATTTCCGCCGCCGGAGGCGCGTGTTTGGATAAAAGATATGCGGGAGACGAAGGTTTCATCCAGCGTCTCTCCGTATTTTCCCCGGATGCCGGAGACCGACATTATGGGCAGTTTGTCCATTTTCGGTCTCCGTTCCCGGCCTGTTATTCCAAGCCCTCAAGCTGTTCGCGCAGGCGCCTGATCTCTTCGTCTTCGCTGCTCGAACCGCCCTGCTGCGGCGATGCATTTTTGAACCTTATGAAGCGGGCCTGCGCATAGTCGATGTCGTCCTTGACCTTTTCGAGGCCGCGGGCGAAGAACGAACTGCGCTTGAACTCGTCCTCGAAACGGAGGTGCCCGTCAATCGAGGTCTTCATCCTGCCCTGCGGGGCCTGGAGGCTGTCTATGGAGGTCTGAACCATAGACGACTGGCGCGCCTGGCCAAGCTCGTCGATCTTGGAACCCATGCCCTCGTAGTCGCCCCTTACATCGCTGTACTCGCTCCTGTTGCGGGAGAAGTCGGACTCGCTGGGCATGTTGTAGGAAGCCAGCCTTTTCTGCGCGTCTTCGAGCAGGGATACCGCCGCGTTGTAATTGCGCTGCGGCTGCATGGCGTTGGCGTAGGACTGAATAAGGAGGCCTTCGGCCTGCAGCACTACGTCGTTTGAGGTCTGGACGAGCTCGCGCCCGGCGGAGATACAGTCTACCCACTGGCGTGCCTTGAGCGCCGTCCAGCCGAGGCCGAGCAGCGCGTCCTGATAGTAATAACTGTTCTTTGGCACTTTTCTGAGCGCAGTAACAGCTTTGGCGAGGGCGCCTTCAGACTCCAGGTCTTCGTAGTAGAGGAAGCCGAGGAAGACGAAGGAACGGTTTATGATCTCCTCCTGCGACTTGTTTTTCGGCTTTATCTGCACCACAAATTCCAGGTCGGCGGTTGCGCCCTGGAGGTTGTCGGCCATCATGTACGAAACAGCCGCCGAGTGGTACGCGAAAACGTAGTCTGGATGGTTATCCGGCACCATAGTGAAGAGCCGGCGCGCCTCCTCGAAGTCGCCGCGCTGCATGTTCACCTGGCCCATGATATAGTAAGCGTGGTACTTGATGGAGTCGGGCACACCCAGCGTGTTGAGCTCCTGGAACTGGTTCTCTACGGCGGCGAGGTCCCCGCCCCTGTAGAACACGCGCATGAGGCCGAGGTCGGCGAGCGGCACGGCCGTGCTGCGGGAGTGGTCGTCCTTGGTGCGCCTGAACGACGTTATCGCGCTCTGGCGCATATCCATGCCCTCAAGGCAAGCGCCCTGATAGAAACTGACCATGTCGTTACGGAAGAAGTCGGGGTACTCGACGGCGATCTGCGAGAAGATCCAGTAGGCCCTGTAGTACTCACCCTTGTAGAAGAGCTCGAGCGCCTGGTTGTAGAGGTTGTTGGGGCCCATGGTGCCGCGGCGCGCCATCTTGCGGGCATAAACCTCTTCGCGGTGCTTGCCAAGCTCGGTGCGCGCATAGAAGGTGATGTGGCTCGCGTCTGAATTGCCTACCGAAACAAACTGCATGAGGCCCTCTATGTCGCGGCCGTTGAAGAAGCCTGGCATGTTGGCGCCAAAGGCAAAGCCGTAGTGGTCAAACCCGCCCTCAACCGAACTGAAACCGAGCAGCATGTAGAGCTTGAATATGCGCAAAACATTAAAACCGAGCTTCTGGCTGAACTCCCAGGGCATCTCCGCTACCGATCCCGGGCTCAAGTCCATATCTTCGCGCAGGAGGAGGTCCTTCAAGACAAAGTCGGCGCCGTAGTAGATGCGCCTTTCCCAAAAGTCGGAGAGCAGCGAAACGCGAAGCGCCTCGGCGTACTTTTCGTCGGTATCCAATATCATATTGAATATGTTGTTTGTGGAGACGCCGAGAATGTGGTTACCGATGAGCGGGTGGCGCAGGAGCTTGTAGGTGAGGCCGATGTCTATGCCGAAGCCGAACCTCATCTCGTTGCCCTGAACCTGATCGGCAACGTCGATGTTTGCGACGTTCTGCGCTATAATGTTGAGGTTGCCGGCAACCGTGAGCCCCGCCCAAACATTATGGGAGTAGGAAAGGGCGACGAAATGGCTCTGGTCTACAATGTTGCGCCCGGTCCCCACACCTTCGGGATTTATCGCCTCGTAGCTGTTGACGCCCTGCATCATCCACGATATACCGGCGGTATTGTAAAGCCCCAGCGGCATTGTGAAACCAGCCTCCTGCATATAGAACTCCTGCAGGGTATTGGCGAACAGGAAACGCAGCGTCATGTAGTTCTCTTCGTTGATGAACGCGGGGTTCGTTATGCCCGAGTACATCGAGTAAACGTGACGCCAACGGTCGGAGATTACATACTCTCCCGGCAGACCCGAAGCCGCCACCTGCGTTGCACCGGCAATCACCCCCGCAACGATCAGCGCATTTCTGGCTGTTTTTAATTTCCGGCTGAAAAAGGTTATCATGTTATTTCATCCTTAGTTTTTATATTAAATGGTATTAAAATCCAAAACTGTCATCGTAACTTGAGCTTCCGCTGCCTTCGGTCGAACCGCCGCCGCTGTCTTCGGTCGAGTAGCTGCCGCTGCCGCTATCGTCCGTATAGCTGCTGCCGCCGCGGCGCGCCGGGGCGCTGCGCCCGCCGCCCGACGCCGACATGGAACTCCCGTCGGGAACGGTGTAGTCTAACCTGGCCCCCAAATTATCACCGTCGTCGCTCTTTTCTTTGCAGCACTGGCCCGGATCCGACTTGAAGTCGAGGCCGGAACGCGGCGCTATGAACGCGGGTTCGAAAGCGAAATTGTTGTCGGGGAGGGGCTTGCCGGGCTGGAACAGGTTGCGCCAGAAGTTATTCTTGGACACCTGAATCTTCTCAAGGTCCTGCAGTACCTTGAGGCCGAACCTCTCATTGAACGCGATTACGTTATTTTCGATGATCACCTCGGAGAGGCCGCCCATCGCGATGCCGTGGTTGCCGTTGTAGGCGATGGAGTTGTGGTTGATAGAGGCCGTAGTGGAGCGGACGTCCCAGCCCTGTATGCCGGAAGCGCGGTTGAACGCGATGACGTTGTCCACGATCTTGGGCAGGTGGCGCACCGTGATTATGCCGGTCATCCAGTTGTTGATGATCCGGTTGTTGCTGATCTCGTTACCCATTTCGCTCACGAAAACACCTATCGTGCCGTTGCGGATCTCGAAACCGGCGAGTATGCCGTTTCTGGCCATGGTAATCACCGTCCCCCTGCCGCCGCCGTCGATCTTAGCGCCGAACTGCTCGGTAGAGACAAGCGCAACGCCGGGAGCCATGATCACGCGCTCGCGGTAAACGCCCGGAGAAACCTTCACGATGTCGCCCGTACGGGCCGAGATCATCGCTTCTGTAATGGTTTTGGCATCGCCCGGAACATTAATTACGTTCTGCGCGTACGCCGCTGAAAACAAACCCGCCGCGCACATAAACGCCGCGGCAACAATACGGATTCTGACATTCATGACACCACTCCCATGTATGGTTTGACGTTCACATTTCTACACACCGGCCGGCACACGGGCTGCCGCACATGGCCGCCCCTACACCGTAATTCTCAACAACGGGCGCTCAGTGCAATATCCTCGCGCCCAAATTCTGGTTGTCCGTCCCCATCCCAATGCAGCGCGACTCCTTCAACAAATTGAAGTTGAACCGCTTGGCGTCTATAAAAAGGGGATCGGCCGATATATTATCAGACGGCAAATTCGTCGAAATCCTGGCGTTCTGGTAAAAATTGTTGTTGACCAGCTCGACCCGCACCGTCTCCTCGGCGGGCTTCACCCCAAACTGGTCGTTGAACGCGATTATGTTGTTTTCGATCGTTATGGAGGTATTGCCGCCTAAGGATATGCCGTGATTCGCG
The DNA here is from genome assembly GCA_009786575.1 of Chitinispirillia bacterium. GTDB lineage: Bacteria > Fibrobacterota > Chitinivibrionia > Chitinivibrionales > Chitinispirillaceae > GUT77. The sequence goes on along the minus strand of WQRV01000040.1, from coordinate 4,682 downwards.
TTGTAGGCTATGGTGTTGTGGTTGATGGAGCCGCTGGTGGTGCGCACATCCCAGCCCTGCACCCCCGAGCCCTTGTTGTAGACGATGAAGTTATCTTCCATCTTGGGCAGGGCCCCCACGCACATCACCCCGCTCTGGGTGTTGTGTATGACCCGGCACTGGCGTATCACGGTCTGCGCCGCCTCCGAGAGGATGCCTATGGTGCCGTTGCGGATTTCAAAGCCGCTTATCACCGCGCCGCTGGCCATCGTCACGACGGTCCCCTTCCCCCGGCCGTCGAGCACCGCCTTGAAGAGGTTCTGGGCGGTGAACAGTATCCCCGGCGCGACCAGGATGCCGTTCTCACGGTATACCCCGTCCTTAACCGTGACGGTGTCGCCCGGGCGCGCCAACGTCATTGCCGCGGTAATGTTCTTAGCCTCGGGGGACGGCACAACAATCGTCCTCGCGGAGACGGGATGCGGGAACGCGCACGTCAACAACAGCGCGAAAAGCCCCCAAACAGGTATTTTTAACGACATTACGGCCATTCAGATCCCTTATCATTGACACGGCGCCCCCCAGCCACGCGGCAGGTAATCCACCGTCCATATATATAATTTAATACACTCCACCCATTATTGCAAATCTTTTTTTCATAATATTTAATAACGATACCGCCCCCCGCCCCCGCACCTAATAACGAGGCCGCCCCCCGGATGCGGGGGGGCGGCTCAAAACCGGCAAAATCAAACCACGCGCTACTGCACTTTGACCGTACGGGTCACAGAGTGCTTCGTATTGCACTCCGTCAGACTGTAGTACAGCAGCGAATACTCGCCCGGAACCGGCTTCTCCGGGGTGAGCCCGCCAAGGTCTACCAGATACCTCCACGGCGTATAATTATTAGGATCCGCCGGGTTTTTGGACACAGACCAGCCCGCGTCCTGATTCCAGCCGCCGTCCGCCGCAGTCATATTCCAAGGCGTATTGGCCGGAATGATTAGCGGGTTATCGGACGGGTTCAATGTTATGAGCGGCGGCAACGGGTCATCACACCCGCCGGTAGCCTCATGGGCGTACACGCGGCGCGTCGCAGTCCCCGATGCGTAACCAACCCCGGCCGGCAGGTTATAAGTTACGCTCCTCAACCCAGGCATGCCCGGCGTAGTATATGTGCTGATATTCACCAAATTCGTAGGGATAGGAACCCTTTGCTGTGTCTGCGAGTTAATATAATAGGCGTCCTTAACGCCCAGTTCCCTGTACACCCCAGTGCCTACAACAACAGCGGTATCCTTATGCTGGAACGTCCGCCCGCTTACCGTGTGGGTGTAAGTATTCAGCACAATGACCGCCGAAGCCTGCCCGGCAACATTCTCCGGGTTCACTTTCACGGTCCTCTCCACGAGAGCCGTAGAATCGTTCGTCGGCGACTTGACGTGGTAAGTGATGGTAAACGTAAGCGTCGAGCTGACGGGCGACTGGTAAGATAAGACTATCCGGCCAAGCATGTCAGCGGTAATCTGCGCGGCCGTCATACTCCCTGCGCCGGCCGGCTGATTAATGGTCGTGGGGTTATTCCGGGGATCCCTTACCACTATTTGCGTAAGAGGTATCTCGTCCCTGCCGTTCCCGTCGCGCACTATGACGCCGGGATCGACATAGGTTTGCTTCACATCCTCAACATTCTCGACAACATCGCCCCTGAGCGTAATGGTAGGCGGAGCGGTACTGACAGCTACGTATTCCAGAATAACCAGCCCCCTCTGAACCGTAGCGGTAGTCGGGTCCTCACTGCCGCAGCCCTCCGCTTTCTTGGCCGTATATGTAAATACATAACTGCCGACGCCCGGCGTCTTAGTAAAGTCGGATTGACCGCCCTGTGTGGGAAGGTTGACCGTGGTGCCGCTTGTGGTAGTAAGTTTAGCCGGCATTACAACGCTTACGGACCCGGGAGACCCGCCGCCCCAATCCAGAATGTCGGCCAGGTCGCCAAGGTCGTCAGCTATGAACTTCCAGAATATCTGCGGCTCATTATTATAGATCGTGATAGTACTGGCGCCGCCGGTAATACCGCCGTCCTTCGTCTTGATCCAGACCTCCCTGTCGCAGTGCCAGCCGGCGTTCTTGGCGGGATTGAAGTAGTCCGCAAGCAGTATCGAATCGCCCTTCTCCTTACGGATATCATCACTGATACCGTCCAGATACCTGGTGCCGTTCTTGTCGAGAGGGTTGTCGAACTTGACCTCGGCGCAATACATAAACGCCGGCAGCGCCACAGCCAGCGCGCCTAACAAAATTACCATCCGTTTCATCCCGTACCTCCCTTAATTAATTCATTCATGACCATTTATATTAGCACACACCCATAAATATCAACCGCCGCCCCGCGCCATGCGTTTAGAAAAAGAACGTCACCGCAAACCCGCTGAACCCGACCCCGGCAAGGATATACAGCAGATTGCGCATGAGTATGCCGTCGTCAATCTCCTTGCGCCACTTTGCGACATTTGCGGCGCTCGCTCCGCCTTTTTCCCAAAAATTGGGGTCGCTGGGGTTCGGCATTTCGCCGTCCTGGCCCATTTTGGGATAGTTCTGGTACTTTTCGTGCGTAGGCTCGATAACCCCGTAGTTCAGGGCAAGCCCTCCGGCCAGCCCGCCCGCCGCGACCACCGCGCCGGATATGCGCATAGTGAGCATGAACGGCGACAGCTCTGTCTTACGCATGGTCAGCGTGGAGTCGAGCAGGCGCACCTTTATGCCGCAGTCGCCAAGCATCTGAATGGCCTCGGGCACCGTTTCCATCCCCTTGAGCGTCTGCTGCACGCGCTTGCAGTCATTGTCATTGAAATAGATGCGCGCCAGGCTCATGGAGACGTCTTTGTTGGAGAAACGCCTGTCTAAAAAGAGGGAGTAGGCGTCTTTCGCCTTGTCGGTCATACCCAGCTTCTCATATATCTCGCCGGCGGCCTTGAGTTTCAGGCTGTGCTCCTGCATGTTGATCTTGAACAGGTTGACGTAGGCGTCTGCGGCCAGCACCTCGTTGCCCATGCGCTTGTAGACCTCGGCTATCTCCTCCCAGGCCTCTTCGTTGTTCTGCTTTACGCCCATGCCGCGCTTGAGGAACTCAATGGCCCTGTCCTCGTTGCCGGAGCCGGACGCCGCGTAGGCCCGGCCAAGCTCGATGTACTCGCCCTCGTCAAGCGCTAAACCGCGCTCCGCCGCCTGGCGCAGGTAGTCTTCGCTCTCGGAGGCGCGGCCCATCTGGATGCTCAGAAGCGCGAGCATGAAGAGCACCCGGCCGTCGGCCTGGCCGCTCTGCACTATGGCCTCGTACTCGGAACGCGCGCGGTCCATGTTGCCCTGGGCCTGGTATATCATAGCCATCTCGATAGACGCCGGTATCCGCAGCGCGCTGTTGCGGACGGCGGTCTCGGCGGCGGTCATGGCCTCGGAGAAACGCTCGGCGCCGCGCAGGTACTCGGCCCGGCGCAGCTGCAGCGCCGCATGGTCGCCGCGCGACTTGGCTATGACCGCGTCTAAATGGTGGGCCGCCTTGGCGTAGGACTCGGCCCGGCCGGCCAAAAGCGCGCCGGCGTACTGGAACCCGATAAGCGCCGCGTTCTTCTGAAGCAGCCTGTCCGCCAACCCGTAGGTCTTCTGCGCGTTGTCCCTGCTGAACCTGCCCTCGTCGGCCAAAATGTTGCCAAACGCCTCAAGCGACTTCAAGTCCTTGCCCCAAACGGTGTTGCCAAACGCGGGGGCGCTCTTGGCGCCGGGGTCCATTGCCTCGGCGATCTTGGACAGACAGGCCTGCAACCCGCCCTCAAAATCGTTGTGCGGGATATCCACCGAGAACTTCTCGACCGTGCCGGCCTCCTGAATCCAGTACAACTCCATAGAATAGCGCGTCTTCTTACCGCCCTTGTCGGGCTGGTACTCCTGATAAAGAAGGTGCGTGGCACCAAGCCGCCGCGCCGCCTGGATATAGTGCTGCTTGTTAAACCGGCGGCTGTAGTCACGCGAATTGGACAGCACACCGCTCACCTGCTCCATAGTAAACACGTACGTGCGCGGGAAAGAGGAAATCTTGTAGTGCGTGAACAACTCGCCCAGCGCGGATATCCACTTGGTCCTGGTCTCCGCCTCGTAAACCGCGTAGATGGGGCGGCTTATCAATAACTTATACTCGCCCTCAAACGGCGGCAGCACCCGCTTGGTAGGCGCAGGCTCCGGCTCCGGCTCCGGCTCCTTGAACTTGCCGAACAGCTCGTCGATGTCGAAACTGCCATCGCTGCTGCCCGAGGAAGAAGAGGAGGACGACCCGCCGCCGTACTGGGCTTCAAGCGCCTGAAGGTCGGAGTAATCGTCGGCGTGGGCAACCGCGCCCACCCCCAAAACAAGCGCGAAAACCGCCGCGCAACGCACCGCAAAAGAGCATCTCTTCATCTACAATCTCCCCAAAACAGGCATTTTAGCGCCATTTGTAGCGTTTTCGGCGTAACCGAACCGGTTACGGCACACCCCATCCTTATAAATTTATATTGATTTTTCCCAAATTGCAAGTCTTTTATTAAATTTTTATATATATCCGCCCCACCGAATTGCATCAAAATAAATCTGACCGAAGGATGATATAGTAAAAAAAGGACTTGTCAAGCCCCTATTCGTTGCATCATAATTAATCTGACCGGAGTAAA
>WQRV01000039.1 GCA_009786575.1 Chitinispirillia bacterium | reverse complement strand
GGGTGGGAGTTTTACCGATAAGCGGGATGGGAAGACGTACCGGACGGTGAAGATTGGGAATCAGACGTGGATGGCGGAGAATCTCAATTATAAGACCGGTAGTTCCGTCTGTTACGATAACAAAGAAAGTAGCTGTCAGAAATACGGCCGGCTTTACGATTGGGATGACGCTATGAAGGCTTGTCCTGCTGGGTGGCATTTGCCGAGTGATGCGGAGTGGACGGCGTTGACAGATTTTGTGGGCGGAGAAAAAACGGCAGGAACGAAATTGAAGTCGAAGACAGGGTGGTATAAAGCCGCAACGGACGATTACGGTTTTTCGGCCCTGCCCGGCGGCGGCGGCTATTCCGGCGGCAGTTTCTACGGTGCCGGCGGCTACGGCGACTGGTGGAGCGCCACGGATAGCGATACGAGCGACGCCTGGAGCCGGTACATGGGCTACAACAACGACGGCGTGGACAGGTACAGCTACAGCGAGGCAAACCTGTGTAGCGTGCGCTGTGTTCGGGACTTTGCGGCACCGCAATAGCGCAGCAATTGCAATCCGCCGCCTTTTGCGGGGCGGTGCTTTTTATATATTGCATCCAACCCGCGCAATATTGTATTTTTGAGGAATTACGTAAGATTTGACCTCTCTTTCAACAAATTCCGCCAAACAGGCAGGAATCGGGAAGATAGAAAAAATGCTCCGCCCAATGATTTTGGACTGCCTGTCCGGCTACAGCCGCAAGCAGTTTATGACCGACCTCACGGCCGGGATTATTGTAGGGATCGTTGCCATACCCCTGGCCATCGCGTTCGCTATAGCATCCGGGGTGAGCCCGGAGAAGGGGCTTATTACCGCGGTCATTGCCGGGTTCATGATCTCGCTTCTGGGCGGATCCCGGGTGCAGATAGGCGGCCCAACCGGCGCTTTCGTCATAATCCTTTTCGGCATCGTGGAGCAGTACGGCGTGGGCGGCCTCGCAACGGCAACGCTTATGGCCGGGCTGATCCTCGTCGCGATGGGGCTGGGCGGCCTCGGGTCGGTGATAAAGTTCATCCCGTACCCCGTTATCGTAGGCTTCACGAGCGGCATCGCGGTCATAATATTCACTTCGCAGGTCAGGGACCTCTTCGGCCTCCCCATAGAGAAGCTGCCGGGGGATTTTATCGGCAAGTGGGCGCTGTACATACAGTCGTTCACACACCTGAACTGGCAAGCTTTGGCCGTTGCCGCCATATCCCTGCTTATTCTTATCCTCTGGCCCAAAATAAACCGCAAGTTCCCGGGGTCGCTCGTTGCCCTCTTCGCTGCCGTGGCGGCGGTGGAGCTTCTGGGGCTTAATGTTGAAACAATCGGCAGCCGCTTCGGAGAAATTTCTTCCGCGCTGCCCGCCCCCGTGCTGCCCGACCTCAACTTTGCCACAATTCAGGCGCTCGTCTCGCCGGCAATATCAATCGCGTTGCTCGGTGCGATAGAGGCGCTGCTCTCAGCGGTCGTGGCCGACGGCATGACCGGCGGGCAGAGGCACCGCTCGAACATGGAGCTTGTGGCGCAGGGGGCGGCAAACATTGCCTCGCCGCTGTTCGGCGGGATCCCGGCCACCGGCGCTATCGCCCGTACCGCCACAAACATCCGCAACGGCGGCCGCACGCCCGTCGCCGGCATCGTGCACGCGGTCGTGGTGCTGTTCATAATGCTCTTCTTCGGAAAACTTGTAACGCACATCCCGCTGGCCGCCCTCGGCGCGATATTGGTGATAGTCTCCTACAACATGAGCGAGTGGCGCACTTTCGTCACCCTGTGGAAAACCCCCGCAAGCGATGTGGCGGTGCTCCTTATCACCTTTTCGCTCACGGTGCTCACCGACCTCGTGGTGGCTATACAGGCGGGCGTGCTGCTCTCGGTCCTCCTGTTTATGCGCCAGCTGGCCAAGGTGTCGGGAGTAACGGAGGTATCACGCGAGCTCGGCGGCGGCGAAAGCAAGGACGAGAACCCGTCCCACTACGACAACGACGCGAAAGACCTCAAGAGGGTGCCGCCCGAAACAGACGTCTACGAGGTTACCGGCCCGTTCTTCTTCGGCACGGCCTTCAAATTCGAGGAAGCGGTGGGGGACGAGAGCAAGCTGATGAAGATACGCATACTGCGCATGCGCAACGTGCCGGTGATAGACTCGTCCGGCCTCAACGCGCTGCGGTTATTCTCGCAGCGGTGCAACAAAAAGAAGATAACGCTGATCCTATCCGGCGTGCAGTACCCGGTGCTGCGGGCGATAAGCCGGGCGGGGCTGGTAGAGCAGATCGGCCGCGCGAACATCACTACCCACTTCGACCGCGCCGTCAACCGCGCCTGGGAAGTATACGGCGGCGAACCGCCCCCCAAAGACGCCCCCGAGGACATCTGGGACTACCTCGACAGGGTACGGTGAGTACACTATATGCCGCGACGGCCTTAATCAGCAGATTTTCCGGCGGCCGTATTTTGGGAGGAGGGAGGGGTATTTCCCACCCTACTGCGTGCCTGCTTCGATCAGCTGTTTGACGCGGGCGGCGACGCTGGTTATGGTTTCGTCGGAGAGGCCCGGGAGGGCGTGGGTTACGCGGTCCCGGTACATGGCTTCCGGCGAGGCGTGCTCCTGTTTGGCCCGCGTATCGACTGAGTTCATGACTTCCTTGATCGACACCGGGATGGCGAGCTGTTCCGCTGCCAGCAGAATCGCTTCGGTAATGGTAACATTCTTGCTCAACGCAGACCCCTTTCAGAGAATTTTAAGGCGGCACTTCCCGCCGTCAGATAAAAATAATAGATTGCGCACCATAGTGTCAACAGTTTTAGTAGGATTTTATTTTGATGCCCCAAAATGGCGGTTCATAGGTTCATCCTGGATATGACCAATTTCCTGAACTCTTTGACGGCCGTAGAGTCGGGCTCGACCAAAAGCGCTTTTTCGCAGTACTCCAGGGCGCCTGGGTAGTCCGCCATGTCGAAGTAGACGCCGGCGAGGGCGAAGAGGGCGTCTACGTGGTAGGGGTTGATTTCTATGCACTTCTGCAGGGCGGCGAGCGCGGCGTGGCTGTCGTCGAGCACGCGGTTCACGATCCCCAGGTGGTAGAACGCCCGGTTGTCGGTGGGGGAGCAGTCGGCCGCGGCCTGGAAGTCGCGCAGCGCCTCGCTGTAGTTCGACTGCGAGAAGTGGGCTTTGCCGCGGTGTATGTAGACGAGCGTCATGATGTAGGGCTGGACCTCCTGCTCAAGTATTTTGGAGTAGATGGAGATGGCCAGCGGGAAGTCCTTGCCGTTGTGGGCGTTGAGGGCGCTCAGGAGCAGGTGGTCCTTGTTGCCGGAATCGATGTCTGGCAGGACGCCGCTTTGTATGCCGCCGTTCATATTGCCGTTGCTGCCGCCGTTTTTTGGGGGGGCCTGCGCGGCGCCGCCACCCTGCGGCCCCGATACCGTGAGGCCCGGCTTTATCTCATCCAACTGCGCGGTAAAAGACTGCCGCCGCTTGTTCAGCTCGCCGTGCAGCCGCCGCTGGTAGTCGCGTATCTCCTGAAAAATATCGTCGGAGAGCGACAAATTGGCGTTGAGCGCGGCTAATTTCCTCCGCAGCGGCTCGTCGAGCGGGGTGATGCCGTTGCTGTTCTTGTAGATGAGCTCGTGTTCGACCTCGGCCCAAGCGTCTTGCAGGAAAGTCCTGATCTGCACCTCGGCGATCATCAGATCCAGCTCCGGGTACTGGCTGCGGATATTCTCCGGGATCTCAATCAGCAGATGGATGGACGAGTACCCAAACTCGCTGAACCGCCGCTCGGCCCCCTTGCGCTCCACCTCGTGCACCGTGAACGACGCGCGCAGGCACTCCTCAACGCGGCCCACGTCCTCAAGGAACGGGCAGACTACCCGCGTCCCCAGAATGTCGTGGATGGGTATCGCTTCGCCGGTTTTCTTTTCGCCGGCCTTGCGCTTGAGCAGTTTTATGTAGAACGACTCAAACGCCTTGACACGGTACTTCATGGTGAAGTGCGCGTCGATGCGGTCAAGCTCCGAACGCAGCCGCGCCTGGAAAGTCTCCAGCGCGGCGATGTAGGATGGGAGCAGCAGCGAGTACTGCTCCCTGAGTTTTTGCCGGTCGGGGTAGAAGCTCTTGCTCATCTGTGCAGCGCTATTCTCGAGTGCCCGGCCGCCGTCCCGTTTACGTTCATTGTTACCACGTAGAGCCCGCTGGGGATCTTGCCGGTGTTGAACGTGTGGGTGTAGCTCCTGCCCGCGACGGTTTGTACCGAGGCTTTTGTGATCAGGTCGCCCTTGAGGCCGTAGAGCCGCAGTTCGGCTGTGCCGGTATTGCGAGCGTTGAAGCTGACATTGACAGCGCTGCGCGAACTTGCCGAGACCGTCATGCCGGTTTTTTTGACGGGCTGGGCGGCGGCTTGCCTTACACCTGAGGTGCTCTGTGCAAACACAACCGATACGTTGCCGATAGTTACGCTCGGATTGGCGTTCCCGATGTTGAACCCTAATCTGGCGGTTAGATTGTCGGCCTCTTTCATTTCGAATTCAAAGGAAAACTCCTGTTTCGCGGCAGTGAGCTCAACAGTTTCCTCGAAATAGGTGGTCCAGGGGGTATTGCCTAACTGGGCCATCACGAGCATTGTCCTGTTGGACGCGGCGGAGGCTTCGAAAGAGATAACGTATTTGTTGCCCTTAAGGAGCGGCAGTGTCGCCTGCACAAGCTGCAGGTCGGTAATTGTCTGGTTGTTTGGGAGCGTGCTGATATTGATGGTAACCGACCCGTTTCCGGCAGCGGTCGCGGTTGCCTGCGAATTGCCCCACTTGTTCAGCACCCAGTCGTCCATTTTGTCGTTGCCTTTGGAGAAGTCGCCGTTTTTGACGAAGTTGACACCGCTGCTCAGCGAAAATTTGGCAGTGATGTTCCTCGCCTGACTCATCGTTACGGTTATGGACGCGTTTTTGCTGTTGTTGGTGCCATCTCCGCTCCAGCCTTCGAATATATAGCCGAGGTCGGGCGTTGCGGTAAGCGTGACCGTTTCGCCGGATGAGTAGAGGTATTTGTCGGGAGTGCGCTTTACGAACCCCTTGCCGTCTATGGAGACGGTAAGCTTGACGCCGCCGGTCATTACTAAGTCCTCTTTCCACATGTTGCCGGAGAGGGCGAGCAGGTATACGTTGCCGAGGTAGCTATGGTACCAGTAGCTGGGGACCGAGCTGGGAAGCGCGGAGCCGAAGGTATTTGCGACGGTTTGGCTGTTGGTCATGGCGGCGACCGCCCATGCGCCCATAAAAGCCATACCGGCGTTATTGCTGCCGTTGGGAGAAACGGTGCCGTCTAAATTGTATCCGTCTTTCAGGCTGCCAGTTCCAACTACGTTTGCCCAGGTTGAGATTTTGGTGGCCCACGCTTTCGCTTTCGCGTTCCCGTTCCATAAATAGTCGAGGGATATGCGCCAGGGGGTACGGCATGCGTCGTAGCTATAGAATTTGTCTTTATTGTTGTCGCCGCCCTCTCTCAGGAACGGCGCGCCGTCCTCCACGCTCTGCCAATCGGAAACAAGCCCGGTAGCCGCGTGGGCGTTTCTCTCGAGGTGCGTGTAGGTGTCGTCGGCGAGCTTGTTCCACGCCGCGTCGCCCGAAACCTCGGCGAATACCCTGAAGAATGCCGGGGTGTAGTAGGAGATGTCGGTGTAGTTGCAGGCCCCGCCCCACACGCCGCCGCTGTAACCGCCGGCTATTACGGAGAGGCCGTTGCAGTCTGTGATGAGCTGCCTGACCCTGCCGAGCACCGACCTGGCCGAGTCCAAATAGCTGCCGCCCCACTGCCACCCGGCCACGATGAGCCCGAACGCCGCGTCAAGGTCGCCGTCGGACGCGGTTCCCTCGTTGTTTGAATCGTTATTGCGGATGCCGTTGCAATCGACCAACCACGACATCATGCCGCCCGATTTTGACGAAAGGTTGGAACTCACGTTGTAGAACTGGTAAATGCCGTCAAAGCTCGCCTTGTCGCCCATGTACGCCGCGGTGATAAGCGCCCAGCCCACGCCCTCAACCTTCACTTCGCTCGTATTGTCGGCGGTGGCCATGATCCCCTTGCCGGAGCAGTCTCTTAAATGGTTGGTTTTCCAGGTGTTGTACCAGCTGTTCACCCTCGCCGCATCTATTGCGGCAGGCTTATACCCGTTGGGGTACGTGATATTCTGTAAGGGATACTTCGCGGTTTGCCCGAAAGCAACCGACACGGACGCGGCGCAGATCAGTGCTGCCGCGAAGAGCTTTTTGATGGACATATACGCTCCTTAAAAACTTTTTAGGTGAAAGGTATTAATTTCAACAGTATCAACTACTTATCCCAACATCAACTTTTCAAGCGCCAGCGGTTCGATATACTTGCCGCCCTTGTAGGCCCGCATGTTCCCGCCGGATATTTCGTCTATCAGCACTATAGAATTGTCAGGCTTTACCCGCCCGAACTCGAACTTTATGTCGTACAGTTCCAGCCCCTTTTTGGATAGCTCCTCCCTGACTACGGCCCCGATCTTCTTCGTCAGGTCCTTTAGTGTCTTGTACTCATCCTTAGACAGTATCCCCAGCATATCAAGCGCGTCGTCGCTTATCGGAGGGTCCTGCCGGGCGTCGTCTTTAATCGTTACCTCGACAAATGCATCCAGCGCATCTCCATCCTTAACATAAGCCCCGTACCGGCGCAAAAAGCTCCCTACCGCCCTGTACCTGCAAATAACCTCAAGCCCCCGCCCGAACACGGTTGCCGGCTTGACCGTCATAGTGGCTTTATCAATATCCGCGTCAATGTAATGCGTAGGGATGCCCTTGGATTTCAGCACCTCGAAGAACATTTTTGTGAGCTTGAGCCCGGCCCGCCCCGCGCCGTCGATTTTGAGGCCCACGGTGTTGGAGCCGGGGTCGAAGACGCCGTTCTCGCCGGTGACGTCGTCCTTGAACTTGAGCAGGTAGCTGCCGCCGTCTAATTCGTAGACGTCTTTGGTCTTGCCGGTATAGATCAATTTTTCAGCCATAAATATCTCCGTTTATCAGGTATAATAGTATTAAGATAATATATATGGCGGGGCAGGGTCAATAAAATAGAACTTATTATTGAAGGCACGATTAAAGCCTGCGGCCCCTGCCCCGTCCGGTGAACATCACGGCTGTCGTACAGTTGCCGGACGGGGCAGGGGCCGCAGGCTTTAATCGTGGGACCCGTATCCGCCAAAATCACTCTGACAGGTGCAGGTGCAATTTCTCCAGAATTTCGGAAAGGTCGAGCGGTTTGCCCACGTGGCCGTCCATCCCGGCCTCGAGACACTTCACCACGTCTTCCCGGAACACGTTTGCCGTCATCGCCACTATGGGCACCCTGGCGGCGAGCGGCGTTTCGAGCGCGCGGATGCGCCTTGTGGCCTCGTAGCCGTCCATTTCCGGCATCTGTATGTCCATGAATATTATATCGTAACGCCCCGGGTTCTTAGTGAATTTATCAACTGCCTCCGCGCCGTTTTCTACGCAGTCGATCCCTATTTTCGTAGGCTCTAAGAGCGCCATCACGATCTCGCAGTTTATTACCACGTCCTCCGCCAGCAGCATGCGGTAGCCCTCGTATGTGCGCAGCCTCTCGCCGTCTTCATCTGGCGTCCCGGCTGCGCCGCCCGGCCCCGGCTCGGAGCGCAGCAGTTTTATATTGAACCCGAAGGTTGACCCCACGCCCTGGGTCGATTCCACCCAGATCTTGCCGCCCATCATCTCTATGATGCCCTTGGAGATCGCCAGCCCCAGGCCCGTGCCGCCGAACTTGCGCGTGGTGCTCGCTTCCGCCTGCTGGAAAGGCTGGAAGAGCAGCGCCGCCTGATCGGCGCTTATGCCTATCCCGGAGTCGGTCACGGCGACCTGCAGCGAGCAGAAGCCGCCCTCCTCGCCCAAAGAGTTGGCCTCCAACCTCACTTTGCCGCCCTCGGGGGTGAACTTGATTGCGTTGGAGAGCAGGTTCGTCATCACCTGCGCCAGCCGCTGGTCGTCGCCTACAAGGGCGGCCGGGATATTCTTGTCTAATTGCAAGTGGAACTTCTGCCGCTTCTTGCTTATCTGGAACCCAGCGATGTTGACTACCCGCCGTAATACCTTCTTAAAGCTGAAGTTAACCGGCGAGAGGCCGAACCGGTTCGCCTCAATTTTTGACATGTCCAGAATGTCGTTGATCACGCCGTGCAGATGGGTCGAGGCCTCCTCGATCTTGCTCAGGCAGTACCCCTTCCTCTCCGCGCTCTCCGCCGCCTTCCCGATGCCGGTCATGCCGATGATGGCGGTGAGCGGGGTGCGTATCTCGTGGCTCATGTTGGCAAGGAATACGGACTTGGCCCGGTTAGCCGCCTGAGCCAGGTGTGCCGCCTCCCGCAGCTCCTCCTGCAAACCCTCAAGCTCTGCCGTGCGCCTCTTGACCAGCGCGTCCAAACGCCTGCCGTCGCTGCGCTTCCTGAAAAACAGGACAAACAGCAGCAACAGCACGATAAACATCAGCACGGCGGCCTCTATGAGCCACAGGATCCGCTCGTGCGCCAGCTTCGCGCCGTAGTCGTAGGTCTTGCGCGTCCATTGCCCGGATATCCCCTTAGTGTCAACAAGGCGCAGCGCCTTGTCTACTATGGAACAAAGCACCTCCTCGTCTTTGTTGAAGGCAAGGGTAGCGTCAAACGACCGGTCGAAGACGATGTTCGCCTTGTAGCCCGCCTGCTCGTACAGGTTCGTAAGCGTCAAAAGCAGGTTCTGGCTCGCCATGAGCAAATCCACCTCGCCGCTGCGCAGGGCATCAAATGCGGCGTAGAGGTTTTCGTACTCAACCGTCTTCCTGTGGTCGGGGAACCATATCCTGAAGAGCGAGGTATAGGCGTGGCCGCGTATGAGCCCCACCTTCGCGTACAGTATTTCGTTCACCTGCAGGCTGGGGTACTCCATCTTCGATATCATGGCGAAGTTGTCCGTCATCATGGGCGTCTGCGGCCATATAAAGCGCCCCTCCCGCTGCGGCACGCGGATCACCTCCGTCATCATGGCCGCCTCGCCGCCCTCAAGCATCCCGATAAGGGCCGAAAATTCCGCGGCGGAGGCGTTGGCCCGCTCAAACGTGAGCCCGGTAATCCGGCTGATGCTGGCCAGCACGTCAACGGCGATGCCCTGCCACTCCTTCTCGTGCGCGTTGTAGAAGCTGACAGGGTAGTTGTCGTGCTCGGCGGCGTAGCGCACAACGGGCCGCTCTTTTATAAACGCTTTCTCCTCCGCGGTGAGCTTCAGGAAGAGCTTGTGCCTCCGGTACTCCTCAAGCCCCCGGTTGCAAAGCGACGTCAGGTAGTGCGCCGCCCCGTCGTCAAGCGCTTTCTGCACCACCGCGATAAGAGGCCCCCGCGACGGGTTCTGCGTAACAAGCGACACCGGGCTGTAGATGAGCGGGTAGAAATCGGCGGCAACCACATCCCCGTAAACGTCGAAAGAGGCAGCCGTCACCTCATCGTTGAAGAATGCGTCGGCGCGGCCGTCCTTCAGCATTTTGTAGATTTCATCGGTGTTATGCGCCAGTATAACCTCAAAAGTCCCGGGCGCAAGCTTGGAGGTAACGTCGTTTATCGTAGAGGTCCCCTCAATAAAAACGTAACGCAGCGGGCGCGACTGTGCAATGTACGGAAGCGGGACGCTCCCCTCTATCCTGAAATACTGTATGGCGTGCCGGGCTATGGCGGTAGTCATAAATAAAAACTTCCGCCGCTCATCGGTGGGCGTCAGGTAACCGGTGAAATCGACCTCAAAGTCCGAGAGCGAGGACAAATACCGGTCCCAGTTCACAAACCGGGGCGCAAAAGGGATCCCGAACAGCCCGGACAGCCACTCGCAGAAGAGCGCATGATAGCCGCGGATCACCCCGTCGTCCCCCGCAAAAGACTCCGTAGTGGGCAAAACGCCGTAGACAAACGTATCAACCTCCGCCCGCAGCGCCTCAATGGCGGCGATCTCATCCGCCGTCACGCCGGGGATGTCGCGGTAGGAAACATAGGGGGAAGGCATGATATTGCCGGGGGCCGCGCCGGCGGGCGGGAGGCCAAGCAGGATCACGGAAATTAGGGTAAAACGCGCTATTCTATACATAAATGCCCCAAATGCTGCGAACCGACAACTACAACAAAATGCCCTCGTCACGGCGTAAGCCCTGTTGCGGAGCTGTGATACTACATATATTATAGCTTACTGGGATGGAAAAAATCAAAGCGTCCGCCCAAAATTTTTTTCACGCCCCGCCGCCCGCCGGCCTGCCACGGGGCAGGGGAGAGGAAACCGCGCCGCCGTACACGAATCTTTCTTGACCCCGGCAGCGGCATATTGTAGATTTCCTATATGAGGCAGCCGCTAACGGTGCCGGGGGAGCGGGCGTTGGGATATTGCTGTGGGAGGTCTGCCGGGAGGGTATCTGAAATTATGAAAAAAGTACCGATTTTCTTTCTGGCTGCCCTGTTGGCGGGAGTGATGTTCTGCACCAATAATGCCGATGCGCATAACAAGCGCGGTGTTGCGTATTTAGACGCAGGCGAAACCGGCAAAGCCATTGCGGAGTTCGATCAGGCGATACGGCTGAATCCCAATCATGCGGATGTGTATAATAATCGCGGTGATGCCTACTTCAAAAAAGGCGACTTTGACAGAGCTATTTTGGATTTTAACCAGGCGATACGCGTGGATCCAAATTATGCGGAGGCATATCACAACCGTGGCACGGCGTATTCCGGCAAAGGTGATCGAGAGGCGGCTATTCCTGATTACAGCCGGGCGATACGGCTGAATCCCAATTACGTGGAGGCATATAACAATCGTGGCATGGCGTACTCCGGCAAAGGTGATTGGGAGGCGGCTATTGCTGATTTCGGCCGAGCGATACACCTGGCGCCCAATTTTGCCGGGCCGTATCACGGGCGCGGTGATGAATATTATCAAAAGGGCGATTTAAACATGGCGATTGAGGATTACAATCACGCGATACGCTTAGACCCCAATAATGCCAACCTGTATCTAAACCGCGGCTGTGCGTATTCCAGAAAGGGTAACCCGAATAAAGCTATTGATGATTTCAACCAAGCAATACTGTTGAATTCTAATTACGCCGATGCGTATTTTAATCGCGGAGGTGTGCATTTTGATAACGGTGATCTTAATATGGCGATTGAGGATTACAGCCAAGCGATACGGCGGGATCCCAATCATGCCGGCGCCTATAACAACCGCGGCATTGCGTATTCAGACAAAGGTGATCAAGATAGGGCCATTGCAAATTTCAGTCAAGCGATACGTTCGGATTCCAACCATATCTACGCGTATATCAATCGCGGTATTGAGTATTTCAATAAAGGCAATCAAGATAGCGCCATAGCTGATTTTGAGGCGGCGTTACGGATTGACCCGTCTGACGCACAAGCGAAACAAGCACTTGAAGAAGCCCGGCAGCTGCAACATGGCAAGTAAAAGAACTTTCCGCCCCTCCTCTTTAACCCTGCTGTCCGGCTCGCTGTCCGTAAATTTTGCCTGTTGAAGTCTTGCGGAGGCGTTGGTTCTTGTCCGGCCGGGCGGGGGCGGAGCGGGCTATGGGAAACAAAAAAATCTTGACATAGCTGTTTACAATATATTATCTTTATCAAAAGGTACAGCAGGAGCTGTAGGAGGCGGTATGTTGGGAGATGCGGTTGGTGGGAAAGCCGCTGCGTGGCAGTTTGATATTTTCGCAAAAAAATACTATGAAAATATATTAAAAAAATAATAGGAGGAATTATGGACAAGAAAACCAAAGCATTTATTGAAGAGTCAAAGACGCGCTATCAGGGAGCGTGTAAAAGTGCAATTGAACGCTTTGCAGATTACCGCGGCAATGAGCCGGATGTTAAACAGGGAATAATAATAAAAAAAACAAAAAATATTAAAAAGATAATTAGCAATGTACAAACGTTTAACCGTGATACTGATTATGCCGCCTATTGTTGTTTGCAATTATCTGATTATCAGGAAACAGAATTCTTGAAGTTTATGAAAAAAAATTTAGATGCACAGGTAACAATGCTTAAGAATATCTCAAAATCTGATTTAGGCGCATATACTCTCCCACACCAATATATATTGATGGACTATTTTAATAACATCGCAGTATTAACATATTATTTTTATGGCGTTATGCTCGAAAAAGACAAAATTCAACTAATTAAAAATATTATACCGGCGTTTTGGGAAATATTCGAAGCTGAACAACAATCTGCAGTAGATAAAGAAGATGGCCTGCGGCGATATCTCACCCTGACGGAAGCGGTATTTGACTTACAGGACGGAGGCTACAGACATGTAATTCAACAAGCAGGAAAATTAAAACTGGATGCCCTGAAGTTCGAAGATATTGATAAAACGTGTCTAAAGCTTTGTATATTTCTTGCTAAATTTGCCATAGACCCTAAAGATAAAAAAGTACAATTTGGTGCTGAGGCGATGGTTACATTAGCACAATACCAATATTATCTCTATCGTAGTAAAGGTTTTCTTAATGGAAGTATAAATTTATCAAGACTTATGCTCCTTACCTATTTATACGGAGATATTTGTGGTTTAAGCGAAGATGAGATACACAAATCCGTGCAACCAGATCAAGTTATGCAGAACCTCGAACGCCTTAGAAAGCAGAACGATGGGACGGTATATTTACCGAAAAGCCTTGGGGAGAAACCACGGTTCAACTATATCGATTATGACGATGATGGAAATGAGATAGGGGATCAGGACGAGATTCTGGATGCCTTTTGCGGGAAAGCAGTAGCCTTCGTAGGCTCCGCCGGCAACGCAGCAAGCGTATATTTCGGTTCCCGAAGCCACGGCTGGGACGCCGAGCGGAACGGCAAGATACAGAACGCGGGAGACATAAACGAGATCCTTGTAAAAACCAAAGAGTTCAGCGCCGATGCAGACGCCGGCTCCTACTGCTACCTTAAGAGTTTCAACGCCTGGCCCGAACAACGGGCATTCTTCCAAAAAGTGCTGAATGTCCAGCCTGCGCTGCTTGCCAGTATCTCAAAATCAGACTTACAGGCATACCCGTTAGACGGCCTCAAGGCCCTGTTGGAATATTTTTACAAGTACACCCTCTTCACGCGCTATTTTAGCGGTGCCATGCCGGATAGAAATCAGCTGCTGCAATTCAAAAGCGTCTTTCCGGTATTCTGGGAGAAGTTTGAGGGCGAGGCTTACGATGATCCGGCGGCACGGGAGTTCGACAGGGAGTATTTTGGGGCTATAGAGATGATATTTGACTTTTTGGCGGGGGAGTACGAGAGCGTAGACCGCCGGATTGGTCCGGTAGAGGTTAATTTTTCAGAATTTGAGAGCGTTAACCGAACCGCGATGAAGCTTTGCTCGTGCCTCTCCGATATCCGCCAAAACAGGAATGGCGAGACGGCTCCGTTTGGCGCCGATTCGATGCTGGCTATTGCCCAGCACCAGTTCTATCTGTACGTCGTTCTTCAGGACGCAGCGGTGACGAAGACCGTTTTCCCGTTCATCATGCTCCTAACCTATCTGCACGGTGACGTCCGCGGGGTTAGCGAGGAGGGGATGCACAAGTCGCTGCAGGCGGAGCATATTCTGGACAAGTTAGACGATCTTCAATATAAAATAGGAGATAATGATAGTATGCTTAATATCGTAAAAAATATTCTTGCGGGGGCAGACAAAGACGGTATTAATACTTTAAAAGATATCGGAGTAGATTTATGAAAATTAGTCAAAAAAAGACCAAGCATTGTAAAAGTATTGAAGAACTGGCAGCGGAATACGCAAAATATGCCGGTGAACATGGACAAGCAACGGAAGTGGGGGATTACAAAAAAGGAAACAAGGCTTGGAAGAAACTGATAAAAATTTATCTGCAGATTGAGGAAGAAGGATGTTTAGTCCATCCGCTGTTCAGAGAAATGCTATCCTCGCCTGATCCTGGTGTCCGAAGCTGGGCAGCAACACACAGCCTTAAAATTTGTCCGAAAGAGGCGGAGGCAGTATTAGCTGATGTTGGAAAAACTCCAAGGAGCTTAGTTGCGCTTTGCGCCAGAACAATTCTTGAAGAGTGGAAAAAAGGAACATTGGATTTGTCATACAGTTAGGTCCAAGAGGCGAATCATGAGTCCGGTGGGGCGGCAGTCTTTCACATTATCCAAAGCCCTACCCATCATGTCCATGATTTTTGCCGTAATTGGGAGCAACAAACCCCTTCTACAGGACAGGCGCTTGCGCGTTGGAGGTGGGGGAGAGCCTCAATTATGACGGCTCCCCCGCCATTTCAAGATTCACGGGATATTTCATATCCTGCCCTGGCGAACATATCCGACAGATTCAAAATCACTTTTTATCAATAATATAAAATATACCCTTTACGCCCAAGAGTATGAGAAAAAACACGGTTGGCCGTAAAAATATTCGAGAGATTATGCCTTCTCGCTTACGATTATCTATATAATTTACAAATTGTTGCCGAATGTCTTCTTTAATAACGGTATTACGGGATATTAGTTCTGCCAGCTCATCAAAATTGGAAAAAACACATCGAAGGATGCCGTAGCTGCCATAACCCAATGATATTGAGTACGTCCACCAAAGATTATCTATACTTAGGTGATTAAATTTTTCCCAAAATTGGTATTTTTTAGAATAGACGCTGAACAAATAAAAGTTTAATCCACGGCAATAGCCCGTGGATGTGCATTTAAAGCTTAGTGACGCCAACAATAAACAAACAAAAGATCCTCCCAAGGCAGCGGATATATTAGTATGGCCGGTTATATAACGCTTAATGACTAAATAAATACACAGGTACAAAAACGCCTTGATCCACCAGTTTAGCTCAACTGCAATATTAGTTTTCTTCATATAAATCCCCGGTATTACCAGCGAGAGGGGTGCCCGCCATTTTTACGCGCACCCGTTTTTGAGCCGGTTATACTGTTAAATATAATACAAAACCGGGCCCGGGCTACGTTTTTAATGCACACAAACCGCAAGGGAAGAGGATTAACCAAACGTAACGATTTGCGAGTTTACATAATATATATTATGCGACATACCTAATATATAGTGTGGTATGGCTCTTTTAAATACAATATATTGTGGTTTATCCGATTTATCGCCATGCCCGTATCTGGCTATAAGTCAAGTAAAAAACGGTGTTTTATGCCCTAAACGGTATCAAAAACGCCATATTTGCAGTTTCATACTTTAATCAAGGAGTTTGTCAATGTCCAGACGTCGTAAGCGTTTCGGCGCACGCAAAACCGGTAAGGCTCGCCGCCTTAAATCCTATGGAAATTCCCGTGGAGGTATCAGGCTATGATTATCTCTAAAAAGTACCTTATCAGCATTCTGGCCGTCTTCGAGGTGGTTCAGATTGTACTTAATCAAATCTTAAACGTAGTAAAATAAAGGACTTATGAAATCTATCTATATCATCCGTAACAATGTTACGTTCCAATGTTCGCCGCTCTTTGTCGCGGTTACTGACAATGCCGCCGTACGGGAATTCAGCAATATGCTTTCCCACGATGCGATAATCCCCGCCGAACTCGATTTATACCGTCTCGGCTCCCTGTCCGCGTCTGACGAATCTCCGGATGCCCCGGAAATCGCCGCTTGCGGCACCAAGCACATTATTAATGGTGCCGCCGTATTTCAACCGATTCCCGAACGGGAACCGACTAAGGAGGCCTTGAACTATGTCCCGTAATCACTTTCAACATGTCGGCGGGTTAAAACCCCGCCGCAATGTTTTCGATCTTTCCTACCGTAAAAACTTTACTTGCGATATGGGACAACTTGTCCCCATCATGTGCGATGAAGTCGTTCCCGGTGACCACCTTAAAATCGGAAACCAAGTAGTGATCCGTTTTCAACCTCTCTCCGCTCCTATCATGCACGAGATAACCGCTACTGTTCATTACTTCTTTTGCCCTAATCGTATCTTGTGGAAAGACTGGGAAAAATTCATCGTTCAAGGGATGCTTGATGGCGTTACACCCCTTGATTATGAAATTCCCCGCTTTATGCCCACTTGGAATAATGGTATGTGGCGTAATTGTGGCCTTGGTACCCTTTGGGATTATTTCGGCCTTCCTGTCCCCCAGGCTCAACGCCCCGGTGAATTAGGAATTGATTTTGTCGTTACTCCTATTGATATGCCATGGCGTGCATATAACCGCGTTTTCAATGAATATTACCGTGATCAAGACCTTCAAACTATCATTGGAGATGGTGAAACAGAGGATGAATTTGGTAATATTCTTTCGGTTAATCCTTACGTTCTTAATCGTAACTGGCGCAAAGATTACTTCACGTCTGCCCGTCCCCGCCGTCAAAAAGGTACTCCCCCGGCTCTCCCGGCGCACCTTGATTTAACTTCCGGTTTATTTTCATGGGATGCCTTGCCCCCTTCTTTCCCCGATGGTCGTATACAGCTTGGTCGTTTGTCTGGTAATGGCGGCGGTACTATGCCCGTTATTAAAGATTTTAGTATGAAAAATAATGTGAATATTCAAGGTTCAGCCCGTGAGGATGCTTGGGCGCTTACTTTTAGTCGTGGTTTGGCGGGTGATGCTTCTTTTACTGGCCCCGTTATTGATACTAATGATGTAGGCGCCCGTGTGGCTAAAGGCTTACGCCTTGATTCTGCAGGTGCCGAACTCACTACTTTTGATGTGTCTGATCTTCGCCTTACTGTACAACTCCAAAAATGGCTTGAACGTAACAGCCGCGCCGGAACCCGTTATACCGAGTTCCTCCGCGCACATTTTGGGGTCTCCCCTACTGACGCCCGGCTTGATCGTCCCGAATACATCGGCGGTACGAAAATGCCTGTTCAGATATCGGAGATAGTACAGAACTCTGAAACAGCCACTACTCCCCAAGGTCAAATGACTGGGCACGGCCTCGCCGCTGATGGCTCTTATGCAGGTTCCTACTTTGTACAGGAATACGGTATTATCATAGGTATACTCTCCGTGATGCCTAAACCCTCTTACCAAAATGGTATTAATCGTCAATGGTCCCGCCGTCTTCCTACGGACTTCTATTTTGCTGAATTTGCCCACCTCTCCGAACAGATGATTGAGCAAAGCGAAATCTTCGCGGGTTTTGGATGGTCTGATGACCATACGCCCTTCGGCTATGCCGGGATGTATGATGAAATGCGTGTAAAAAACGATATGGTATGCGGTGAAATGCGTGTCCTTGCAGGCCGTCCGGATTTGTCTTATTGGAATATGACCCGTAGTTTTGATCACGAGGCTATACCAAAACTCAACTCCGAATTTATTACTTGCAATCCTCGCAAAGATATTTTCCTCGTTCAAGAAGTTACTGACCCGGAAACAAACGCAAAATACTCTGTTCCCGGCCTTATCGTAAACGTCCAGAATATTATTAAAGCTACCCGCCCCCTTCCCATTATTGCCGAACCCGGTATGATGGACCATTTCTAAGAAAGGAAATATATAAAATGATTAAGATTGTCAATGCGGCCCTCCGCAACGAACCCGAAACTCCCCCGCATGATAAATGCGGGGGTCCTTCCCTTATAGAGACTGCCGGGTATGTCTCAAAGGAAAATCAACTTCGTATGATTATGTCCTCCGGTGCGGCTCTTGAGGATTACCGCCGCAAGATGTTCCCCGCTTATGAGGACCCAAACAACCCCGATCCGGAACCCGTATTTGATCCAACCGCTCAAAAAGGCTTTGATTTCTTTGATGCGGCTGAAATGACCGTTGTTGTACGTAATAACATGGAATTATCTATTGAACGCGCAAAACGAGATGCCGCCCGTCTCGCGCAAGAAGCCGCCGAGGATTCGGCGGGAAAGGAGCCCCCTCTGGAGGCTCCGGCCGCCGAGAAATAGGCGGCGTGGCCAATGTCTGTCTTGCTTAACATTGGCCAACTGACACAATGGCTTGTGTTAGTTACTATCCCCCCGGCTAGGCCGGGGGGTCGGCGATGCTGAAAGCGCGTGTTTAAGCGCTTTCGTTTAGCTGAGCCGTGTTCCATCTGCCCCGGTGCCGTTGCCGGGGCGCTTTTCTTCGCCGCCGTGCGGCGAAATATCGCTTTTGACTTTTACTTTAAACGAAAGGAATTTATTATGCGCCGTTCTTCTCGATCCCTGCCCCGTGGTGGCCGTAGCCGTAAAAGGGCTATCCGCCGTAACAAACATCGTAGGTATCGTTGATGCTTAACGTCTGCCGGAACCCTTACTACCTCGAATCTCAAGGTATGTTCGTAGATTGTGGCCATTGCCGTTCTTGCCGTCTTAAACGCCGTGCTGAATGGTCTCTCCGCATGAAACACGAAACATCGACTTCTGGCGGTCTCGCTCTGTTTATTATGCTTTCATACGATGGTGACCACCTCCCCAAAGGTGGCACCCTCGTTAAAAAAGACTTACAGGACTTCTTTAAACGTCTTCGAATCAATTTACAACGTGATGGTGATAACTCTAAATTTAAATATTATGCCTGTGGTGAATATGGCCCTCAAACTTGCCGCCCTCACTATCACCTTATTATTATTGGTCTCTCTATGCGACATGCTGATCTTATCTTTAAATCCTGGGGAAAATGTCAATCTGTCGGCTTTGGATGCAAACTTATTTCTACTGCTGATGAAAAGGCTTTCTCTTATGTCTCTGGCTATACTTGTAAAAAACTCGGAAAACATTATAATTCAAATTTCCGTGATAATACTGGTAAACAACCCGAATTTCAATTAAATTCTTCTGGTCTTGGTAAAAAATACGCTCAAACTATAGAACTTTTTAATGGTCTTATGCGTGAAAATGGTACATGGCGTGTACCTCCTCGCTATTATCGTAAAATATTAGGACTTTGTGCCGATTTATATAAAAATGTCATCGCTTTGCGTGATGAACAAGTATTAGATTTTGTACTCAATGCTTATGCGTCTTCCGGTCTTGCCAAAAAAATACGCTCTGCCATTGCTCCGCTTAAACATTGGTTATTTATACCCCTCATGGATAAAGTACGTGTAGAATGTGATGAACGATTAAAAAAACGAGAACTTAACTGGCGTGTAAACGCCGTATAACTTAATCTTTATAAAGGAGTATTAATATGCTTGGTATGCTTGGTATGCTTGGTAGTGCTGCGGGTATTGGTTATAACATCTATCAAAACTGGCGTTCCCGCCAGGACTATCTCAAACAGCAGAACTTCTCAAACAATATGGCACAAAATGCCATGCAAATACGTACTACTGACCTTCAGAAGGCAGGTCTTCACCCTACCCTCGCCGCTGGCGGTCAAGGTGCCGTATCTCCCCCGGTCGGCTCTGCCGCTCAACAGCCTGTTCATGGGAATGTTATGGAGAACGCTATGCTTTCTGCTACTCTTAAACAAATTGGTACTCAAACCGCTAATACCGAGGCCCAAACTGATCAAGTCCGCAATTCCATCGAAATAGATAATGAAAAACTTGAAATCCTTAAACAGGAACTTGGAATTAAACAAAGTGCTGAATCTCGTGAAGTTGATGTCCATGGATGGCGTAAGGCTCTCCAGTCTGTTGAATATAATCTTAAAGCCGCTCATGTTGATGACACTAAAGCTTCTGCCGCTATTAAATGGCTTGAACATAAATTTATGGATAAACATCATATGAAGATGCCTATACAACAGGCGTGGATTCAACAATTAACTAATGCCTTGGTGGCTATTTTTGGCGTTTCAAAACTCGGTGCAGGCACTATTGTACGTCAAGTTTCTAATGCTTATAAAGAATATATTGCTCCACAAACCGTACCTTATTCTACTACTCCCCCTTCCGGTGCGGATCATAGTAAACCCGTTAAAAAAGGCTTATTTGGCCGTCAAGATGTGTTTACTTCGGATGGAAAACGTATCTATTTACCCAAAGGCTCAAAAAAATAAAAAAAACTATTGACTTTTTCACAAAGGTATATTATATTGGTATTATGGATAACAAAGATAGACATTATCTGATCAATCTTGATTTAAGTCCCGTTTCTCTTTGGATTCTGGGTATTGCGTCTTTTTTGATATTATTAGGATATTTTTTCTTATAGTATTTGTCAAGTAGTTTCTTGACATAATTATGTGGTTTATGTATTATCTATTATGCGACACCGCCCAATATCAAGATAGGGAGGCTCTCCTGTCGGTTTTCCTGAAATAATCCTCATAAATCATTGATTTTACACAAAATACAAATATTTTGACTTACCCGCGCACCGCCAAAGCAAATTCCGCTGATGCCGGGCGGCGAGTTCTCTTCTCAGTGCGAATGCTTCGGCGGCCGAGCTGTGAAAGCCGATGATTGCATGCTCCCGCCCGTGCCGCACCGTACCAACGCGCGGGAACCCAGCTCGGCGTAATCAGACGCACCGGCAAACCATAATCCTATAATATTTTGACCTTGATTTTGACTTTAGCTTTAAGCATAAATTATCTTTTTATAACTATGGATAACAAACCCTACGAAGGCACAGTCCGAATAACCTACTTCGACCTCGACTACCGCGGCAAGCCCCGCCTCTCCTCGCTCCTGCGCATAGCCGGGAACGCCGGCGACGAAAACGCCCGCCAGCTCGGCGTAGGCTACGCGGTCATCGCGCCGCTCAACATGAGCTTTATCCTGCAGCGCTTCGGGCTCGCCGTTACCCGCATGCCGGAATACGACGAGACCGTGACCATCCGCACCTGGCCGTCGGAGATCATCAGGAACACGTTTTTCACCCGCCAGGGCGACATGCACGACGCCGCGGGCAAGAAATTGATGGAATGGAATACTCTCTGGATCCTGTTCGACCTGAAACAGCGCAGGATTATGCGCCCGGCAGCGCTCCCGGTAGAATTGCCGCTGTTCTCCGGCGATATGGGCGTTTCGGTCCAGCCCGAGAAAATCGACCTGCCGGCGCACTGGGGCGCCCCGTACTCCTCGTTGCTGCACACCGTCCGCTGCTGCGAGGTAGACACAAATATGCACATGAACAGCGCCGTATACGGCGACCTGATCGATAACGCCCTCTACGCCGTCTCCGAAGACGGGCTTGGCGGCGGGCCGGACTGGGCCCGGGTGCAAATCAACTATCTGGCGGAGGCAAAACTTGGTGATGAAATTGAGATAAAATGTACCCGGGAAGGCGGGAAATTCCTCATCACCGGCAACACAGCCGTTCGTCTCGGCAACGAAAATAAGTCCAAAACGGCATTTACGGCCCTTGTGGAGACGGCATAAACGCCGTTACGGGCGAGATATTATTCCCGATAATGCCGTCTCCCCCGTTATTTCATTGATATTTAGGAAGATAAACGGTGGAAAACCCTCTTTGGTGCATTACGCATTTAACGCATCTAACGCGGCCTGTTTCAACAAGTTAACGCAGCGGACGTGGCTCTCCCCCTGCTGGTCCGCAAAAAACTTACCGTACTGCCGGATAAGATAGCTCGGGTGGTACAGCGGTATCAGCTTGATATTATTATAGATATAGGAATTCCCAATAATCCTGCCCATTGGCGTGTCAATAGTCTCCGGCGCCATAGCCCTCGTCGTCGAAAGGCCCAGCGGAATCAATATCTTAGGCTTGACGGCCTCGATGTCCCTGTCCAGTATTGGCATGCACTCCTTGAGTTCGTCGTCCGTAGGCGCCCGGTCTTTTCTGCCCTCTAACGGGTGGAACCGCACCGAGTTGCTTATCGCCACGTTGACGGCCGCCCCGCTGTCCCACACGAATTTAATCATGTACCGCAGGTACGACCCCGCCTTGCCTACGAACGGCTGGCGTAAGGTGTTCTTGGGGTTCATGTTAAAGTCCTCGTCGCGCCCCGCGCCCTGGCCCACGAACATCAGGTGGATGGGGTCGTCTTCCCCGCCCGTTACCCGCACCACCTCCGTGGCCACAAAGCAACACCCCTTAAACTCCCTGCAACTTGTGTTCTGACAATCACATGGAATCATCTTCTTGGCGATATCCATAAATCCCCCCTAAAACATTTGTATTTTTATTGGCGGCAATCGGTTACGACTGCCAGTTATGCCCTTTTTAAGACTATTTTGCAAATACAATCGCAATATTACCTGTAAGTATCGCAATATCAATCACTTACAAGAGGCAGCCAAATACCGTTCTCCCCCATTAACGCCTTCCTTCAAAGTCTCGTCGAAATCGGCGATTGCCCTATCGTAGCTGCTCTGGCCAAGATACTTTATGCCGCGGTCGAGGAAAGCGCCGGCGGTTCGCGGTTAGGAAGCCATCCTGACGAGAACAGGGCCGTCAGCAGAATCGCCATAAAAAGCGGCGCTGAATGCGTTTTTTTATTTGTGTACATGGTAATAATATAATTGATGCGGTAGGATTTTTGCAAATTTAGGGCGGAGGCGGCGGATTGGCCTGCAACTTATACCCAGTACCGCGAAAAACGCGGCTCGGGGTGGCGGCTCGCTATTGCGGGGCCGCGGAGTCCTTCAGGCAACGCACGCTATACAGGCTCGTCTTGTAGTCGTAGTGCCTGACCACGTCGTCGTAGTAGTAGTTCATGAGCCGGTACCATGCGTATCTCGCATCGTCCTCCGTGGCACTCCACCAGAAGCCGTAACCGTAGCTGCCGCCAGTGAGGAAACTGCCATCTGAGGCGCCGTAGCCGCCGGGCAAGGCCGAAAAACCGTAATCGTCCGTTCCGGCTTTATAGCCCTTATCCATGTACGTATCCGCAAACCACCCTGTCTTCGACTTCAATTTCGTTCCTTTCGTCTCTCCTCCGCCCACAAAATCCGTCAACGCCGTCCACTCCTCATCACTCGGCAAATGCCACCCAGCAGGACAAGCTTTCAACGCCGTCTTCCAGTCGTACAATCGTCCATACTTCTGACAGTTACTTTCTTTGTTATCATAACAAATAGATTTACCCGTCTTATAATTTAGATTCTCCGCCATCCAAGTCTGATTCCCAATCTTCACCGTCCGGTAC
>WQRV01000038.1 GCA_009786575.1 Chitinispirillia bacterium | reverse complement strand
AAAAATCAACGTCAAACCCCGGATTATTGGTGATTTTGACGTTTAATCATGTTAATCCTTTAATCAGGCAAATCATGGTTCAGACAATCATCAACACAACGGTAAACCCCAATTTATCGCATCCCCTGCCGGCCACTTTGACCGGCAAACCGGTTTTCGCCGGAATTGGGGCGGATTCAAAAATATCCTCTTTTTTTGTACTCCCAAATACTATTTTTGTTAATTATACTACGATGGGAGGTATTAATGGCCAGATTTGGACTGGATGTGTTGATTTCAGCGTTTCCGGGGCAGCTCTCCGGCAAGCGCGTGGGCGTTGTGTGCCACGCGGCGTCGGTCGATTCTTCGTACCGGCACGTTATTGATGTTATCGCGGGGTGCGGGAAGTGTACGCTGGCCGCGGTTTTCGGGCCGCAGCACGGGCTTTTCGGCCAGACGCAGGACAACATGGTCGAGTGGGAGGGGAACGTGTCCCACCCACTGTACGGGGTGCCGGTCTACAGCCTCTACGGGGAGCACCGCAAGCCCACGCCCAAGATGCTCGACGGGCTCGACGCGCTGATTTTCGACGTTCAGGATGTGGGGGCGCGGCCCTACACATACGTCTGGACGCTCAAGCACTGCATGGAGGCGTGCGCGGAGAAGGGGATGCCCGTTTGGGTGCTCGACCGGCCTAATCCTATTGGTGTAGTGGGGGTTGACGGGCCTATGCTGTCGCCGGATTTCTTCTCGTTTGTGGGCGGCGGGGAGATACCGCTTTGCCACAGGATGACGATGGGGGAGATGGGGCTCTTCATCAAAAAGATGTATGTCAAAGATTCGGATCTAAATATAGTATGGATGGACGGCTGGGTGCGCGGGTCTTTGTGGAGCGATACCGGGCTGCCGTGGGTCCTGCCGTCGCCCAACATGCCTACGCTCGATACCGCTATTGTCTATCCCGGCCAGGTGCTCTTGGAGGCGACGAATATTTCCGAGGCGCGGGGTACTACGCGGCCGTTTGAGCTGTGGGGCGCGCCGTTTATCAACGCCGGCGAGGTCATCAAAATATTAAATGGGCAAAATCTGCCCGGATGCCTGTTCAGGGAGCACGGGTTCATCCCCACGTTCCAGAAGTGGGCGGGCCAGTTCTGCGGCGGGGTGCAGATCCACGTTACCGATCCCAAAGTATTCCGTCCTGTGCAGGCAACGGCGGCGCTGCTCGGCGCTGTCATCAAACTGTACGGCGGCCAGTTCAAGTTCAAGGATCCTCCGTATGAGTACGAGTATAAGAAGATGCCGTTTGACATTTTGGCAGGCGATACGGGGATGCGCGAATCGCTGCTTGCCGGTGAGAGCGCGGCGTCTATGCGTGCGGGGTGGGAGAAGGATTATCCGGCGTGGGATGAACTGTTCAAGACGCTCGCGCACTATCCGGAGAAATCCGCATGATAAAAAAATTCCCGGCACAACGGATAATTTTGCGTCCCGGCCTGATGTACGGCTCTTTGCGGAGGTTGACACGATGAGAGCGTTCATATTGGCGGCCGGTTTCGGCACGCGCCTCAAGCCCATCACCGACACCGTTCCAAAAGCGCTCGTGCCTGTCTGCGGCGAGCCTTTGCTGGCGCATAATCTCCGAAGGCTGCATAACTCCGGCGTATTCTCCGCGATAGGCGTAAATTCGCACTATCTGCACGATCAGATGGAGCAATTCAGGCGCGGGTCGTCAATACCGTTTGAACTGTTTTATGAGAAGGATAAGATAAGGGGGACGGGCGGCGCGCTTGATTTCGCCCGTGATTTTCTTGGCGGTGATGATACTTTTATGGTCGCCAACGTAGACATCCTCCACAAATTCGACATTCCGGCGCTTGCTGAGCATTTTATCAACGCCAACCGTATCTGTTCCCTTGTGTCGATACCTGCCGGTACGGGCGGGACGATATTGTACGATGATTCGACCGGCGATTATCTCGGCGTTA
This sequence comes from Chitinispirillia bacterium, assembly GCA_009786575.1. Taxonomy (GTDB): domain Bacteria; phylum Fibrobacterota; class Chitinivibrionia; order Chitinivibrionales; family Chitinispirillaceae; genus GUT77. Next base: position 21,147 of record WQRV01000038.1, on the reverse strand, counting down.
TTGCGGACAGGGAAGAGGTGGAGTTGAAATACGCGGCTGGGACGGGTTCAAAAATCGCGCCGCCCGTTGTCATCAAAGAGGCGGAGTTCACCGGCGTTACGTTTTACAGGCGGGAATTTCTGGGTCTTGTGAACGGGGACGATTTCTCCGTTACCGCAATATGGAAAAGGGTGTCCGCGCAGGATTACAGGTACATCCCCGGCATCATCCTCCCCAAGAGAGCGTCTTCATGGTGGATGGATATAGGCACGCACGAGGCACTGGCTGAAATTCAGGAAGATGTGAAGAACGGAAAGGTTGACTTATGGAACTGACTCCCGCGCAGTTGGATTTTCTCGGATCGTCCATAGAGGGGTTTAATACGGCAGACTGGAAAGTCGAGCTGGCGGGGCAGGCCGCATCTACACGCAGGTTTTTCCGTGTGTCGTGCACCGGCATACAGTATATCCTTGTCGAGTGGGACAGCCGCGATGAGGACTGGCCGCGTTTTTTGGATATTGCGGCGTACGTTTCGCCGTCTATCGATTTTCTGCCGAAGATCTACGCGAACGATCCCACCCACGGGCTTATCCTCGAGGAGGATTTGGGCGCTACGATGCTGAAAAGTTTTTGCGCGGGCTATTCGGACAACGCCGGCATGGTGGAGGAGATGTACCGCGACACGCTCGACGCGCTGTGCGCCTGGCAGCGCCTCGATGTTTCCGGCTGCCCGGCCATTGCGTCGCGGGCTATGGATTTGGATGTTTACCTTTGGGAGAGCGCGTACTTCGCGCAGCACTGCGTTACCGGGTTCTTCGGGAAGGAGGAGATGCTGACGGGCGCGTGGGAGGATGAGCGCCGGCGCATGGCGGAGTTGGCGGACGCCATACCCCGTGTTTGCGTCCACCGCGACTTTCAGTCCGAGAACATCATGATCCACGGCGGCCGGATCCGGTTTGTCGATTATCAGGGCGCGCGCCTCGGGGCCCCTTACTACGACGTTGCGTCGCTTCTGTTCGACCCGTATGTCGATCTGGGCGGTTCGATGGTTGAGAGGCTTTTGGACTACTATTTAGACAAGGCCGGCCTGTCCGGCGGCAGGGAGAGTTTTTACATCTGCGCCGCCCAGCGGCTCATGCAGGCCCTTGGGGCGTACGGCAACCTGTCGCTTCACAAGGGAAAGCCGCGCTACCGCCAGTTCATCCCGCCCGCGGCGGAGCGGCTGGCGTACGTATTTAAATTTTTGCCGGATTTTCCGGCGATGGGCCAAATTGTGCAAAACTGTTTGCCATAACTTATATTATATCTATGCTGACGCCGAACCAACAGAGCCGGGGCCGCCGGGCCGATGACGACGCGATTAAGATCGTCGCCGATAAGCTGATCTACAAGGTAGAGGAGGCTTTCGTCGATCTGGGCCGCATTACCGCCGTGCCGAGCGGCAAGATTACGAAGGAGCTCCTGTCCGACGCCGGCATCCTGCTTGTCCGCTCGGTGACGCCGGTGAACGCCGCGTTATTGGACGGTACCGGCGTCCGGTTCGTAGCGAGCGCGTCCATAGGCGTCGATCACATTGACACGGAGTACCTGCGCGAGCGCTGCACCGGTTTCGCCCACGCGCCCGGGTCGAGCGCCGACTCGGTGGCCGAGTACGTTACGGCGGCGATGCTGGAGATCTGCGCCAAGAGCGGCCGCGCCCCAAAAGAGATGAAGCTGGGCATAATAGGCGCCGGGAACGTAGGCAGCAGGGTCTGCCGCATGGCCACCGCGCTCGGCATGGAGTGCCTGCTCAACGACCCTCCCAAGCAGGAACTGACCGGCAGCGATATCTACCGCCCATTAGACGAAGTGCTGGAGCAGGCCGACATCGTCTCGCTCCACGTCCCGCTTGTGGAGTCTGGGCCCAACCCGACCTGCCACATGGTTGCTTCCGATTTTGTCTCGAAGATGAAGCAGGGAGCCGCGCTGATCAACACCTCCCGCGGGAGCGTCATAGACGAGGAGAGCTTCAAAACCGTCTGCTCGCGCCTGGGGATAATCGTCCTCGACGTATTCGAGAAGGAGCCGGACATCAGCGTGGATACGCTGCGCCTCGCAGACATCGCCACGCCCCACATCGCCGGCTACTCCCTCGACGGGAAGCTGCGCGGAACCGACATGGTCTACAGGTCCGCCGCCGCGTTCTTTTTCAAGGAGGCCGCGTGGGACGTGTCAAAATCCGATCTCAGCAGGCAGAAGAACACGGTCATAGACCTCACCGCCTCCAAAGACCCGGTCTACGACGGCGTGAAGAGCGCCTACTCGATAATGGCCGACGACGAGCAGTTCCGCATGATATACGCGGCCCCGAAGGAAGAGCAGACCAAATTCTTCGAAAACCTGCGCGCAAACTACCCCAAGCGCTTAGAGTTCCCGCACTTCACGATGATGCTGGGCGAGCACCACCGCAAAGAGGCCAATCTTTTGCGTGAGCTGCGGTTCGAGACGAAGGTCATCAAGGCGGACGATGCGTTGCCGTCTCTTGACAAATGATAATGATTGCTGGTGATGATACTGACATCGATGCAGGGGCGGTCGCCCCTGCCTGATTACGGGGCATATCTTATGATTTACATTGTGATGGGCGTATCCGGCTGCGGAAAATCTACCATAGGGTCATTATTGGCGAAACGTATCGGTGCTGATTTTGCGGATGCGGACGATTACCATCCGCCCGAAAATATCTCTAAGATGAAACAGGGGAGGCCGCTGGGTGATGATGACAGGCGGCAATGGTTAGAGGCGTTATCATCAATCATCACCAAATATGTGTCGGCGGATAGATCATTAGTGATGGCATGTTCGGCGTTAAAACAGAGGTACAGGGATATTCTTGTTGGGGGACATCCTCCCGCATCAATAAAATTCATCTATCTGAAATGCGGCATTGATATTATCAATCAGCGGGTATCATCCCGCCAAAACCACTTCATGCCGCCCTCATTAATACAATCCCAATTTGATGATTTGGAGGAGCCTGCCGGGGATAATGTTGTTGTTATTGACGGGGGGATGGGGATTGATGTGATAGTGTCCCGGTTATGCCGATAGATATTTTTTCAATACCTCATTTTTTGCAGCAGGCATTTCGTCAATGGTTTTCTGCGCTTCGGCGATTTGCGTTTCAAGACGTTCTATTTTAGAAACGATTTTTTGTTGCTCCGATATAGGCGGAAGAGGAATTTTGAAATTTTCTATATCTTTTACATTTATGCTTGGATAAGCGGATTTTGGCATTACATTTTTTATTTGTTTCATTAAGTCGTCTGAAAACATAAATAACAAATAGATGAATTTTGTAATGTATTTGTTTTCAGAGATAGAGTTTAGCAATGCAAAACCAGTTGAAAATATGGTTTTTTCCGGTACAGAATCTAGAAATGCAAAACTTTTTAAATATGGCCTAACAGTAGAAATTACTGCGGTTTTGTTTTTTGCCAATCTTCGAGCTCTTGATGGAGCATCTTTTCCTAGTATTTTCTGATTAAAGTCAACATAACCGTTTCCTTTACCAACGCTGTCAATATCTACGTAAGTAAAATATTCATTTTCCCATTTTACTGTTGGATTTATAGTAGCTGTGTTTACCTCAAAATAACATTTTATTGTTGTTGAGGCATTTAAATTATTTATAATTTCATGTATTTGTTCATTGTATTTTAGGATTTCTTTTCTGTTTTTTTCCTCGTTCTTTTCCAATACCTCTATTTCGGTTACAATCTTTTGTTGTATTTCTTTGGGAGGGAGAGGGATCTTAATGTTATTAATAACACTTGATAAGTTATTAATATTTGAACCACTGCCAATATCTCGCACCGATTGTCGTAATACAGTATTTAGCAACAAATATATATATTTTGAATTATAATCCTCGAACACTCGCAAAATACCCATAAAACCGCCAGCGTAATAATTTGTGCTGGCTTTAATAAAAGCAACCTTTCCTAAATGTTCTTTACTGCCACTTGAAAAACAAACAAAAATATCATTTGCTTTTAATTTTTTCTCATCCGAAATGTCAAAATTATTGTTAAGATATACTTGTTTTTTTATCTCTAAATAACCATTTAAGGTAATATTATCTGCTGTTAATATGATTTTATTTGTTTTGTTTAAAGTTTGATCGTCTTTTGAATAAGTAACACCTCTAATTATTTTGGATATTTTCCCTAATTTTTCTAATCCCCACTTACTATTGATCTCTATTTTTTTTTTTACCATAAGTGAAATGTTCTTGTCAAATTTTTCGCGATCAAAAGTTAACATATCAACTAAATTCACATAAAAAACATTGTCTTTCAAGGAATCGTGGATTTTTGGAAAATTGTTGTTAAACGCTTTACTTATATAAAAGTTGGCTTTTGTTTTATTTTCGCAGTCATCATATAATTTTGTGCATTCATCAATGGTTTTGCCACGCTGTATTGGATGGATGCCTTCCCCGCCGCGGCGATTAGAAAATTCATAGCCGAGAAATAGTTTCTCAGCGTCTTTTTCACCCGTTTTCACTATCACTGCCTTTTGGCGGTAATTTAGTACAAAATAATAAAATTTTTCGGGGTCTACTTCGGTTTCGCCGGTATAGTCCAAATATTTTCGAGCTGGTTTTTCAATTCCGTTTATTGTCAGGTCTTTGCCCGTTTTAGCATAGTCCTCGGCGAGGTTATAAGCGGCGGATTCTATTCGCTTTATTTCGTCCATATCTCTCTTGCGTAAAAACAGTATGACTGTGTTTGTATTGGTAGCCATGAATGTATTTCCGCTTAATTGAGTAATCGCAACAATATCGAAATACTGTAAAATGATTTCACGCGCTTTGGCGTAAATTCCGCTGTTGCTTAAAATTGTACTCGGTAATATTATGCCTGCCACACCGTTTACTTTTAATAATTGAGCTGTACGCTCAACAAATAAGGCCTCTATTTCACTGCTGTTATCGGTAAGGTTTTTGAATAATTTAAAATCATCCTGTACACCTATATACTCCATATCATCTTTTATATAATCAACGGAATAGGGCGGGTTGGAAACGAGTACGGAAAATTGCGGTTTTTTAGCGTTGTCTTTTAACAATCCAACGTAAGAGGTTGATTTCTCGAAACTATCGAGGCCGTCGCCGTGAATAACTTGTGCCAATCCGTCGCCATAGAAATAGCAGCCAACTTTTGCCACTTTTACAAGGCGATAATCTTTTTCTATACCGTATACATAAGAGGCAGCCCAGTTATACTGGTCGGCTTTCCATGAATTTACTACCTTTTGGGTTTTAGGATAAAAATCGGCAGCATCTAATTTTTCAATAATATCCTGATATTCTTCCAAAATTTCTGTGATAAAATGCCCGCTTCCTGCGGCATAGTCAATTGCAGCGGGAAGCGACGGGGTCGGTTGATTTACGGCTTGTTCTACCATAGCGGCCAAAGGAAGAGATTTTACGATAAATTTTGCAACAGGAGGGGGAGTAAAGTACTGCCCGACCTCTTGCTTTAAACCGGTTGTTAGAAGAAGCTCAAAAAATTCGCTAAGATATTTCTGCTTTCGCGGATAACGAATTTGATATTTCTGCAACAACATTACTACTTCAAGTAAAACTCTGTGATTTTGTATAAAACTATCGTCATCTAATACATTTTTTATATCAAAATGCTTATTTATTTTTAAGATTTTTTTCTTTGCTTCCCTAAGATCCGTTCCCGATTTATTTTCAAAATCTTTATCGTTTATCCCCTCTATTTCCTTTTTCAAAAAATCAAATAGCCCTTCTTTGTGTAGATTATATAACCGTACCTGAAAATCTACAGGGTCATCATTTTGTTTCCATTGGAATTCCAGCTCCTGATCATTGCGCTTTTGCTCATCATAGAGTTTTGCAAGAAAAAGGTTGAAGATCACATTAAACGCATTCGGTTTATCGGATACGGAATGTTTGCGTAAAATAGTCGCAAATCCGTGGAATAATTTTTTACCCTCGTCTTCAGTCAGCTCTTTTAGCTGCCTTTTGGTAAAAGGTTCATTATTAAAATTATAGGTCTTTATATGTTTTTCAAAAACGCCGTTGTCTTGTGCCGATTTATTCCACTTTTTATAGAAATCCTTTACGTCACCGGTACGATAACCGTCTTCAATTTTCACGATTTCATTACGATAAACAATTTTTTGCCCTTTTAATTCAGAAGCGTAAAGCATAAGAAGATCAGGTTTGTTGGTGAATTTGAAATATGTAAAAAGCTGCCCGCCGTCCTTTTTCATATTGGCGAGTTCCCTGTCGAATTCCTTGCCGTATGTTTTACACTCAATAAGCAGGTATTCCGAACCGTCATCATGGGTTACGCAGATATCTAACCTGTCTGATTTACCGCGTCCTGCGCGGTATGTTTTTTCCAGAATGATATTCTCCGGTCGATACCCTTTTTCAAGCAGCCGATCCACACATTCCAGCACTACAAAATTTTCCGGCTGCGAAAAGTTTTGCGTAGTTTTGCTTTCTGCCTGTATTTTGTTCCCATAATTTATAATTTGTTTTTCAAAATCTACCAAGATGGCATAACCGCCGGCATATACCTTTTCGGAAATACCCTGAAAATTCTCTTTCGGGCCGAATCCCAGTGCCTTAATTAGCTTTTTTATCTCATTAACATCCATAATCGACCTCTTTAAACGTTGACGTAGCACGTAAAACAAAATTCACGGATGAGACGTTTTGTCTCTTATTACTAAATATAATAAAATTAGCTGCTATCTACAAATAAAAATATTACTCCGCTAAAAATGTCGCCTGTCAGGCGACACGATGCCAAAATCGCAGGTTCAATCCCAAATAAAAAAAGGGCGGGTATAAAACCCCGCCCTGCACGGCAATAATCAATATCAATCCCGTAAAAACGGCTTATTTTACGTGGAGCGAAACGATGATCGGCAGTATTACCAGCCCGACGACGCAGATGAGCTTCATCAGCGTGTTGAGCGACGGCCCCGCTGTGTCTTTGAACGGGTCGCCTACGGTGTCGCCGATGACGGCTGCCTTGTGGGGGTCGCTGCCTTTGCCGCCGTGGGCTCCGCCTTCGATATGTTTCTTGGCGTTATCCCATGCGCCGCCGGCGTTGGCCATGAAGAGGGCCATCATGACGGCGGAGACTGTCGCTCCGGCAAAAACGCCGCCGAGCATCTCCGGGCCGCCTATGAGGCCGACGAGGACCGGGGTGATGACGCCCAGAAGTCCCGGGGCGATCATCTCGCGGATGGCCGCGGCGGTGGAGATGTCTACGCACTTCTTGTACTCAGGTTTCGCCTTGCCCTCCATGAGGCCCGGGATCTCCTTGAACTGGCGGCGCACTTCCTTCACCATCGCCATCGCGGCGCGGCCTACGGCGCCCATGGCGAAGCCGGAGAATACAAACGGTACCATCGCGCCGATGAACATGCCGATCATCACCGACGGGTCGGTAACGTCAATGGAGAGGGGGGACGCATTCGGGTTGGCCTTGATGGCCAGAACATTGTAGCTCTCCCTGAACGCCGCGAATAGCGTGATGGCGGTGAGCGCCGCGGAGCCGATGGCGAAACCCTTGCCGATGGCGGCGGTGGTGTTGCCGACTGCGTCGAGTTTGTCGGTGCGCTTGCGCACTTCCTTGTCGAGCTCGGCCATTTCGGCCATGCCGCCAGCGTTGTCGGCGATGGGGCCGTAGGCGTCAACCGCGAGCTGGATGCCGGTGGTCGCGAGCATGCCGACCGCGGCGATGGCTATGCAGTAGAGCCCGATGCCGCCGTGCGAATTGCCGAAGTTATAGGCAATGTAGATGGCCATGCCGATAACGAGGGTGGGGAATGCCGTTGACATCATGCCGGTGCTGAGGCCGGAGATGATGTTGGGGCCGGGGCCGGTAGTGGAGGCTTCGGCGATTTTCGCGACCGGCTTCCTGTTCTCGGCGGTGTAGTACTCGGTGATCAGGCCGATGGCGATGCCGGCGGCAAGGCCGACGATCGTCGCGACGAAGATGCCGATGGACTGGTTGGGGGCCATGAAGTTAATGATGGGGTAGGAGACAAGGACCATGGCTATGCCAGCGCCGAACGTACCCGTATTGAGCGCCTTCTGGGGGCTGCCGCCCTCTTTGGTGCGCACGAAGAAGGTGCCGATGATGGACATGATGATACCAGCGCCCGCCAGGACGAGCGGCAGGACGACGAGGGCGACGCTGCCAGCGGCCGCGCCGATGACCATCGCGCCGATGATGGCGACCACATAAGATTCGAACAGGTCCGCGCCCATGCCCGCCACGTCGCCCACATTGTCGCCCACGTTGTCGGCGATGGTTGCGGGGTTGCGGGGGTCGTCTTCGGGGATGCCGGCCTCTACCTTACCCACAATGTCGGCGCCGACGTCGGCAGCCTTGGTGTAGATGCCGCCGCCAACGCGCGCAAAGAGCGACATGGTGGACGCGCCGAGACCGAAACCGTTTATTATAGGGAGTACGGTTTGGCTGAGGAGCATCGCGCCGTCCGCGTCGTTTGTGACGCCGAACATAAGCCAGTAGCCCACAAGCAGCCCGCCGAGGCCGAGAACGCCGAGACCCACGACGCACATGCCCATAACGGAGCCGCCGGCAAAAGCCACGGCCAGCGCGTCTTGCAGGCCCTTACGGGCGGCGTTGGCGGTACGCGTGTTGGCCTTGGTCGCCACGCGCATCCCGAAGAAACCGGCAAGCATGGTACAGGCGGCACCCACGATGTAGGAAGCCGCTACAAGCTTTTCCTGGCCTTTGTAACCGACCGCGAGCAGGATTACCACGCAGGCGATGAATATTCCGAGAGTTTTGTACTCACGGCCCAAAAACGCCATCGCGCCTTCGCGCACGTAACCGCCGATCTCCTTCATCTTGTCGGTACCGGCGTCCTGCTTGTTTACCCAAGCAGTCTTCCAAATCGCGAACAACAGGGCCAGAACCGCGGCGCCTATCGCTCCGTACAACAGCAACAGCGGGTTTAAACTTTCCATACAACCTCCTAAATGGGGTGATTGTTAATATGGTTATAATTGAAATACCGTACAAATATAAAAAGATATATAAAATATATTATGGCAGGCGGTGCAGAGAAAAATATTTGTAATAAAAAAATGCGCCCCGTCAAGAGGCACATTTTGGGGTGGCGGAATTAATGCGTTATTTTTGCAATTCGGATGTCTCCGCCGCCGTGTAGAACCCAGCCTCAATGGGGATGTTAAGATTGTCCTTTGTTATCAATACCGGGTCGAGCAGGTAGGTTTTTACTACCTTTTTTCCGGTATTGCCGAGCTTTTCAAGGTCGCCGGTCGCGAGGTACGCCACCGGGATGTTCGGGGTCTCGCCCTTGAGTATCTGGTCGGCCAGAATTATTGCCGCCTCGGCCAAAATGGCCGTATTTTTGAAGATAGTGCAGAGCTGCTGCCCGTTTTTTATCAGCATGGCGTTCTCAAACTCGGCGTCTTGCCCCGTGACGAGCGGCAGTTTTGCCGCGTATTTGGGGTCCGCCTTGACCGCCTCCATGACGGCGCGGGCCAAATTGTCGTTGGGGGCCAAAATCGCGTCTAAGGTTACGCCGGCGGCCTCGTTTTTCAGGAGTTCCTCCATTCTGGCCTTGGCCACAGGCGTCAGCCACTTCTCGGTGGCTATTTTGAGGAAGTTCTCCCGGTCGTCGGAGGTCTTGGCGTACGGCCCGACCACCTTAAGTACGCCGCGCTCTATATAAGGATTAAGCACCGACATCGCGCCGTCGTAGAAAAAGAAGGCGTTGCCGTCGGTGGGGGCCCCGGCGAACAGGGTGATGTTTTTGGGCGCTTCGTGCCTCGCGTCGAGGTTCAGCGCGGCGGCGAGGGCCTGCCCCATAAGCACGCCCACCTTGAAGTTGTTGAACGTGATGTAGTAGTCGTAGTCTTCCGAGTTGGGGATAAGGCGGTCGTAAGCTATAACCTCCACGCCCTTCTTATTCGCCTCGGCGATTACGGGGGCGGCGTTCTCGTCTACGGAGCCCACCACCAAAAGCTTCGCCCCTACGGACATGAAGCTTTGGATGTGCCGGTTCTGGATATCCTGATCTGCGTCGGCGTGCTGGACCTGCGCCCGGTAGCCGCGTTTTTCGGCCTCGGCCTTGAGGGAGCTGCCGTCTTTAACCCAGCGTGTTACGTGGGTTTCGGGGATGGCGATGCCTATAAGGGGCTCGGTAGTTTTTTTTGCGTCGCCGCAAGAGGTGAACAGGGCGGATGATATAGCCAAAACCGGTAAAATTGCGAAAAACTTCTTCATTGCGTCCTCACATTGCTTAATGGGTGCTGCTGATTGAGACTATATTCATATTGTATTAATATAGCACCGCAAAAGTCAAATAACGCCCCCCAAAATATTGGTGCCGCCCGTGCCGCCGCTACTCGTCCGACTCGGTAACGGTATCGTCGAACAGGTTCATCCCCTCCACCGTATCGGCTTTGGGGGCTATTTTGGGTATCCACAGGCGGTTACCGGGCTGCAAGTTGTAGAAGTTCGGGCCGCGGTTGTACTTCCGCAGCAGCCACATCGGGATCTGCGCGGCGCGGCATATACGCCACAGGTTGTCGCCGGATTTTACGGTCAACTGGTCGAAATCGGTTACGTCGTAGCGCGCGAAGAAGTCCTCCTCTATCGCCATGTGGTACTGCAGGCGGCTGGTCTCGAACTTGTTTATGTGCGACGAGGATGTGGTCGGGATGTTGATCAGGCGCCCCGGCGTTAAGGCGTCGTTTGGCCCCATGTCGTTCGCCGTGCGGATGTCGGCTACGTAGGCGCGCATCCACGAGGCGATTTGTGTGATGTTCTCGTCTACGTTGACGCGGATGCGGGCCGCCGCAGGGGTTACTCTGACGGTGAGGTCGTAGGCGTCGGCGTCGAAGCGGGTGTCGGTGGACGGCTTGCCGGAGGGGTCGGGGTCGGGCGCGGGGCCCGGTTCCGCCACGCGGACGGCAGCGGCGGCGGAGAGGACGTCGGCCAGAGTCGGTTCGGCGGCGGCGGTGTCTTTGGGGGGCGGTGCCTTGGCCGCCTTGACGGTATCTTTGGCCGCGGGCATTGCTTTAACCGTTGCCTCCGCTTTTTTCGGGGCGGGTGCCGGCCATTTTATCGTCAGGCGGACGTTGCTGAGTACCGGCGGTTCGGGCGGGGGAACCGGTTTCGGCGCCGTCCTTACGGTATCCGGTTTCTTTGTTGGTACGGCAACGGCTTTCGCGGTATCGGGTTTAGGCGGTGTTGATACGGAGGCCTTCGCAGTATCAGGCTTCCTGGCCGGCGCCGCGGCGGTTTTTGCTGTGTCGGGCGCGGGTATGGGCGCTATCCGCATCGTATCGGTTTTTACTGTTGATGCCGCGGCTGCCGGCGTTGAGGCTGACGGCAGCGGCACCCGCAGCACCTGCCCAACGTATATCCTGCTCGAATTTGTTATATTGTTGGCCTCCGCGAGATCCGCCATAGACACGCCGAGCCTCCGCGATATCGCCTGCAGGTTGTCGCCGCCGGCGACCTTGTAGTAGCCATCGTTTGTCTCGTGTTCGAGCTCTCTTGCCGCCGCGGCCCGCTGGGGCGGGGGAGTGCCGGCGCTTATGGCCGCGAGCGCCTCGGCGCCGTTTATGGTGCCGGGCAGGTTTACCGCGTATCCGGCCGGGATGGGCCTCTGCTCATTGAACACCACGGGCCTGAAGCTCGGGTTGAGGCGCTTGAAGTCCTGCTCCGAGACCCCCAGCGATTTGCACAGAGCGGCGGGTTTTATTGCGAAAGGGACACGGATGCTCGTTGCTTCCCAGCGGGGGCGGGGCTTGACGCCTTTGAGGTACTTGTCGGGCTGCTCCATTATCGCTAACACGGCGAGGAAGCAGGCGTAGAAGTTTTTTGACGCGAACTTGAAAGACGAACTCTCGTGTTTCTCCAATATAATGGCGATGTCGCGGGTGCCGAGCGTCTCTATGGCGCGGCGCATACCGTTGGGGCCGCTGTTGTAGCCGGTGATGGCGAGCGGCCAGGACTGCAGTATGTCGTGGTTGTTGCGCAGGAACTTGGCCGCGGCGACGGAGGAGAGTATGGGGTCGCTGCGCTCGTCTATCATGTAGTCTATCCTCAGGTAGCCGCGCCCCGTAGAGCGCATGAACTGCCAAAGCCCCGCCGCGCCTACACGTGAGTAGGCCGTGGCGTCGAAGGAGGACTCGACGTGGGGGAGGTACTTGAGCTCTTCGGGGACGCCGTGCTTCTTCATGATGGCGGCAATGGTGTCGAGGTACATCCCGGAGCGTTCGAACCCCTGCCTGAACCGCTCGCGCTGGCCTGTCTGGTGGCGTATGCGCGTTTCGGCGTCGGCGAGCGCCTCTTTGGGGAGATTTTTGAACATCTCGGCCACCTGCTTCTCCACCGTGCCCCATTTTTCCTGCGACGAGTCGCGCACTTTGGCTATCGCGTCGGAGTAGATTTTCATCCGCCCGCTGAGGTACTCGCTGCGCGCCTTGCCGGTGCGGTCGCCGGTGGGGGACTTTTCGTAGACTACCTGCGGGTAGTCGCGGTCGTGCAGCAACCCCTCCTGCAGGGAGACCTCGGTGTATATGCGGATCCAGAACGCCACGTTGTTCTTTATGATATCGGGGATGGGGAAAACCTCGCTTTCGGCCCGTACGGGGGCGGGGGAGGAGGCCGTCGCTATCGCCATAACGATAAAAAACAGCGTGTACCGGCTATGAATTGCCAAAAAAGAGAATAAACGGCTCAATTACAACCCTCTCACGAATCAACAGGTACAGGTCAACCGGTATTAAATATAATAAATGGTATACAGGGATAATCTATAATATAACAGGCAAATAATTTTTGGACCCTGCTCCCAATTTACCGTCCGGCGGCTGCCCTGCCGTGGGTTACTTCAAATGTTCCGGCAGTTCTTCTGTCTTGCCGCCGAGGCCCGGGAGGGTGCCTGGGGAGGTTGTCCAGCCGTTTTCGCCCTTGAACCGCCCGCCGATTGTGGGGTCGGCCTTGATCTGGTCGGCGGTGAGGCTGACGCCGTCTACCGCGCCCGCGCCCGTGCGCTGCCATCTGGTGGAGCCGTCTTTCTTCAGTATCCCGGCGAAGGCCGCGTTGTTTGAGACCGCTTGCGCGCTGTCTACACTGGCGGCCACGCGCCCGTGCATCCCGGGGGCGCACACCTCGGGGTTCAGCGCGGCGCATCCGGCTACGTCGCTGTAGCTTGCGGCCCCCACGACCCCACCGGCCCTGTTCACAGCGCTCACCGTGCAGACCGAGTAGCAGCCGGTCACGCTGCTGTTGTTGCCAACGTTGCCGACAAGGCCGCCCACCTTGTCGGTGCCGCGAACCGCGCCCGTGGCGTAGCAGGCTATCATTTTGGCGTAGTTGACGATGCTCCCCGCTATGCTTCCCACATACTCGCCGGCACGGTGGATGTTCACGCCGGTAAGCCCGAGGTTCTTCACCGTACCGCCGCTTATAAACCCGAACAGGCCGCTGAGGCCGTCGGGGCTCGTTATGGTAAGGTTGCTTATGATGTGCCCTGCGCCGTCGAAGGTCCCGGAGAACTTTTTGTGCTCGTCATCGGCGAAAACCCCTATCGGAACCCAATCTTCATACCTGGAGAGGTCTATGTCCCCCTTGAGCGTAATGGTCTTGCCCGAAAAATCGTCCTTCTTCCTGTTGACGAGCGTAGCAAGCCCCAGAAGCTCATCGGCGGTGGAGAGGGTGAAATTCGTCTCCTTGCGGTTGGCGGTGATGGCATCTATGTACCAGCGAAGTATATCCGGCGCACTCATTGTATGCTCCTTGCCTTATTCTTTGAATTATATAGCAATAATATTAGTATAGTATTCAGGGCCGGATAATATCTATTAATTATGGGATATTTTTGGGCCTCGGCATCTTCCGTCAGGTTTAGCTGACCGCATCCTCACTCCCGTCGGGTTTATAGACACAGACCCGGTTGCGCCCGCTTTTTTTGGCCATGCCGAGCGCCTTGCCGGCCCGCGACACGAAACCCACCGACGATTTTTCGCTTACGATAGGCTGTTCCGCGTTTATGCCGACGCTTACGGTCGTTTTTGTGGGCGTGCCGTCTGCGCAGGGGATTACGAGATCCTCTATGCTTTTGCGGATGCGCTCGGCCACGTCCATTGCGCCCCCGGTGTCGGTGCGGGGGAGCAGCAGGGTGAACTCTTCGCCGCCCCACCGGGCCACGACGTCGGCCGCGCGCTTGAGCGCCTGCCCGCATACCCCGCCCACCGCCTTGAGCAGCGTGTCGCCCTGCGGGAAGCCGTGGGCGTCGTTGTACTGTTTGAAGTGGTCTATGTCTATGATGAGCAGGCTCAGCCACGCCGTTTCGCGGATGGCACGGCCCCACTCCTTGTTCATCTGGTCGTTGAAATACCGCCGGTTGGGCAGAGAGGTCAGCTCGTCTATAGTGCTGAGGCGCTTTATTGTGCGCATCTGTTCGAGACTGCGCATGTGCGTGTTGACGCGCGCCTCCACCACGAGGCTGTGGATGGGCTTGGCGATGTAGTCTACCGCGCCGAGCGTCAGCCCCTTGATCTCGTCCTCCCGGCTGTCCTGGCCGGTGATGAAGATGACCGGGATGCCCTTGGTCTGCTCGGACTTTTTTAGCCCGGCGAGCACCTCGTAGCCGTCCATGCCGGGCATGATGATGTCGAGCATGATAAGATCGGGCACGGCGTCGTGGGCGATCTTTACCGCCTGCGGCCCGTTCTTAGCCACCAGAATCTTGTACCGCTCTGCAAGGATGCGGCTGAGGACGTCGATGTTGAAATTATCGTCATCGACGATCAGGATACTGAGCTTTCTCTCTTCTTCCATATTTACATCCCCTCCTTGTATATGCAAATTCTGTTTTTACCAGCGTTTTTGGCCGCGTAGAGCGCCCTGTCGGCCCGCGACACGAACCCCGCGACCGGCAGGTTGAGAACGGGCTGCTCGGTGTTTACGCCTATGCTTATGGTGGTGCTCGTGAGTGTGCCGTCCTCACAGGGGATAACCAGCGCGTCAACGCCGGTGCGCGCGCGCTCGGCTACCTCCGTCGCGCCGTCGATACCGGTGTGGGGCAGCAGGATTATAAACTCCTCGCCGCCCCAGCGCGCCGCAAAGTCTGCCGGGCGCTTCAGTGACCTCTTGAACACCGACGCGACCGCCTTCAGGAGCGCGTCGCCCTGCGGGTGGCCGAAGGCGTCGTTGTAAGACTTGAAGTTGTCCACGTCTATCATGATCAGCGTGACCGGGGACGTGTCGCGGATGGCGCGCTCCCACTCCCTGGCCAGCTGGTCGTTGAAATAGCGGCGGTTCGGCAGGCCGGTCAGCTCGTCGGTGATGCTCATGCGCTCAATGATCCGCATCTGCTCCACTATCATCATCTGCGTGCGCACGCGCGCCTCCACAATTACGTTGTGGAAGGGCTTGGTTATGTAGTCTGCCGCCCCCAGATTCAGTCCCTTTGTTTCGTGCTCCTTGCTATCCTCCCCCGTAACGAATATGACGGGGATGCTGTTCGTTATCTTCGACTCTTTGAGCTGCGCGAGCGTCTCGTAGCCGTCCATGCCCGGCATGATTATGTCGAGCAGGATGAGGTCGGGCTGGTTGTCTTTGGCTATCTTGACGGCGCTCACGCCGTTTTTCGCAATGAAAAGTTTGTACTTATCTTTAAGTATGTAGCTTAGCACGTCGATGTTGGACGTTTCGTCGTCTACAACGAGTACGCTGAAGCGCTTCTGTTCGCCGCTGACGGTCATGGAATTACCCTCCCAAACCTTTCTTTATCTCGTCCAGTGCCTGCAGCGCCGGTTCAAAATCATAATTTTCAATATGCTCAGCCAGCTGCGCAAAGAGAGGCTGGTGCTTGAACCCTTCCAGCATTTCGAGGCAGTCGGTATCACCGTTGGACAGCATGGGCCGTAGTTTTTCGAGCAGCGGGAGCGCTTGGGCCGCGTCAACCGGCGCGTCCTGCGCCTCGCCGGTATGTGCCGTATCGACCGTCTCGATGAATGCTGTTAGCTCGCAGAGCGTCTTTTTCAGCTCCGATTCGAACGATGGCATTATCTTGAGCGCTCCGTCAACATCGTTCTCCGCGAGCGCGCGTTCCAGTTTGAAAGAGGCGCTCTGCAGGCGCGTTTGGCCTATGAGCCCCGCCACGCCCTTTATGGTGTGGGCGATCCTGTGCGCCAGCTTTATGTCCCGTGAGGCTATAGCGCCCCTTATCTCGCTGTCTTTATAGCGGTTGTGCTTCAAAAAGTTCGTAATGAGGCGCATGCGCAGCTTGAAGTCCTCCTCCGTCTGCGATACCCCCGCGAAAGCCGCCAGCCCAGAGGATGACGATGCAGCCTCGCGTCCGGCCGGTTTCATGTATTTGAGCAGGCAGCTCCAGAGCTCGTGCGCGGTAAACGGCTTGGGCAGGTACTCCTTCATGCCGTGCAGGCTGTACGTCTCGCGGTCGGTGGTCATGATGTTTGCCGTCAGCGCGATTACCGGTATGCTGCAGCCTATCTCGGCGAGCTTCTGCACAGCCTCTATGCCGTCCATCACCGGCATGTGTATGTCCATGAATATGATGTCGAACATCTTCTCGCCGCGCTCCATGCGCGAAGATACTAAGTCTACACCCGCCTTGCCGTTTTCGGCGATCACTGTACGTATCCCAACCCTCGCCAGATGGTCCGTGATGACGATCTGGTTCATCTCGTTGTCCTCGCAGACCAGAATTTCCCCGTTGAACATGGGTTTCTCTGCGGTGTTTGCCTCGTCGAGGAGCTCGGTATCCACGCCGTCTTCGCAGGTGGGGAAGGCGATGTCGAAGCTGAATTTGCTGCCTAACCCCACGGTACTCTCAACCTTAAGCTCGCCGCCCATCATCTCCACGAAATTCTTGGTAATGGTGAGCCCAAGGCCCGTGCCGCCGTACTTGCGCGTGGTGCTGTTGTCGGCCTGCGTGAACGGGTCAAACACACGGGCGAGCTGTTCCTCGCTCATCCCTATCCCGTTGTCCTTAACCTCAAAGTGCACGGTCACACTATCGTTGTTATCCTGCCGGTTGACGATGTTCGCCAGTACCTTCACCATCCCGTTGTTCGTGAACTTTATGGCGTTGGTCAAGAGGTTCAGGAGCACCTGCCGAAGCCGCACGGGGTCGCCCACGAGCTTGCGGTCGAGGGATGGCTCCGAGTAGCTGAAGAGGGAGATGCCCTTGGCTGCGGCCCGCGGCATAACCATATTTTGGCAGATCCTGAACACATCGTGCAGGTCGAACGGGATGGCCTCGAGCACTATCTTGCCCGCCTCGATCTTCGAGATGTCGAGTATGTTGTTTATTATCCCCAAAAGTCCCTCGGAACTGGCCTTGATCTTGTCTAAATAGTCCCGTACTTTGAGCGGGACGTCCCCCACGTCAAGCGCGAGCTCGGAGAACCCTATGATACCGTTCATGGGTGTGCGTATCTCGTGGCTCATGTTGGCCAGAAAGGAAGACTTGATCTGCGAGGCCTCCCTGGCGATGCGCGCGGCGTCGCTTAGCTCGTCGGCGTGCTGCTTTTGCGCCGTTTCGTCTGTGTAGGCGTTGAAGAGCACCGGCTCCCCGTCCGTCCAGCGGATGATGGAGGAGCGGCAGGCGTACCACGCCGGCTTGCCGTTTATCGTAAGCGACCGCTCCCACTCCCTGAGAGGGAACTCCCTGCGCCTGGGAAACATCTCCGGCATAGGGCAGGAAGGGCATGGATCGCTGATGTGCCCGCCGCATAAAATCTTGTAGCACTTCCGGCCTATGCAGGCGCTGCGCTCAACGCCCATAAGCGCAGCAAAGTGGTTGTTAACGAAGATTATATTGTACTCAAGGTCGGTCACGAAGGCCATAACCTCCACGTGGTCGAGGATGGTGAGCGACGAGTTCAGCTCCGAGATCTTGTCTACCATGTCGCCTATGTGGTTGGAGAGCTGCCCCAGCTCGTCACCGTAGTTGAGCCGTATGGGGTAGCTGAGGTTGCCCTTCTCGATCTCGCTTATGGACTTGTTGATACGCCCGATAGGCGACGTTATAAGGTACGAGATGCTGATGTCGCGGGTGAGCGAGAAGAGCAGGATGACTACGGCGAGGATGGCCATGATAATTGAGGTTATCCGCGCCTTCTCGCTGATGCCGCCGGCCTGATGGTCGATGAGCATTTCCGTGTCGGTCCGGTTGGTCCCCAGCTGGTTCATTAGCTGGTCCCCCAGAGGCCTGCATTTCGCGTTGAGCTCGGCCACAAGCTGCTTGTTCGGCATTATCACCATGGCCTCGTACATCTCCTTGACGTAGCCCATGTACTCGGCGAGCCGCCCGCGTACCTCTTCCAGGTTCGCCAGCTGTACGGTCCGCACGTCCTCCGGCAGGGAGCGGTCGGCCGTCAGGTTCTTATGCCAGTCGTCCAGATTCTTGAGGAGCTTTTCGTTCGAGTTGTTGCAATCCACAAAATGGCTCCGCGTGGCCTCGGCGTTGCCGGCGCTCGCGGTCATGGAGATAGTGCTCTTGCGGATGTTCGACAGGTCCACGGTTGCGTAAGAGGAGAGCAGAAGCCGCTTGTTCGGCCCGTCGGTGATGCGAATGTAGCCGGTCGTCAGCGCGTTGATGGAGACCAGGGCGTATGTAATGACGCAGGCCACAAGCACCATAAAGACGCTGAAAACGAGAAAAAATTTGTTCCGTATCTTTACGTTTTTGAACCAATTTATCATTAATGCCGCCTCTTGATGCTCCCGAAACAGTAAATTAAAAGACACAACACCCAACGCCCGGAATATATTAGATTATAATATATAGTATACGGCGGGTGGGCGGTTTTCGCATTTTTTTTAAAAATAGTGGTTTCCCGGGATTTTTTCGAAGTATCCACCCGGCGCCCGCGGCAAATATTATTTTTGGGTTATCAAGGCATCAGCCAGACAGGAGGATTTATATGCCAAACGCTAACACCGGCGCCCCGATAGGCCTTATAGCCGGAAACCGCAGACTTCCGTTCCAGTTCGCCGTCTGGGCGAAACGTAACGGCCGCGAACTCTTCATCGCCGGCATCAAGGGCGAAACCGACAGCCGGCTGAAGGAGGAGGTAGATACCGCGCATTACCATGATTTTTATATCACTAGCGTATCTAAGATAATCCGGCACTTTAAGAAGAAAGGCGTCCGCGAGGTCGTGATGATAGGGGGTATCGCCCAGGCCAAGCTCCGCCCCAGCCTCGACGTAGCCAAGATCGCCGCCCGGCTGCTATTCATGAAAAACCGGCACAAGGGCGTCTTTACCATAATCCTCTCCATGTTCGACCGCCGGGGGGTCCGCGTCAGGTCGATCCAGGAACTTATGCCGGAACTCCTCATAGGCGAGGGCCCCTTAGGCAAAACCGCCCCCGCCGCCGCCGACATCGCCGCTTTCGACAAGAACCTGGGAACCATACTCGACTACGCGCGCACCGGCGAGGGGCAGGCCGTCATCATCCACAATGGCGAGATTCTCGCCTTCGAGAACATCAAAGGAACCGACGACCTCGCTAAACGGGCCACCGAGAAACGGCGGATGGCGGGGGAGGGTAGCGGCGGCTTCATGGCCAAGATCATGGAACCGGGCCAGGACGACCGCGCCGACCTGCCGGTCGTGGGAACCGGAACCGTAGAAACCATCGCAAAATACGGCCTCTCCGGGGTATTCATCGAAGCCGGCAGGACCATCGCCGACGACGTGGCCGATACAATCGAACTGGCCGACCGGCTGGGGATCTTCGTCTACGGGGTCAAACTGCCTGAATAGCGGCACGGGGCGGGGAAGTACGAGACGGTGTGATATAAACAGTATCATAATAACAAAAAGGGAGGGCTTTATGGGAATGATGAGATGTCAAAATTGCGGCACCGAGGTCTCAGGCGGTGCATCCGTATGCGCACGGTGCGGCGGTTCCGCGGCGCAGAGCGCTGAACCGGAGCGGTTTGACGGTTTTGGGCAGTACCAGGCCCGCGGCGACCAGCTGGCGGCGGTGGCGTCCACGCGCTGGGACGACTGCTTGGTAAGG
This sequence comes from Chitinispirillia bacterium, assembly GCA_009786575.1. Classification (GTDB taxonomy): domain Bacteria; phylum Fibrobacterota; class Chitinivibrionia; order Chitinivibrionales; family Chitinispirillaceae; genus GUT77. The sequence continues at coordinate 1,057 of WQRV01000038.1, read as the reverse complement.
GACGTGCCGACCGCCGAACAGGCGGCCTTTTACCGCAAGACCTACCTTACGGCCGGCGGCGCGTTCGTCGCCTGGATGCTCACCCTCTACGCGCTCTTCACCACAGGAATAGCCTACACCGTGTTCAGCGCGATCAGCAGCGTGAGCTGGCTTGTGGTGCTTGGTGTGTTTTGGCTGTCGTCGTATCTTGGCGGCAAACTGACATTCGCCAAGGAGAAGAGCTCGCAGCTCTTGGGGCTTGCCATCTATGTAGCCGCCTACGCGCTGATCTTCATCCCGCTCCTCGTGGTGGTGGAGTCTTACGCGGCGGGTTCCGTTTTGCTGCCGTCGCTTGTGGCAACCCTCACCATCTTCGCGGCGCTGACCGCAGTCGTGTTTATGAGCAGGACAGACTTCTCCTTCCTTAAGAGCATCGTAGTGTTCGGCTCGTTTATAGCTGTTGGGGCCATAGTCATCTTTGTGCTGACAGGCGCATCATTAGGCAGCTGGTTCGCCATAGCCATGATCATCCTCATGTCCGCGACGATCCTTTACGAGACGCATCAGATAAAGACGCAGTTCAACACCAACCAGCATATCGGCGCGGGGGCAATGCTCTTTGCCTCCTTCATAGTGCTGCTGTGGTACATTATACGCCTGTTTATGAGCAGGGACTAAGCCGTCACAACACAAAGAACGCGGGCGGGGCCAAACGGCCTCAACCCGCGCTTTTTGAATCAGAAATCGGGGGCGGTCATGCTTACCAGCCATGTTCCATGACGCGTACGGCATGTAAACTAAAAGGGCGGCCCAATTTTCGCGCCCGGAGTTTTGGGTGTTAGTGCAGGGCGAACTTTTTTTCGGCCTCTTCGAGGGTATGCCCATTTCTGAGGAATTCGATAATGTTCCTGCTACCCTCCTGCCAGCCTTCCCGCTGTCCAGCTTGCCAGCCCTTTTGCTCGGCTTCCTGCCAGCCCTCCCGCCGGATATCGTCAGTAAGCCCGCATTCGTCCGCCAGATCCCTTAAAACCGCGTAAGTGTCTTTCATGTACCCCTCCTTAAATAAATAGTCCTTGTT
>WQRV01000037.1 GCA_009786575.1 Chitinispirillia bacterium | reverse complement strand
TTTTGGCTGTAATCCTTCGGTTAGATTAATTATGAGGCAACGAATAGAAAAGTCTCAAATACTTTCGTTCATTCGGTTTGATTTAATTTGAGGCAATTCGCCCCGGTCCCCTCCGGCCACCAAAAACCGCCTCTGCCCCTTTCCATATATTATATTAGGAGATTGAACCCGTACCGCCAACAGGCAGGAAACAGCGTAATGGCCGAAAACGCCGAAATCCTCGAAACCGAGCTGAACGTGAACCGGGAGTTCAAGGACACTGTATTCTCACTCTTACTTAATGGCGACACCGAAGCCGCCCGCCTGATAACGAATTCCTTTTCCGGGACGAACTATCCCGAAGGCACGGAGGTCGTTTTCAAGACGCTCCAAAACGTATTTACTAAGGGCAGAATCAATGACTTAGCCTTTGTCGTAGACAACAGGCTGATCGTCCTCGTAGAGGCCCAATCTACCCTCAACGAGAACATGCCCTACCGGATGCTGCAATACATAGCGGAGACATATAAAAAGCTCCATGCGAGGCGGGACGAGTACCGGGAGCGGAGGTTCACCCTGCAACGCCCGAAGTTCATAGTCTTTTACAGCGGCGACAAGGAGATGGATGAGGATGTGCTGACCCTGCGCCTCTCCGATATGTTTGCCCCCTACGGCCCCGCCGACGCGGTGGCAGACGACGGGGCGGTAGACCTCGAATTGACCGTGAAAATGTACAATATTAACCGTGGGCGTAACGAAGATAAGCTAAAAAATTGCACAACCCTGCGTCATTATGCTATATTTATAAGTATGGTTCACGAGTACCGGAAAACGATGCCCTTGGAACAGGCCATCAAACAGGCGGTCGTGGACTGTATAGACCAAAATGTGCTAAAAGAGTTTTTACTTAAACACGAAGGAGAACTGGTCAATATGTTGGTATCGGAATGGAACATGGAGACCGCCCTCGAAGTCCGCGAGGAAGAGGGTAGGACAGAAAAAGCGAAAGAAATCGCGAAAAAGCTAAAAGAGTTGGGCAGACCAGTCGAAGAGATCGAGATTGCCACCGGCCTCACGGTCGACGACATCCTGCGCCTGTAGCCGCCGTCCGTCCCTTCGCCTCCACATGCGGCCACAGCGCCCTGTGTCGGGCGGTAGATGCGGACTTTGAGGTCGTTGACGATAACAAGTAAGCGTTATTGGTCGATAAAAAATGTAAAATTGTTACAAAATTGATACTTTTTAACGCCTATTTTCCTGACGCCGGGAAAATAGGCAGAAAGTATCAAAAACGCAGAAAAGTACATTAATTAAGGGGCTTTTTTGTAAGTGCCTCAAGAATGCACAGACGGCGCTGATGCTTATCTATAGTCAGGCGTGTTGCATCATTATAAAACCTGATTTATTGAATAAAAGGAGAAACGAAGGTGTCTGACATGAAGAAATTTATTTTAGTAATCGCAAGCATAATGATTACCGCAATGGCTTTTACAGCCTGCAATCGTGGAAGCAGCGCTGCAAAGCAAACAGATTTCAGCATTTACGGAGTGTGGCGTCATATAGGAGGCGCTGATGTGGAACACGGTGGAACATGGACTGGTGATGGAGCAAAGACGTTTTCTTTTTTCAAAGACGGCGAAAATGTCTATTATACATCGAGCGGATCGGGAAATTCTATTTGGCAAGGCGTTCTTGAAGATATGGGCGATTTTAGGTATACATTTAACCCCCATACTCAATTTAATTTAGATAAGGGAACATATTTTGATTTTGAAGTTCGAGGTCCCTATGCATGGGTTGACGTAAGATACGACAGTGAAAAAAAACGGCTGGTATCTGCGGATCATACAACCGAAGAATATTATGAATGGGCAGGCGAATCGTCTCGTCCCGATCCCCGTTATTTTACACTCACCGCCGCTTCTTCCGACCCAAACGCAAAAATCCTCAACGGGGATTTATCTGATTTTTCGGCTTATTGGATAAATGGAAGGGGTGTGAGACCGTGGCTTAATTCAGACGGAACTTTTTCTTCAAATCAAACAGCAAGCGGTTTTCGTAAACATGGAGACGCTTATACATGGAATGTATCGCAGGGGGAATCTGGCGGTTTTGGGGTAATATTATACCCTGTCGGCGTAGATGTCGAATTAGGCAACAGGATTATTGAAACTGATAAAACAAAAGTCCGTTTAACATCTGGGCATGATCTTCCCGATGATCCTAAAGATTATTTTTATTTAGAATCTGAAATAGGCGCTTCGCCTTTAATTGCAATTATTCAGATTGGATTTTCTCGTGATAAGAATTTTACTTTTAGGAAAGTTCACGAATTTGAAGATAAAGGCAACCTCGGCGATGGGATTACGATAACATCAGACATCACGATTAAGGATTTTAGTTTTATAGCTGTCGATTATGATTATGAAGCCGATTCTTGGATAGTAGAAAGAACATTATTTACAATCCCCGAATTAAAATCTTCTGAACATAGTGAAGCGTTTCAGGCAAATACAAATGTCGGCGACGGAAAGCCATCTCGCGGAATAACCTTTATAGACGGAAATACAAGAAGATATTTTTATATAAGCGAGAGCGGCGTTGACGGATCGCTTTCGCTGACAGAGTTTCAACTTAGGAAATAATAAAATAGTATAAAATAAACTAAAAGGAAATTAATAACGCAATGCCTAACATATCGGTAACAAAAAAAATCAAAGCCGTCACAAGCATAATAATCCTCATAACGCTGTTTGCGGCTTGCGGCAGAAAAAACGAGGCACAACAGCAAAATTCAGCGCAGATACCCGTTACGGAGGCTTTAGTTTTACCGCATGTTATTCCTGAAACAGATGAACCCAAAGAAACAGATAAACCCAAAGAGACGGATGAAGTTGAAGATTCTGTTTTGGATGCAGACAAGACATTAGTGATGTCCGGCAGAACATTAATAGAGTACACAAGAGGTAAAACCAACGAGGTTTGGATTTCTGTTTTGCTTGCAAGCCAGTCATTTCTGGAAAAATACGAGACATACAATTCATTCATCAAAGATGAACTCTATGCACAGAAAATCGCATTTATACCGGATGCTCCGGTTAAAGATTTCCGTTGGTTATCCGTTGCTATCGAGTATGATTCCGATAATAAGGAAATATATGAACTTTACGAGGTGTATAGACTGGATGAATTACATCCCCAAAAGCCGCTTGTTGTATCATGGGTGGAAGTTGGAATAATGTCGCGTTTTGGTTTTTCTTATTGTGATAATGGCGGACAAATTAAATATTTTATAGGACGTGTAGGGAATTATGGTATTGACCCTGATGAATACGATGGTCCTGATTATGTTATTTATCAACTTTTCCCATAAAAAAATAGTATAAAAATATAATGTATAAAAAATGGTGTACGCCCAAACTTCGTATAACAAACGGTAACTGCTCACCGCCCTGACCGGGCGGCTCGGTTGCCTTAACCCCCCAAAAAGATAATCGTGTAATAATTTGCAATGGCAGATCCATACAGCGGATAATTACGGGCGGTCCCGGAACAGGCTGGTTACGGCTGCCGGTGGTCTGGAAAGCTTAGAGCTATTTCAAAAGCGGCCGGATAACTTCCGCCAGTTCGGCTCCTATTTTGGCCTGGGCCTCGGCGTTTGGGTGCCAGTCGCAGCCGGAGAGGCGCTTTGGTATCTGTTTGTACGAGTAGAAGTGTATCGCCGTATTTCCCTCTTCCTGTTCCCGTTTGACAAGTTCTTCTATGTATGTCCTCACCGGTTCTCTTGCGGATGCCACGCATACGATTTGCACGTTTGGGTGGCGGGCGCGGATGTGGTCTAAGAAGTTGCGGTATTGGGCGATGTAGGTCTCCTTTGGCGGGTACGGGCGCGTTGAGAAGTCGTTGGTGCCGAAGTTGACCACGGTGACGTGGGGCGTCCACGATTTAAAGTTCCACCGCGATGTGGAGTCGTTTTTGAGCGTGCGGGTGTAGTGGTGCCCGAAGGGGTGCGGGGCGGTGATGAACGGGGATTTCCAGTTGCGCATGAGCCCTTTGCCCGTCATGGCTGCCATGTGGGCCTCGGCGCCGAGTGCGCGCGCGGCGGTCAGGCCGAAGGCGGTGTTGGCGTTGGAGTAGATTGCCGGGTTGGCGCAGTAGACGGTATTGGCCTCCGCGCCGAAGCCGAGCATGCTGGAGCCGCCGATGAGTTCTATCCGGTAGGCCGGGCGGTCGTGCGCGAGCGGGTGGAGCGACTGCCCGGCGTCTACGTAGAACCCTTTGATTTCTGCGATCTGGTCTTTAAGGCCCTCGAACCGCTTGGATATCCGCAGGCTGTGCGTTGATGAGGCGGCGAGCCCGGCGGCGAGTTGGTGGACGGCCTCGACGGTGTCGAACCGCGCCACGAACTGGCTGTCGTTGACGTAGATGTCGTACCGCCCGCCGTCCCCCCGTACCATTACGGCGCACGACGATCCGCCGAACCGCAGCTCAATCATGTTCCCCGGCCAGTCGAAGCGGACGTTACTTGGGTCGCGCGTGTCGAACCTGCCGGTGTAGCGGATGTGCGGGTCGGACGCTGAGACGGGCTCCGTGCCGGGCGGCGGGGCCGGCGAGGCGGCGGAGGCGGCGCACAGTAGCAGGATAGCATATATAATTGACCTGGTCATTGACTTTTTGCCGTTAACCCTTGTATTTTTTGTTTATGCCCTGTTTAAGCGCGTACTTTTGGAAGCTGCGGGCGATCTTGTAGAGCACGGCCAGGGTCGCGAGGTTCATCAGTGCGCGGGTGAACCAGGGTCGCGGTCGTTTTTTGGCGGACATCGGCAATAATCCTTTCATCATTATAAGGGGGCTGTTATATATGGAATATACTACAGGCGCAGTGGGAAGGTGTATTTGTATTCGTCTTCACGAGGGCGACCCGGTCTACATGACGATTCAGGACGTGGCGGAGAGGGAGGGGCTTGGCGCCGGCGTGGTGTTCGCGATAGGCGGGGTGAAGAACGGGGCGGTGGTGGTGGGGCCAAAAGACCAGGACGAGCGCCCCCTGCGCACGATGGTGGAGAACTTCGCCGACGCGCGGGAGATAGCCGGGGTGGGGACGCTCTTCCGCAACGAGGAGGGGGAGATGAAGCTCCACATGCACGCCTCCATAGGCAAGGGCACCGCGCCGATAGTGGGGTGCCCGAGGATGGGGCTCGACTGCTGGCTCGTGACGGAGGTCATAATTCTGGAGCTCACCGGGGTGAACGCCGTGAGGGCCAGGGAGGCGTCGGGGCTGGAGCTACTGACGTTTTTGCCGCGATAAGGCGTTGATTTTTAAGGGTAGCGGGCAGCTCTGTTGCCGCCCGCCATCCGTATATTCTGATGCCTACTTCTTTTTGCCGAGAACCGTGCGGACGTCTTCGGGCGGTTTCGTTGTTATGAGGCGCAGGTGCAGCCTGCTGATCCGGTAGCCGACGTCGTAATCGCTGTTGCCGGCTTTTACCCAGGCATCCTGTACTGAATATGAATGGTTGTCTATGTTGTCGATAACATGTGTCCAGTTTTTTGTTGGCGAGTATTGGTTGGAACTGAAGTTATAGGCGTGATATTGGTCTATGCCGACGATATTCTTGCCGCGGATGTCGAAACTGACTGTATCGTTTTTTTTGTATGTTGTGTTATCGTCGCCGTTTTCTTTTATGGTGTATGTGATGGGTACCCGAACGGTGTTGTAGATGTCGCCGTAACTGTCTGCAAGCGTAGCCGTGCCGACCTCTATATTCCAGCGATAAATTGCGTCCGGTGAACTCGACATTTTTTTGTCGCCCTCAACGAGGTCGGCAACCATCCGGATGTCGGTATCGAAGAACATTGACGTGGCAACAAGTTCTTCGCGTACCTCGAAACGGCTGTTCTGTATGTAGTTCTGTATTTCGTTATGGAGCGCGCGCCTTTTTTGGGCATCGGCGACGAAGTAGGAGAGCGGAAGGATGGCGTCCTGTACCCCCGCAAAACCGATGCACGCCAGATTGTCGTCTGTAAGAGAGGCGCGCCAGTCACTAAGGTGGCTGTGGCTGCCAATCACGAGTGTAAGATCGCCGCCCCTAATAATTATATGTTCTTTCTCTGTAAAATAAATTAAATTGGGCAGGCTTGCGGGGCTTTCTGTTCCGCTTATGAAACGCCCGGCTTTTTTATTAATGTAGTCGTAAAAAGTGCTATTGGTGGTGTTGAAATTGCTTCTGGCCGTACTCAGGCTGTATTCAAATCGCCCTCCCATTTTGACGCCTAACACTACATGGGTTCCGTATGAATGTATAAGGTCTTGCGGAGTGTTTATTTCCAGCGCTTTTTGGAAATTGTCTGTTAAGTAGTTGTGAAGATCCTCGGGGTATGTAATGAAGTATGAGCCTTTTACTGTTTCGGATACGTATGAACCAAAAACATACTTGTTGCTCTCGCATCTGTCCTTGCCGAAGCGGCGTTCAAGATCGCCGGAAAATGCATATGGTTTCAAGTATCCGGGTATTTGGGTAGATTGGAATCTATTCCTCCGGTATTCATTGATTGTCATCCCTGTATACGGCCCGGAATCCCCTCCTGAGCTGCGGGATTCGATCAGGCTGTCGGCAAGTATTTTGTTTATATCAAGGACTTTGGCCCTTTGAGCCATGTCCCCAAAGAGATCGCTGGTAATGTTATAGCCGTTGCCGATCCACTCGGCGGCTCTTTTCGGGAGGGGGTCTTTTAATGGAAAGGCGGGTTTTCTGGGAGGCTCAGGGTTGGCTATACGCTCCAGCAGCTTGAGGTGGGCCAGCGAGTCCTGAGTAGCCAGAGTATCGGCGGTGCCCGCGCTGCGTTGCGCGTCCGCGGCCGCGACGGAATCCATGCGCCGGGTATATTCCAGCGCCTCCGCCGCCCGGGCTGAGTCGTTGAGCGCGGCGAGCGCGAGTTTTATGGCTTCCGAATCGCCGAACGGGTTGGACGTTTCGCCGTCAGGCCCGGTCCCCGAGTCTCCGCAGCCCGTGATAATGAATCCGGCCGTAACCGCGGCCGCCGACATGCACAGAAACAGCTTTTTGACGCTCATACGCCAGGCCCCCTTGCGTGGATAATGCAATGTTGTGGGATAATAACTATAATATAGTATAATACTTACTGATCCGGGATATTACTATTAGAATATATCCGGAGCGGTCTTGTTACATTATCTTATATAACAGGTGCGGCATAGAGGGCAGAGTCCGTCAAAACCTGCCGTTGGCCGGTCCGGCGCGGCCTTGCGGGGGGCGCCGCCGCCCCCTATCCCCCGAAATCAATGCGTTGTGGCGTTGTCCCGCCTCTGCCACAAAATATTGTATAAATAGTATTGACATCCATTCCCCGATAACCTATTTTCTACTACGCACGGCATAGATAATGACATTTTAAACGGTAATTATATTGGTCATTAACGAGGCTGTCAGCGGATATTAATGTTAATTCATTGATAAACATATAAATAGTAAGGGAAGAGGCGGGTATAAATATGGCGTCTAAAGCTGCATCCGGCAATATTGTAACCGAAGTTTTGAACAAAACCGTCAAATCCGCGATCCTCACCGCCTCGGCTCCGGCGCCGAAGGGCGGGGGGCTTAAGGAGCGGCTCATACAGAAGAAGGCCGCTATCAGCGCCAACGCGCGGGTTGTGCTCGAGAAGCGGTATCTGATGAAAGACGACAACGGCAACGCGACCGAGGGGCCCGAGGAGCTCTTTTTCAGGGTCGCCGAGAACATCGCGTCGGCTGAGAAGCTTTTCAGCGACGAGGCCAACACTGATCTGTGGACGGAGCGGTTCTATAACGTAATGGCCGGCCTCGAGTTCCTGCCGAACTCCCCCACGCTCATGAACGCCGGCCGTGAGCTCCAGCAGCTAAGCGCCTGCTTCGTCCTCCCCGTGGGTGACTCGATGGAGGAGATCTTCACGTCGGTGAAGAACACCGCGTTAATCCACAAGAGCGGCGGCGGCACCGGCTTCTCGTTCTCGCACATCCGCCCGAAAAACGACCGCGTCAAGTCCACAAAGGGGATATCTTCCGGCCCGCTGTCGTTCATGCGCGTGTTCGACATGGCGACCGAGACGGTCAAGCAGGGCGGCACCCGCCGCGGGGCCAATATGGGGATTTTGTCGTGCAGCCACCCGGAAATCCTTGATTTTATTGAGCTAAAGGCGAAAGACGGCGTGATGTCCAACTTCAACATATCGGTCGGCATTACCAAAGAGTTCATGGAGGCGCTCAAGAAGGGGGAGGAGTACCCGCTGCGCAACCCCCGCACCGGCGACGAGATGGGGCGGCTCAAGGCGTCGCGCGTATTTAACAGGATCGTGGAGCTCGCGTGGAAGAACGGCGAGCCGGGGGTTGTGTTTTTGGACAGGATCAACGAGTCTAACCCCACACCGCACGTGGGGCGGATGGAGAGCACGAACCCCTGCGGCGAGCAGCCGCTTTTGCCCTACGAGTCCTGCAACCTGGGGTCTATCAACCTCGCCAAGATGTTCTGCACGAAGGACGGCAAGAGGGTGGTGGACTACGAGCGGCTCGGCTCGACGGTGCAGACCGCCGTCCGTTTTCTTGATAATGTAATAGAGGTGAACCGCTACCCGCTTTCGGAGATCGGCGAGATGACCAGGGCCAACCGCAAGATCGGCTTAGGTGTTATGGGGTATGCGGATCTGCTGATAGCGCTGGGGATCGCCTACAATTCGACCTCCGCCGCCGGCGTGGCCGAGGATGTTATGAAGTTCATCCAGGATGAGGCGCGGAAGGTGAGCGCGTACCTGGCCCGCGAGCGCGGAACGTTCCCGAACTTCCGCGGGTCGGTCTACGACAAGGAGGGCGGCCTGCAGATGCGCAACGCCACGGTTACGACGATTGCCCCGACCGGCACGATAAGCATGATCGCCGGCTGTTCGAGCGGCATCGAGCCGCTGTTTGCCATAGTCTACGAGAAGAACGTGCTCGACGGCAAGCGGTTCCTCGAGATCCACCCCGATTTCATGGCGATCGCGCAGAGCGAGGGTTTTTACTCGGAGGAGCTCATGAAGATGGTCGCCGAGTACGGCAGCCTCGACAGGATCCACGGCATCCCCAAGCGCATTAAGGATGTGTTCGTTACTTCGCACGACATTGAGCCGCGCTGGCACGTGACGATACAGGCGGCTTTCCAGAAGTATACCGACAACGCGGTATCGAAGACGGTCAACTTCCGCCGCGAGGCCAAGGTTGAGGAGGTTGAGGAGGTATTCCGCTACTCTTATGAACTCGGCTGCAAGGGCGTTACCGTTTACCGCGACGGGTCGAGGCAGAACCAGGTGCTCACAAGCGGCGGTACCCCTGGCGCCCCGGCTGCCGATTTCCCGTTCGCCGGGATGATCCACCCGCGCCCGCGCCCGGACGTTACGCAGGGGCGTACTTACAAGACGAAGACCGGCTGCGGCACGCTCTACGTGAACGTCAACTCCGACCCGCACGGCTTCTGCGAGCTCTTCACCCAGATGGGCAAGTCCGGCGGCTGCCCCGCGTCCAACGCCGAGGCTGTAGCGCGGTTGGTGTCGCTCGCGCTGCGTTCGGGGATCGATCCTGCGGTCATAGTAAGCCAGCTGCGCGGCATCCGCTGCCCTAGCCCCACATGGCACGAGGGCGAGATGATCCTCTCCTGCGCCGACGCCATAGGCCGCGCGCTCGAGAAGGCTATCAATGAGACCGCCGGAAAGACGGCAGCCATACAAATCCCGTATTCCGGCCTCGACATGGGCTACTGCCCGCAGTGCCCGGAGTGCGGCGGGATTATGGAGCATGAGAGCGGGTGCGCGGTGTGCAAGTCGTGCGGGTACTCGAAGTGCGGGTGACGGGTTTGCAGGGTATTTATGATGAACATGATTGTCAAGTTAATAGCAATAATAACAGCCGCTGCCGCGGTTGCGCTGTCTTAGGCGCTTAGCGGGTGGGAGTTGGTTTAGGGGTGAGTCATTTCATCCGCGTTAGCAGTAACGGAGTGCCGGTGTTTAATCACAGGGTTGTGATCAGGTAGTATCCGGCTTTCCGCTATGGCTCCGTCAAATGCATTTCGCCGTTCTGGAAGTCACGTGGTTTTGGGCTGTTACTAAAAATTGATATTAATTATCTCCACGCCCGCGCCATATAATATTTTTATGGAGGGCCGCTGTTGGTTCCGGGAAAGGCGCGTCTTTTGCTTAAAGAGCTTCTCACTCCTGAGATTATCCAGCTTATCCGCGAGCGGAAGTGGACCGATATGCGCGAGGCGCTTATCAGCTGGCCGCCGGCGGAGGTTGCCGCGCTTATCCAGTCTATTGAGGAGCCTACGCGTGTGCTGCTCTTGCGTTTTTTGCCGCGGCAGTACGGTGCGGAGGTCTTTTCGGAGCTTACGCCGGGGTCTCAGGATGACCTTCTTAACGAGTTGTCGAACCACGAGGTGCGCGGCCTGCTTGCCGACCTCAGCCCCGACGACCGCATAGCGCTCATTGAGGAGATGCCGGCGGAGGTTACGCGGCGGCTCTTCAGCCTGCTTTCGCCGGAAGACCTCAAGGAGACGCGGCAGCTGCTCGGTTACCCTGAGGGCAGCGTAGGCAGGGTAATGACGCCGAACTTCGTGGACATCAGCGCGGAGTGGACGGTTTCGGAAGCGCTCTCGCACATACGGAAGCACGGCCGCGGCAGCGAGACGATCACCGTGGTTTATGTAACCGACGAGACGGGCAAGCTTTTAGATGAGATACCCCTGCGCCGCCTTGTCCTCGCGCCGCCGGAGAAGACGGTAGAGTCCATAATGGACGGCAGCGTAGTGTCGCTCAACGGCTACAGCGACCAGGAGGCGGCTGTGGCGATGATCAAGAAGTACAACTATCTCGCGCTGCCTGTGGTAGACTCGGCTGGGGTGCTTTTGGGGATTGTGACTATCGACGACATGATGGACGTGGCTGAGGCGGAGGTGACGGAGGACTTCCACAAGCTGGGCGCCGTGAGTATTGAGGCCGACGGCGAGGGGCCCATAGAGAGCATAAGGGAGGCGGCGGTATCGGTACTGTTCCGCCGGCGGATCGTGTGGTTGGTTTTGCTTGTTTTTGTAAATATACTGTCGGGCTTCGGGATGTCGTTTTTTACCGACACTATTGCGGCGGCGGTGGCGCTGGTGTTTTTCTTGCCGCTCCTCATAGGCAGCGGCGGTAACGCCGGATCGCAGTCGTCCACGCTTTTAGTGCGTGCGCTGGCCACCGGCAATGTGAGGAGGCGCGATCTGGGGCGGATGCTGGGCAAGGAGTTTCTGGTGTCGCTGCTTCTTGGCCTTACGATGGCGGCGGCTATTGCCGGGGTTGCGGTTTTCAGGGGCGGTATGCGTGTAGGGCTTGTGGTTGCGGCGTCGATGGTGCTTATACTTGTAACGAGCTGCCTTGTTGGGGTGCTTTTGCCGTTTATACTGCAGCGGTTCGGGAAGGACCCGGCTGCGGCGAGCGCACCGCTTGTTACAAGCATTGTGGATATCAGCGGGGTGCTGATATATTTTTCCCTTGCGTCAAGGGTTATTCGTTAGGGGCGAATGGAGGGTGTATGAAAAGAATTGTTGTGTTGATGGCGGTGGCTGCCGCGGTATCAGCGTCTTTCGCGCAGTACCGCGCTGTTGACAGGCAGGCCGGCATGATGGTTGAGGGGCGTCCGTTCCTTACCGATGCCGCCCGCTACAACAGCTACGATCTCGCCGGTTCGCCGCTGGGGCTGTTTGACCTCTCCCGGCCGAAGGAGCGCATGAGCATAGACCTTGGCTACAGGTACTACGGTTTCGGCGGCGAGACGGGGCACTACCTTAGAGGCCAGAAGATAAGGATGGGCCAGCCGGGCCGCTCGTTCTTCGAACTGTTCTACGGCCCCGACATCATGTCGTACGATAACGGCCCAAATGATATCAGCCTGCCGCTGCACCGCTTTGGGCTGGCGTTGGCATCTCAGGCCGCGGAAGGCACTTTTCGCACGTCAATCATGTTTGACGGGTACATTGGCACTCAGGAGTGGGAGAATGGCGACAGTGTAAGGTTTATTGGCGGATTTGAAAAACTGCGGCTTGACGTGGGGGGGCAGGTGCACCCGTTTTTGAGGATAGGCTTCTTCATCAACTTCACTGGGCATGCCGATACGCTGCATGTACCGAATAATAATATAGGGCGCAGGGACTTTTCGGCCCAGACGAACCTGCCGGAGATCGGCGGCAATATAGATTTCGGCGATGATGAGATGCCGGTGCGCAGCAACCTCTCGGTGTCGTACGCGTTCAGCCGCTTCGTCTATTCCTCACAGTGGCTGTCCGGCGTCCCGCAGGTTGACGCGCGCGGCAATGCCAGCGCGATAAGGAACGACAGCCTCCGCGTAGCGCTTGTGACGCATGGCGAGATACCGGTTTCCGAGGAGTACGCCGCCGCGCTCGGGCTGCTCCTCGGCATATCGAATAACTCCGGCAAGATGCGCAATCCGCACGAAGATAACTGGCCGTGGCTGATGTACGATGCAGTGCCCAACACCGGCTACAGCCTGTTTGGGTTCCACTTCGGCGTGGGCGCGGGGGGCAGGCTGCACAAATACGCCGATGTGCATGTCGAATACTCTCTGGCGGCCATGTCGCTGGATTGCGGGTCTGCGTATCCCCAGCCTGCCGTAGAATCGCGCACGCTGCACAGCATTTCCATTGGGGCGTCTACGCAGCTGAACAAATATTTGGAACTGCCGTTGCATATTACCCCGCGGATAGCGTATTTTATATCTGGGGCGTCAGGGATCCTGGGGCCTGTACATTCCGGCCTTGACCCGGTGAATGTAATTTCGGGCAAGAGCAAAAATGTGCTGTACCGGCCCGAGACTTACCTGTCCGGCGATGGTGTGTATCTACCCGGTTTCTCGCGTACCCGCGGTGTTACGCTTGGGGCGGACGGCGCGTTAGAGGAGAGCCTTTTGGTGTCGCTCTGGATGACGTTCCTGTCTAAGGACGGCGTTAAGAAGGACGGGATGGAGATGGGGCTGTCGGTAGGTTATTCGATGTAATCCTGACAATAGAGAGTATAAATGGAGAAGAGCAGATATATGGATAAAAGTACCGGTAGGGACACTCGTAAAGATGTGTCGAAAGACGCGAAGGACATGCACTATAACGATCCGACGTGGATGTACCTGAACAACCTCGGGCGCGTTCCGCTCATGAACCGCGGCCAGGAGGTGGAGCAGGCTATCCTCATCCACTTCGCGCGCCGCAACCTCTTAGACATGGCTTTCAGGGAACCGCTAATCCTTGAAACCCTGTACCGAATAGGCACCCAGCTTGAAGACGGCCTCATAGAGCCGGCAGACGTGCTGAGGGTAGACGAAGATCAGGTGAAAGACCCGGTGCTGGTCGAAAAGATGCGCAACGCGTTTCTGGCAAGCGTCAAGGAGATAAAGACCCTCTATGGACAGGCCAAAAAGCTTGAGGACGTCTCCGGCGATTCGAGTGAGGATGAGTTCCTCCGCAAGATCGCCCAGATCCGCGACCAGTATGTGGAAAAGTGCCAGCAGCTGCGCCTCAATACAAGGCAGATAAAAGATATACTCGAAAAATACAGGGCGTTTTTGCAGAAAAACAAGTTAGACTTGCTCTTAGAGAGATTTTCCTACTGGGAAGGCGAGCGCAATCAGGCCAAGTGCGCCATCATTGAGGCCAATGTGCGGCTTGTGGTGAGCATCGCCAAGCGCTACGTCCACAGGGGCATGGAGATAAGCGACCTTATACAGGAGGGGAACAAGGGGCTTATCACCGCGGTAGACAATTTTGACTACCACAAGGGGTACAAGTTCTCGACGTACGCGATCTGGTGGATACGCGAGGCGATATCCCGCGCCATACACGAGAAGTCGAAGACTATCCACCTGCCCGCGAGCACATTCGACCTTGTAAACAGGGTGGAGCAGTTCAGCAGGAGGTACAGCCTGCAGCACGGCTCGCACCCGTCTGTCGAAACAATTGCCGAGGAGCTCAAGTGTTCCGAAGAGAAGGTGGAGTTCGCTCTCGAGTGCGCCGCCAACCCCATATCGCTCGATATGGAGGTGGGCAACGAAGACGGGACGACGATAGGCGAGTACATAGAGGACACGCGCAGCGAAGACCCGTTCAACCGCTTGTCGCTCGAAAATTTGAGGGAGCACATAAACTTAGTGCTCGACTCGCTCGACCATAAGGAACGCGAGACGGTAATAATGAGGTTCGGCCTCGATGACGGCCGCATCAAAACGCTCGGCGACATAGGCGCGAAGCTCAAGTTGACAAACGAGAGAGTGCGCCAGATAGAGATAAAGGCGCTCAAAAAACTCAAGCAGTCGAGCATTGTGCAGGAGCTGGAGTCGTGGCGGGAAGACTTCGGCAATATTACCGAGAAGGAACACGAGTATTAATTATTGTACCTGCACCGCGGCGCAGCTGCACGACAGCTGTGATGCTGCACCACGGCGCGGGTATAATATTTAATCGCTGAATCTATAAACGGGAAGGACGGATTTCTGTGGAATCCAATATATGCGGCCAAACGAAATGCGTATGCCTTCTGGGTTTTCCGGTCGCCCACTCCATATCGCCGCAGATACACAACCGCGCCTTTTCGGAGCTTGGGCTGCCGTATGTTTACGTACCGCTCTGCGTTCCGCCTAAGGATCTGCATTCGGCGATTTACACGCTGCGCGCGGGGATGGCCGGCGCCAACGTGACGATCCCGCACAAGGAGGCGGCGCTCAGATATTGCGATGAGGTGTCGGAACTGTCGGCGGCGGCGGGGGCGGTCAACACGCTATACATGGAAAACGGCAGGCTCTGCGGTACGACGACGGACCCGGCGGGTTTTTACATGGCGCTTGAGTCGGCCGGGCACAGAATGGGTGATGACAGCGTGGTGATACTCGGGAGCGGCGGTACCGCCAGAACGCTTGGCGCGGCGCTTGTTTTGAACAGGAAGTGCCGGTCGCTGACGATAGCGGCAAGATCGGCTGAAAAGGCCGCGGCGCTGGCGTCATCCCTTGAAAAATTGGGGGCGGTTCCGGTTAGTTATTGTAAATTGGGTTCATCGGACAGTAAAAAAATATTTGATGACTGTTCTCTCCTTGTCAACTGTACAAGTGTGGGGATGCATCCGAACATAGACAGCACTCCGCTCGGCAAAAGTTTTTTTCACGCGGGGATGATGGTGTTTGACGTTATATATAATCCTGCCGCCACGCGCTTTTTGAAAGAGGCGGCTGAGGCAGGCTGCAAAACAAAAAACGGTATTATGATGCTGCTCCACCAGGGGCTTGCGTCTTTTAAATACTGGACCGGCGTACACGCGCCCGGCGGTCTTTTCAGTGAATCAGAGCTGCAGGCGCTGGTTGACAGGGGATAGCGTTTTTTACGATAATAACGATGCTGATTGACAAAAGATAAATTTTGTCGTCTGCGGATAAGGATATGCTGAAGATGAAATGGATAGTCCACCCGTCGGTTCTCTCCGGCGCCATAACGATACCTCCCTCGAAGTCGCACACGATACGCGCGCTTTTGGTGGCCGCGCTTGCCGCCGGCGACTCGGTAATAAGGTGTCCGCTCCTCAAAGGCGACGGCGCGTCGGCGATGCGGGCCGCGGCGTCGCTCGGCGCAACAGTTGAGGCCGACGGCGAAGACGTGTACGTAACCGGCATCGGCGGCGACATGAGTCTTGGCGCCGACATGATAGACATGGGCAACTCCGGCACCGGCCTCAACCTCTTCGCGTCCGCCGCCGCGCTCGGCGGAAGGGCGAGGCGCTTCGACGGCGACGCGTCGCTGCGGGGGAGGCCCGTGAAACCGCTAATGGAGGCGCTCGAACAGCTCGGCGTAAAAGTTACAATGGAGGGCAGCGGGCAGGACCTTCCGTTCTCAGTGCAAGGCCCGCTCAAGGGCGGACGCGCGGTAGTGAACGGCATCTCGTCCCAATTCGTATCGAGCCTCCTCTTCGCCTGCCCGCTTGCCCCGGAAGACTCGCACATCACAGTGCAGGATCTGCACGAACAGCCATACGTAGAGATCACGCTCTGGTGGCTCGCCAAACAGGGGATAGAGATCGAATATTCGAAAGAGCTTACGACGTACGTGATCCGCGGCGCGCAGAGCTACAAGCCGTTCGACATGGCCATCCCCGCCGACTTCTCCAGCGCGGCCTTCCCTGCGGTGGCCGCCGCCATAAACGGCAGCGCGATAGAACTGTGCGGGCTCGACTTCTCCGACCCGCAGGGCGACAAGGAGGTCTTCCGCCACTTGGAAACGATGGGCGCGAAAGTAAAACGCGGCGACAGCTCGGTAACAGTCTACGGCGGCTCGCTCAAGGGCGCTATTTTAGACCTCAACGCAATGCCCGACGCGCTCCCCGCTCTGGCGGTAGCGGCAGCGGCGGCGCATGGCGAAACCGTATTCAGCAACGTAGAGCAGGCCAGAATAAAAGAGACCGACAGAATATCCGTAATGGCCTCCGAACTCGGCAAAATGGGGATCGATGTGAAAGAGCTGCCCGACGGAATGGTAGTGCGCGGCGGAAGCCTGAAAGGCGCAAACGTAAACAGCCACTACGACCACCGCGTGGCAATGGCGTTAGCATTGGCCGGGATGAACGCCAACGGGGAAACGGTGATAGAAGGGGCCGAAGCGGCGGAGATCACCTACCCGTCGTTCGTTGAGGATTTTCTGAATTTGGGTGCGGATATCGTGGTGGTTAGTTAATAGGTATATGAAGAGGTTTGAAACTGCTCTCCAAACGGAATGCCATGTGCATTTCGACTGTTATATGGGGTAGGCACGTTATTCAGGTTATGGATTGCTAGGTTATTTTGGATATTATAAAAAAAGTTTGCAGATATGCTTGGAAAATATTATATTATTAAATATTATATACCGTGGATTGTTATACGGTTAACTGTGGTTATAATTACTAAAGAACGTATGAGGTGATTAAATATGCAGTTTAAACTTGGAGAATTGTTTTGTGGTCCTGGCGGCATAGGATATGCTGCGATGACTGCAATGATTGCAGAACCATCTTATAAAATCGTTCATGCATGGGCAAACGATTATGATAAGGATACGTGTGCTACATTTGTTCGGAATGTGGCAAAAAATGAAAAAACGGTTATTTGTCAAGATATCAGAAAATTAAATTATAAAAAGCTTGAGGAAATTTCGGATATTGATGCATTGGCATTTGGCTTTCCCTGTAATGATTTTAGTGTCGTAGGTGAACAGAAAGGCATGGATGGAGTTCATGGTCCATTATATTCATATGGAATTAAAGCCCTAAAAAAATTTCGACCAGTTTGGTTTTTAGCTGAAAACGTTGGTGGTCTGCGAAATGCTAACGACGGCAAAGCTTTTTCTAAAATTTTGGATGATATGTATTCTGCCGGATATTCTGTATACCCTCATGTTTATAAGTTTGAGGAATATGGAGTTCCGCAGTCACGGCATAGAATAATTATTGTTGGAATACGCAGAGATTATTATATTGTATATAAAGTTCCGTCAACGGCTCAGTTTCAAGCAAAGAGACGAACCTGCAGGGATGCTATAGAAAACCCGCCAATTTCTAAAAATGCTCCAAATAACGAACTGACGAAACAGTCCGAAGATGTTGTTAAACGTTTAAAATATATTAAACCTGGTGAAAATGCTTTTACCGCTACTATTCCAGAAGAATTGCAGTTAAATATTACTGGTGCAAAAATCAGTCAAATATACCGGCGGCTTGACCCGAACAGGCCTGCATACACAATTACTGGCTCAGGTGGAGGTGGAACACATGTGTACCACTGGAAAGAAAATAGAGCACTAACTAATAGAGAGCGGGCACGTCTACAGACGTTTCCTGACGACTTTGTTTTTGAAGGTTCAAAGGAAAGTGTCAGAAAACAGATTGGGATGGCTGTTCCTGTTGATGGTGTAAAAATTATATTTGAAGCTATTTTAAATAGTTTTGCTCGTATTGAATATGCATATGATGATTACAATCTATCACCGTTGATTCAAGAGAATCATAAAGACATTTTCAATGTCCAAAGTCTTGGATTAACATACCTTTTAGAACCCGAATCGGAGTTAGTATCATGATTTATTCAAAATTGTATTATGAGGTATTGGTAAAGCCTTGTCAGGAAGGGGCCGATACACTTAAAATTATTTCAGGATTCGCAACGTCTGCAATGGCGTCAGAACATCTAGAAGATTTGTATGGTAATGGTTTAAATGTCAATATTTCGCTTCTTGTTGGGATGTGTCCTTTAGCTGGACTATCTTTGAGCAACCATAACGGCTTTCAAAGTATTATGACGTCTGCGGCAGGTGCATTTAAAGATAGCTTTTCTTGCAGTTATATCTATAAAGAACCACCTATTCATAGTAAGTTATATGCTTGGTACAAGAATAAACAGCTATATAGGACATTTATTGGCTCTGCAAATTACACACGGCATGCTTTTAGCAAACGTCAGGGTGAATTGATGGCAGAAATAACAGATACGGATATTTCTGACTATTTACAATCAATTGAAAAGAACTCTATTTTTTGTAATCATCATGAAGCAGAAACGCTAATAACCATTATGAATGATGCTAACTATTATCGGCAACATATCCATGAAGATCCACATCCCGGCAGAGATGCCGGAAATGTAGCAGTAGAACATGTTTCAGTGCCATTATATAGTTTGAAAACTGGAGAAGTACAAAATCACGCTGGATTAAATTGGGGACATCGAGAAAATTATAAGCGGGATTTGAATCAGGCATATATTCAACTGCCGCCAGATGTCTACAATAGTGATTTTTTTCCTCCTTCACCGCAATGGTTTAATGTTGTTACAGATGATAACAAATCATTTTTATGCCGGCGAGCGGAAAAGAGCAAGGACGGACAAACTATCCATACCCCACAAAATAATAGTTATTTAGGTGAATATTTCAGAAATAGGCTGGGATTGGAAAATGGTGCAGTTGTACGGCGTGAGCATTTAAAACGTTATGGGAGAGAGGACGTGATTTTTTATAAAATTGGTGACGAATATTATATGGATTTTCACGTTTAATGCGTAATGGATAACTTATCTAAAGACAGCCGCCGCAAAAATATGCAGCATATTCGTTCTGAGAATACGGTGCCAGAGCTTCTTGTGATGAATACTTTAAAGTATCGTAGAATCTATTTTGCTAGACACGTTAATAAAATAATCGGGAAACCAGATATAGTTTTCCGCAGAAAAAAAATAGTAGTATTTATTGATTCAGATTTTTGGCATTGTAATCCACGAAAATTTATTATGCCACAAACAAATAAAGATTATTGGGTAAAAAAAATCAAGAGAAACGTTGAACGTGATAAAACGGTGAATAAAGAATTAAGGAAAAATGGTTGGAAGGTATTAAGATTTTGGGAGTCTGATATAAAAAAGAACGTTGAGGTGGTTGTAAATAAGATCATTCGAGAATTGGACAAATTATGAATATGTGGACGATTGACGCTCTGAAAGACGTGGTTTGCAATTGGGAATCTCTGGCGCCTTCCCGTGTTGACGGATTTCTGGCGTTGATGAATCAGCGCTTCCCGCCGGATGTTTTTAACGATCATCTCGGTAAACGAAGGCACGCGCTTGAAAATGTCACCACTTCTAAAAAAGTGTTAGACGGCGCCGTTCAGAGCTTCCCGGATGTTGCCGGGTATCAATCCCTGAACAGTTCGTTTGAGGATATGGCCAACTTCGCGGTCGTCTTCACGGCAGGGGGGGAAGGGGAGCGGTTGAGGCTGAGCCTGCTGGATAAGGGCGTTCCGGCGGAATCATTGCGGGATTTCACGAAAGCCACGTATCCGCTTAAAGGTTTTTATGAGGATTTCGGCGCGCTGCAGATCAATCTGGCTATGGTCGGGCGGATATGCCGCAAACATGGCCTTGATATCCCGGTGATAGTCACCACCGGACCC
Organism: Chitinispirillia bacterium; assembly: GCA_009786575.1. GTDB lineage: Bacteria > Fibrobacterota > Chitinivibrionia > Chitinivibrionales > Chitinispirillaceae > GUT77. Next base: position 3,513 of record WQRV01000037.1, on the reverse strand, counting down.
GCCGGATCTATTACGGACAGGGTCATCCCGGAAATCCTCAAAAAACACAATAATTTCGGATTATCCCACGTCAAGGTAGTATCGCAGGACGAACGGCTGCATTTTACCGTTGATGAAAAAATCGCCGTACAATTGACAGACGGCAACCAATACCCCGTCACCCAGCCCGACGAAACCGGCGGCCCGCTTATGAAACTGAAGCAGAGGGCCGATACGGATGACCCCGGCGGTACCGATAATCAGTCAACCCTCCAATGGTTAGCTGATTTGGGGTGCGAAAAATTGTTAGTTGTTCAGGGGACCGCCATCTACGAGCCGAAAATGCTTGCATACATGTCATCCGCGGCGAAAGGCCACGACTGCGTGGGTGTGGGGATCCCAAGAGCTGCTTTTGACGCCAAGGACCCGTTCGGGACGTTTGTGTGTATTGATAAGAACGGCAAGCGCTCGGTCTGCATCATCGAACAGGACATACGGAATGACGAAACCCGCACCGTCACCAACAAAGATACAGGCGCGTACCTCCCGTTCAACACCGGCCTCTACGCGATTGACCGTAAACTGTTGGAGGATAATAACCTGCCGGATTACGCGACCCCGCCGAAAGAGGTTTTACCGCTCCTCCCCCGGTCTCCCAAAATAGGCTACGCCGCGACGGATATCCTCCCGTTCGCAAAAAAACCGCTGATCCTGACGGTCGGACCAAATATGTACGCCGTCATCAAAACCGCCGAGGACCTCGAAACGATGTCGTCGACGGCAATCCGCTTCGGTTTGCGGGAGATGATTGCATCCCCGCTGTGAACCGATTAAAATGTGTACCAGTCGTCGTCATCGTCATCGTCGTCGCGGGCCTCGTCGGAGACTGCCCTGATAAGCTCTTCCACCAGATCGTACCCGATAAGGATCTGCCTGCCCGATTCGCGTTCCATTTCCATAATATTACCTCGCTTCTTTAAAAGTGTGTATTTTTCCGTCCTATTCATAATATACCACCTCAATGTGAAGATTAAGGGCGTATTTGTGTAAAATTTGCGTAAGATTCCGAGTAAAGCGTACACAAGTTGCCGTTGCCGTCTGCCTATTCACAGGTATCAACAGAGGATATCCTTAGAAGCTCCTCTATCAGTTCCACCACTTCGTACCCGACAAGAATCTGCCTGTCAGCATTAAGCTCCATCTCCATCATATCAAGTTCCATCTCCATCATATCGAGCTCCATCCCCATAATATTGCCCCTCTCCGTTAAACGGGTGTATTTTTTACATACTGCTCGTAAATATACCACATATCTACGGCTCCGCTTATGGCGTCTTTGCCTTTGCCGCAGACGGCCTTGAGCAGGTCATTCATTGTTACGATGCCGTGGTACCCGTTTTCGTCTTCCACGACTATCGGGTTGCGCTGCCTCCCGTAGGGCCGCTGCGCGGCGAGTTTCGCCACGCATCCTAACGGCATACGGTGGTCGACTTTGAGAAACTCGCGGTCTTGCACCACCTCGCGGATGGTTTTTTGGGAGTAGGCCCGGTAGCGGTACTTGCAGTTCAGTATTTCGTTAAACGCGGTCCCCGGCATGAAGCCCACTACCCTGTTGCCGTCCACAACCGTAAAGTCGGTTATGGCCTGATTGTTGATCATGGTCATAAAGATCTTACTAACCTTCGTATCCGGCTCGAAGGTATGCCCGGGCCCCGATAGATGCCCGATAGTAGTTTTAATTTCCATTTCCATCATACCCAACCCCCTCATTTAGTGTGTAAGCCACCCTACGCTGTAAATATACCATTCCAATGAAAAATCGCAGGGGCGGCTGTGTAAATCTTTTGTAATAATTGGGGGGTGGATTCCGGCGAGGTATAAAAATTTATTTTGCGCCGGGCGCGCACAGGTGTTATATTATAATATAGAGTAGGTGCCATTGTTGATTCCTAAGCGGGATTGCAGCGCTTACAGGATTGATATGTCCTAATAATTCAGGGGGTTACGTATGTCTAAGGTATCTGTTTTTGTTGCGGCGGCGTTTTTTTCTGCGATGATACTGGCGGGGGGCGCGCTTGCACAGGATGTGGACGCGCAGGTGCCGGTTCTCGTAAACGTAGATGCCGACATCCGGATTGACCCTCCTGCCGAAGGCGGTATCGGAACCGTTGGCGGCGTTACTGGCGGCGCTGAGCAAATCTTCAACATAAAACTGGCCGCTGACGCATCAGTATCGCACCGGATGCGGAACAGGACAAATTCCGGGGCGTGGGTCAGCCACAACCGCGAAAACGTTACCCTCAGCTTAAACTCTCAACAGTATCAGAACGCATCCATATCCCTGTACTCTTTAAACGGTAAGCGGATACTGAACGGTAAAGCGTCTGCCTCAAATGGGACAGCCAGAATCTCTCGTGCCAACATCCCTGCCGGCGTCTACCTGCTCTCGGTCAAGGGAACGAAGGGCAACTCCTTCACCACCAGACTGACCCACAGCGGCAGCATATTGAATATCAACGCGGTATTTGCCGCTGATAGCCCTTTATTACGAAAGAGTGCGGCTGACGACGGATACGGGGAGTGGACAATAACCGTTACCGCGGCGGGATACAACACTATAACGCGCCCATTCACTCCGATAGAAGGACGAAACCCGCGTCAGGACTTTGTGCTAACCATTATCCCCGAGGCTATGCCGGGCGACACGACTATTATCAATTTGAAAGGGACGACCGCTGATTTTACCGGTAACAATGTTAATATTATCGAGCAGGATCCCTACTATGGGACGATAGTCGAGATTACCGGCGGCGGGACGTATCTTGTGCAGGGGACGCTGAACAAGGGTTTTGTAGCCGTATCCAAGAAAGATCTGAATGTTACGGTTATATTGAAAGATGCCCATATCACGAGCCCGAACTACGCGCCGCTCGTCTGCCTTAAAAAGTCCGACGTTACCGTAGTCCTCGCAACCAATTCCACGAACTCTCTGGCCGACGGCGGGCAGGATGCGGCGGACGGCAAGTACGGTTTCGGCTACGACCCTGACGAGCAGCCGAACGCCGCGCTATTAATACGCAGGAACCTGACCATAAAGGGCACGGGCAAACTCAACGTAACTGCCAAGTGCAACAACGGGATAGGGAGCCGCGCCAGCCTCAAAATTGAGGGCGGGGATATAACGGTAAGCGCCCCCAACAACGCGCTCAAAGGCAACGACGCGGTCACCATTGCCGGCGGCACGCTCAACCTTACTTCGGGCGAAGACGGGATCAAGACTGAGGAGCGGGACGCCGGGCTGGGCGTGGTTTCCGTAACCGGCGGCAGTATCACCATAACCGCCGGCAAAGACGGGGTCGACGCCTCGACCGGCCTGAACATATCCAACGCCGCCTTCAAGGTCAAAACGGGTGGCGGGAGCGGCGCTTCCGGTACCGTCGCGACCAGCGCGAAGGGGCTCAAGGCCGACTCCTCCATAACGATATTCTCCGGCACGTTCGACATAGACAGCAAGGACGACGCGATCCACGCCGA